>CAYMTN010000037.1:0-31807 GCA_964393335.1 uncultured Anaerolineaceae bacterium
TAGATGATCTGGCTCAAGCCCAGGATCGTCTCGCGTCAGCCGAACAACGCCTGGCTGAAGCCCAGCAGGCTCTGACGGATAGCGGTGAGCCTGAAAAGATTACGTTTGGGTCGGATGCCTGGCGCAAGCAGTGGACGCTGGATAACTATGACGCCGTGTTGAACACCGAAGGCATGAACACGGCTTTCACGAACAGTCTGCTCGTGACGATTCCGTCCGTCGTGATCCCGATCACGCTTGCGGCTTTCGCGGCGTATGCATTCGCCTGGCTGAAGTTTCCAGGCAGGGACTTGTTCTTCGCGATTGTCGTGATCTTGATGGTCGTGCCACTGCATACGGCGTTGATTCCCTTGCTGCGATTGTATGTCAAGCTCGATCTGAATGGTACCTACCTCGGAATCTGGCTTGCGCATACCGGTTTCGGTATGCCGCTGGCGATCTACCTGCTGTATGGCTACATTTCGACCATCCCCGGCGAGATGATGGAAGCCGCGTCGATTGACGGGGCATCACCGTTCACGGCCTTTACGCGTCTGGTGCTGCCTGTTTCAGTGCCTGCTATCGCGTCCTTCGCCATTTTCCAGTTCTTGTGGGTCTGGAACGACTTGTTGGTGGCGCTCGTTTTCCTGGGCACGAAGGCGGAAAACCGTGTGATGACGCGTCTGCTTTCCGAAATGGTCGGCTCGAAGGGGCAGAACTGGGAACTGCTGACGGCGGGCGCATTTATCACGATGCTGGTGCCTTTGCTGATCTTCTTTGCGCTGCAACGGTACTTCGTGCGCGGCATGATGGCCGGTTCTGTCAAGGGCTAAGCCGTCACAATCCGCCGGGTGTTGACACTCCACTAGCGTAACGATCATGGGCTGCTCACTGCCGGGCGGCCCGTGTTCTTTTTGGACGCCAATTCGATCGGTTGAATGCAACCAGTGTTTGGCTGATAACTGATTTGTCTTGCATGGTGTGTTCATGTACAATGCTTCACAGCGAATCAGTTCAGTGGACAGTAATGCTACCACGCCGTGTGGCAGCTTCGGGAGAAAGGCTAGACCTTATGATGAAGCGCCTTGTAGGTCAGTTTAACATAATCGGAAAGGCCGCTTTAAGCTCTCTTGCTCCATCACTTTATCGATTGGGTTTGGTGCTGTTGGGACTGGTCATAGGGTTGGTGTGGGCATACCAGGGCGCGCCCGTCAAGTTCCGCGATGCCGAACCGGTGTACCTGGCCGAAGGTTACAAGGACCAGTGGATCAAGATGACCGCTGCCGAGTACAGTGCAACGGGAGACGCGGAAGAAGCCAGCCGAAAAATCGTTGAGGCGGGCATCACGCCTGACATGATCCAGACCCTTATTCAAGACAACAGCGCGACGGACCCCCAGCTTGCCAATAAGCTCCAGGCGCTGCTGGCTATCGCCGATCAGAACAGCGCTCAAGCTCGCAAGCAGGCAGATAAGATCAAGACCGGTTTTCTCGGGGGGATATTGGGTCCGCTGGCGTGCCTGGTTGGCACGGCAGTGATTGGTTTTATCCTGACGTTGGTATTCACGTTCTATTGGGCGGTACCGGTCGGGAAGTGGGCGAAGAGCGGCAGAGGCCCGGCTCAAGCGGGCGTACCAGCGGGCATGGGTGCATCAGCAGGCAGTGTGATGCATGCCGGGCGCGTGGCCGCCAGGAAGGCTGCCGATGACCAGAAAACCGATTTTGCCGCTGTGGGCGAAGTGCCGCCGGTCAGCCAATACATGTCCACGTATATTTTCGGCGATGATCTGTATGATGATTCGTTCAGCATCGAGACGCCAGCCGGCGAATTTCTGGGCGAGTGCGGGGCGGGAATTTCTGAGACGATTGGCGTCGGCGATCCCAAAAAAGTGACGGCAACAGAGGTCTGGTTGTTTGATAAAAACGACATTCGCACGGTAACCAAGGTGTTGATGAGCGAACACGCCTACAACGACCAGGCGCTGCGTACAAAACTGGCCCCCAAAGGTGAGGCGGTGCTGGTGACGCCATCTGGCGTGACGGTGCTTGAAACCCAGACACTGCGCGTTCAAGTGCGAATCGTCGATCTGCAATACGGCGACGGGCCGCTGCCGCCTAATAGTTTCTTCGAGCGGTTGACGGTTGAAATCGCGGCCTGGTCGAAGGAGAATGCGGCTGGTGGGGATGGTAACCCCCAGCCTCCCGATGCATCGGCTGCCTTTGGTGATACGGCTGAGCTGCTGAACTACTAACGGCGGCGTACAAAACACAAAGGAACCTGGCCAATTGCCCAGGTTCCTTTTTTATGGCATCGCATAAACGCCGGTCAGCGCGTGATTTTTTTGATGGTGACTTCCCACTGTCCGCTCGGCGTCTGGACCTGGACAACGTCGCCTTTACGATGACCCAGCAGGGCGGCTCCCATCGGGCTTTCATTGGAGATTTTACCGTTGCGCGGGTCGGCCTCTGCCGCGCCTACAATGCGGTATGTCTCTGGCGGCTCGCCTTCTGCTTGAATGGTGACTTCCACGCCGACTTGCACCTCTGCCGGAGCGCCCTTTTCTTCCGTTTCGTCGATGATGATAGCGGATCGCAGCAGGTTTTCAAGGTACAGGATGCGTCCTTCCAGAAATGCCTGTTGTTCTTTGGCGTCACTGTAATCGGCATTTTCGGAAAGGTCACCCTGACTGATCGCTTCCTTGAGTTGTGCGGCGAGGGCCGGGCGTTTGACACTAACTAAATCGTCGAGTTCTTCACGGAGTTCGGCTGCGCCGGATGCCGTGAGATATTGCTGTTCTTCTGACATGCTGTAGAACCTCGTTGTCTGTATCACTATGCCGGCGGTTGGTTCAGGCACGGGTGAAGGGGTCGAACAGGCGCTGCCATTCTTCCAGTGCATACCGGTCCGTCATCCCGGCGATGTAGTCCGTTACGGCACGCGGCAGTCCGCGCTCATCGGCGGCTTGCTGGACGGTTGGGGGAAGTTGAGCCGGTTCCGCGATGTATGTCTGGAAAAGCTCCGTAATGAATCGTTCGGCCTTGACCGCCATCCGAACCACGCGGTGATGCCGGTACATCTCGTTGAAAAGGAAGCCCTTTAACTCGCGGTTCATCGCGTTCAATTCTTCCGAATGCGTCACAACGTTGCGCGGCAGCCGCTGCAAAGCTTCGGGCGAGCGCGGATCATACTCCGCGAGCACAATGCCGGTGGCGTCGATCACGTCATTGATTTCGATGCCCAACATACGGCGAATAATGCGATGCCGGATCTGCTCGGAAAAGTCCTGGCCATCCCAACCGATACTTTCTTTGAGCATCTGCCAGATTCGCATGCGCTCAAGCTGCCGAGGTCTGATTAACCCGGCTCGCAGCCCGTCATCCAGATCGTGGGCATTGTAGGCGAGTTCGTCTGCCACGTTGGCGATCTGGGCTTCGAGGCTGCCTCGTTTGTCAGGATCAAAGCCCTGCGCGTCCGCATCGCTGAGATCATACTCGGTTTCGTGTTTGACAATACCCTCGCGCAGCTCGTAGGTCAGGTTCAGCCCTGGCCAGCCGGGATAGCGCGATTCCAGCTCGGTCAGGATACGCAGCGATTGCTTATTGTGATCGAATCCGCCGTGATCGGCCATCAGCTTGTTGAGAATCGCTTCACCTGAGTGACCAAACGGTGGGTGCCCCAGGTCGTGCCCCAGACAGATTGACTCGATCAGGTCTTCGTTTGCGCCGAACGCACGCGCCAGACTGCGCCCGATCTGTGTGACTTCGAGCGTATGCGTCAGGCGGGTGCGGTAGTAATCCCCTTCATAGTTGATGAAAACCTGCGTTTTGTATTCCAGGCGGCGGAACGCTGTCGTATGCAGGATGCGATCCCGGTCGCGCTGGAATGGTGTCCGGTAATCCCCTTCCGGGTCCGGATACTCGCGTCCTCTGGTCTGGCTGCTAAGCAAAGCGTAGGGGGCGAGTGTCTGAGCCTCTATTTCTTCGCGGCGTTGGCGTGTGATAAGCATCGAACTGCCATTCTAAGTGGTCACATGACCTGAAAAGAGAAGATATCACGATTATAGTCGAACGATGCGACTCCGTTTCAAGATACCGTAAAATACCCCGAAGCGCAATCGCGCCATGAACAGACGAACAGGCCTGTCGCTGGCTGGTACGCTGCTGCCCGGTCGGAGGATGTCCGGCTAGGGATGTGGGCGAGGGCGGCGGGCGCTCTGCTCGATCAGGCCAAAGCTGGGATCGCGCTGGTTCGCATCCTTTAGCACCATGAGCTGTCGCAGTTCGAGCAGTTGGTCACGCAGAACAGCGGCCTTCTCGAACTCAAGCGCTTTGGCGGCTGCCTTCATCTCTGATTCGAGTGAATCGATCAGTTTTTGCAGCTCGGATTTTGGCAGATCAGCCGGAGTGGCAGGCCGCGTGTCAGCTTTTGCTGCCGCCGCCGTCGACTGCTGCATGCGCTGCGTCAAGTCGCGGATTTCCTTGACGATGCTGGCCGGTTCGATGTTGTGCTCTACATTGTACGCAGCCTGGATGCTCCGGCGGCGCTCGGTTTCGCCGATGGCCGCTTGCATGGCGTCCGTGATCTTGTCAGCGTACATGATGACGTGGCCGTGAATATGACGCGCTGCCCGCCCGATGTTCTGAATCAAGGCCTGTTCAGAGCGCAGAAAGCCTTGCTTATCAGCATCCAGGATGGCAACCAGTGACACTTCGGGTAGATCAAGCCCTTCGCGCAGCAGGTTGATGCCAACCACGACGTCATACACGCCGAGGCGCAGGTCGCGCAGTATCTCGATGCGTTCAATCGTATCGATTTCGGAATGCAGATAGTGGACCCGGATGCCCATTTCCAGGAGGTAGTCGGAGAGGTCCTCGGCCATACGTTTGGTCAGAGTCGTGACCAGGGCACGCTCGCCGTTGCGCACGCGCCGGTTGATCTCGGCCAGCAGGTCATCGATCTGCCCTGCCGTCGGGCGGATATCGATGGTCGGATCAACAATGCCGGTCGGGCGGATAATCTGCTGCACAACCTGCTGGCTGTGCTCCTGTTCGTACGGGCCAGGCGTGGCGCTCATCACAATGACCTGTCCCAGACGCGTCTCGAACTCTTCAAAGCTGAGCGGGCGGTTATCCAGTGCGCTGGGCAGCCGGAAGCCGTAATCAACCAGGGTTTCCTTACGCGAGCGATCACCCCCGTACATGCCGCGTACCTGGGGCAGTGTCATGTGGGATTCATCGATGACCATCAGGTAATCAGGCGGGAAGTAGTCGATCAACGTCCAGGGCGGGCTGCCTGCAGGGCGTTGGTCCAGGTGGCGAGAGTAGTTTTCGATTCCGCCCGTGTAGCCCACCTCGCGGATCATCTCCAGGTCATAACGGGTGCGTTGCTCCAACCGCTGCGCTTCGAGCAAGCGGTTCGCTTTTTGCAGTTCGGCCAGTCGCTGTTCAAGTTCCTGTTCGATGTCGAAAAGCGCCTGTTTCAGGTTCTCATCTTCGGTGACAAACTGCTTGGCCGGGTAGATGGCGATGTGCTCATGATCGGCCAATATCTCGCCGGTCAAGGGATCGAATTCAACCAGGCGTTCGATTTCGTCCCCGAACATAGCGATCCGGTAAGCGGTCTCGCTGTAAGCCGGTGTGATCTCAAGCGTATCACCGCGCACGCGAAACGTACCGGGGCGCAGTTCGAAATCGTTGCGTCCGTACTGAATCCCGACCAGGTGCCGGAGGATGATGTCACGGCGGTGCTGCATGCCGACTTCCAGCTCCAGCGTGGATCTGCCCCAGGTGGCCGGGTTGCCGATGCCGTAGATGCAAGACACAGAGGCGACGATCAACACATCCCGGCGACTCAGGAGCGCTGCCGTAGCCGACAGCCGCATCCGGTCGATGTCTTCGTTGATATCGGTTTCTTTTTCGATATACAGATCATGCCGGGGCACGTAGGCTTCCGGTTGGTAGTAGTCGTAATAGCTGACGAAGTATTCGACGGCATTCTTCGGGAAGAATTCCTTGAACTCGGAATAGAGTTGGGCGGCCAATGTTTTGTTGTGCGCCAGGACCAGGGTAGGGCGCTGTATCTGGGCGATTACGTTGGCAACCGTGTACGTTTTGCCGGTCCCGGTAGCACCCAACAGGGTCTGGAACTTCATCCCTTGATCGATGCCCTGGACGAGTTCGAGGATGGCCTGAGGTTGATCGCCGGTTGGCTTGTAGTCTGAGACTAACTCAAAAGAAGGCATGACTGGTTCCTTCTAGCTGTGAGGCGAACGAAAGTTCTATATTATACCGTTGTGGCGGGCTGGTGGCGAATATTCGTGTGACGTATCAGGCTATTTTCGTAAACTGCTGGGGTTGCCTTCCACATAAATCGGATTGCTCAGAATCCACGCGCGTTCAGTGCCGCGATAGTTGCGCCAGACCTCGGCCCGGTACGCACCGGGTTCGCGTACGACATGGGTCAGGTTTTCGGTGTTATGTTCTTCCGCCACGATTTCGCCGTAACGTACGATCTTGATTCGCGCGCGCGCCGGGGCCAGCGCTTGCAGCGTGACACCGTGTCCCAGCCGGATCAACTCGCCCATAATCGCGCTCGTATTTTGTCCCTGGGCGGTAAACCGAAAGCCGCGCGTGCTGCCGGGGATGTCGTAGCCGATGAAGGCACGCCCATCGCGCAGCGCGCGGTAAAGCTGCGTCTGGTCGTGCTGAAGCTCACCCACAAGCGGCGATTTGGTCAAGATGTGCGTGTTCACGCAGTTGAACAAAAAGTCATACGGGAAGACGGTGTGGGTCAGCGGCCCGTAGTTGATACGCGTGCCGTGCGCGTCCGCGCCACCGATACCAACGACCGGCTGTCCCATCTCCAGCAGTTGATCCCACAGATCGAGCGTTCGGGGGGCAGGGCCAACCATCACATCTTCCGGGCGGAAGACGTTGCGGATCGCTTCGCCGCGCGTCTGGACATGATCTTTGAAGCGTGACATAAAGTTCCAGATTTCCAGCCCGGTGAACCCGTCTGCGTAACGGTCCAACCAGGGGATTTCCGGTTCGCCGAGCCAACTCACCGGGCGGTCGTCGGGATGCGCGATGAAGCTGAGTCCGCCGTTCTGCTCGACGGCATCGATCAAGCCGGGCAGGTTAAAGGCATGGTGCGCCATCTCACACCCGGTGCCATAGACCAGCACGTGATTGCACTGGGGCAGGCGCGTGCGGTCGTGAACCTCCTCGCCGGAAAGCAGTAGCACGTACCCGCGCGCCTCGTCGCCATAATAGCCTTGAATGCCATCCACCCACACGTTGTGGTCGGTGAAGATGACAAAATCCAGACCTGCGCGTAAGGCGGCTTCAGCGACTTCGGCGTGTGAGCCTTCGCCGTCCGAATAGGGCGTATGGACGTGCAGATTTCCAGCGTATTCGTAAGCAGACATGGATTTTGGCCCGGTCGTGTGCCCTAACGAGTGATCACCAGGGAAAGCGTACAGCAAGCGTGGGATACCTGTCAAGAACTGATCAAGATGCGGCAGGCATGGGCTGTGGTATACTTGGCGGTGTCGATTTTGACGCATAGAGACAGCAACTGTGGTGGCAGATCACGTGAGCGGAGAGGAGATGGGATCATGACTGACATCCCTTCCCAGGAACCCCAACGATCCCCCGGCGATGAGGCGCATGTCGACGTGACTCCGGCCAGGGGCGACGAAACCGAACGGGTTGCCCCGACACGTGCGGTTTTGCAGCCGCCGCCCGTTCGCCAATCGGCGCCGCCTGCCGGGCAGGCCCCACGCCATCCCCAGGCAAGCAGTGCACGTTCCCGGCAGCAGCGACGGTCTTCGCTACCACGCGGGCAGCAGCCAGCGCCTCCCCCACCGTATGCGGCCCAACAACCGTATCCAGCGCCGCGCCGTGCACCCCGGCGGCGGTCCGTGCCGCCGAGTGAAAGCGGGCTGTACCTGCCCTGGTGGTCGCTGGTAGTTATGGTTGGTGTGGTCGGAACAGCAGCGTTCGGGTTATTGTTCGCGTTTACCGAATTGAGCCGCCCCCAGACACCCAGCGATCAGCCGCCGCGCGTGCTGATCGTGACCTCCCCGCCAACCTTGAGTCAGGACTTTTCCGCCAGCAGCGGCCAGCCCGCACCGGGGCAGCAGTCCGATTACTGGCCGACGGCGATTCCGCAGGTCCACCCAACCGCTACCGTGCCGCTGCCGACGCCGGTTTCCAGCCCGACCCTGCCGCCTGGTAATTTTTCGATCGGGGTCCGCGTGCAAGTCGTCGGCGTGGATGCAAGTGGCTTGAACGTTCGCAGCGCGCCGGATATTGCGGCCCCGCTCCGTTTTTTGGCGCGCGAGGGCGATGAGTTTGTCATTAAGGAAGGCCCGCAAAACGCGGACGGGTACGAATGGTGGCATGTCGAGGACCCGAACGACGCGGGGCGTTTTGGATGGGCTGCGCGTAACTATCTGACGGTCGTTTCTCCGTAGCCGGAAAAGTGAGGATACATACACGGTGAGCCAGCGGGATATTGCCGCTCGTGCGGCCCAACTGCGGCGGATGCTGCACGAGCATATTTACCGGTACAACGTGCTTAATGCGCCGGTCATCACAGATAGCGAATACGATGCGTTGTTCGCGGAACTCAAGCAAATTGAGGTAGAACATCCCGATCTCGTCACGCCTGATTCCCCGACTCAGCGTGTCGGCAGCGATCTACAGACCGATCTGCCGAAGGTCGAGCATGTGGCCCCTATTCTGAGTTTGGGGAACGCCTTCAGCGGGGACGAGATTCGCGCGTGGCGGGAGCGTATCGGGCGGCTGCTGCCGGAGAATCTGGCGCTGCATTACGTGGTCGAGCCGAAATTCGACGGGCTAACAGTGGTGTTAACGTATGTCGATGGTGTGCTGGTACGCGGGGCGACGCGCGGCAACGGCGACGTGGGTGACGACGTGACGCCGAACGTGCGCACCGTGCGCACGATTCCGCTGCTCATTCCGGCGCCACCTGATGGCCCGCCCGCACCGCCACGTGTGGTAGTGCGGGGTGAGGTGTTATTTCTAAAGAAGGATTTTGAGGCGCTCAACCGGCAAATGCAGGCCGAGGATCTGCCGCTGTTTGTCAATGCGCGCAACACGGCATCGGGTGCGCTCAAACAGAAGGACGCGCGTGTGACCGCTGGCCGTCCCTTGAGCGCGTTTTGTTACGCGATTGTCGATGCCGATGGCCCGGTGCCGGATACCCAGTTTGAGACGCTGCGTTTCCTGCGCGATCTGGGTTTTCTCACGGCGGACGGTGTGATCCGGCGTTTTGACGATCTCGAAGCCACGATCGCGTACGTGGAAGGGTTTGAACCGCGCCGCCACGATCTGCCCTATGAAATCGACGGTCTGGTGATCAAAGTCGATGACCTGGGCACCGCTGCCGATCTTGGGGTAGTGGGCAAAGACCCGCGCGGGGCGCTGGCGTACAAGTTCCCGGCAGAAGAGGCGACAACCAGGCTGTTAGGCGTGGTGGCGAATGTAGGCCGGACCGGGGTGCTCACTCCGACGGCGCTGCTGGAACCGGTATTTGTCAGCGGCGTGACTGTCCGGCAGGCGAGCCTGCACAATTACGATCTGATCGCTCAGAAGGACATTCGAATCGGTGACACGGTGGTCGTCAAACGGTCGGGCGATGTGATTCCCTACGTGGTGGGACCGGTTGTGGCTGCGCGTACTGGCGACGAAACAGCGATCACGCCGCCGGACACATGCCCGGTGTGCGCCTCGCCAGTCGAACGCGACGAAGGCGAAGTGGCGTATTACTGCACGAATCCAGCCTGCTCGGAGCGCGTCGCGCGTAACATCGAGTATTTCGTCTCGCGCTCGGCCATGGACATCGATGGATTAGGTGAGCGCGGTGTGCGCCTGCTGCTGGAGCAAGGGTTAATTGATGACGAGGCCGACCTGTTCACGTTGAGCGCTGACGATCTGCTGCCGCTGGAGGGGTTTGCCGATAAAAAAGTGCAGAACCTGCTGGCGAGTATTGATGCGGCGCGCCACCGTCCGTTGGCACGATTGGTGAGCGCGTTGGGGATTCGCGGAGTTGGCAGCACGGTAGCAGAGTTATTGGTGCGATATTACCCGTCAATCGATGCGCTGGCGGCTGCCGCGCCGGAGGAACTCCAGACGATCGAAGGGCTTGGCCCGCACACGGCGGACGCTATCGTCGACTGGTTCTCCAAATCGCATGACCAGGCCCTGATCGAGAAGTTTCGCGCGGCGGGCGTGCAGTTGGTGGCGGAGCCAGTTGAAGACACAGCCGCCTCCGATGTGTTGGTCGATCTGACATTCGTGCTGACCGGAACACTGCCCACGCTGAAACGAAACGAGGCGAAAGAATTGATCGAGCGGCACGGGGGCAAAGTGACGGGCAGTGTCAGCCGCAAGACGTCGTATGTCGTGGCAGGCGAAGACCCTGGCAGCAAATTGGACAAAGCGCAGGAATTAGGCGTTCCGGTGCTGGACGAGCAGGGATTGCTGCGCCTGATAGGTGAGACGCTATGACTGAAGCAGTCGCCATTGTCCACGCCGGTCGGGAAAAAGCGATTCTGCGACGGCATCCCTGGGTGTTTTCTGGCGCGATAGCAGGCGTGGAAGGCAGCCCCGCCGACGGTGAAATTGTGACGCTGCGCGGCGCTGCCGGTGATTTCCTGGCGCGCGGCTACTGGAACAGCCAGTCCGCGATTCGCGTGCACCTGCTGGCGTGGGACGAAACGGAAACCATCGACGATGGCTGGTGGCGCGGCAAGCTGCAACGCGCCATCGGCGCACGCCACATCGAGAATCGAGTGTACCGACATGGCACGCCGAATGCCTACCGCCTGGTCAACGCGGAAAACGACGGGCTGCCGGGGATGGTAGTGGATCGTTACGCGGATTGGTTGGTGATCCAGGCCCTGACGCTTGGCATCGCCACCCGCAAAGAGATGCTGGTAGATCTGCTGGCGGACTTGCTCAACCCGGCGGGGATTTACGAGCGCAGCGATGTGGATATCCGCGCCAAAGAGGGGCTGCCCCCAGAAACCGGCGTGTTGTCCGGGCAGGAACCGCCCGATCTGATCGAAATTGACGAGAACGGGCGGCGCTTTTTGATCGACGTGCGCCTGGGGCACAAGACCGGTTTTTACCTGGATCAACGTGAAAACCGCGCCGTGATCGGTGACTGGTTCCGTTGGGACGAACGCGCGGCGGAACGCGTGGTGTTGAATGCGTTTGCGTATACAGGCGGGTTTGCGGTGTACGCGTTGGCCGGGCTGGCGCAGCGCGTGATCAACGTTGACAGTTCGGCGGAAATGCTCGATCTCGCCCGGCGTAACGTGGCGTTGAATGGGTTTGACGTGTCCGGCGATGATTTTGTCGTCGGGGACGTATTCGAAGTGCTGCGGTATTACCGGGACAGCGCGCAGCAGTTTGACATGATCATCCTCGATCCGCCCAAATTCGCGCAATCTGCGCGGCAGGTCGAAGGCGCAGCCAGGGGTTACAAGGATATCAACCTGTTGGCGTTCCGGTTGTTGAAGCCGGGTGGTGTGCTGGCGACGTTTTCGTGCTCCGGGGCGATTGACGCCGATCTGTTTCAGAAGATCGTTTTTGGGGCGTTGGTTGATGTGGGCCGTGATGCACAGATCATCCGGCGGCTGGCGCAGGCTCCCGATCATCCGGTCGCGCTGACGTTTCCTGAAGGGGCGTATCTCAAGGGGCTGTTGTGCCGCGTCTGGTAGTCAGGACTGGTCCCGATTGCCTTGAATTGTCGCCAGTCGCACGATCTTGTCGCTCGTTTCACGCCAGCTTATGCGGCTGAGGCCCATTTTCTCCCGGAGATCGTCCAGGTCCATGCCGCGCCGGTAGTCACGAACGGCGCTCGTCCAGCGCAGAATCTCAAACGACACCTTGCCATCCACTCCGGCGGCGGCGGCAACATCGCGCAGAACATATTCCAGGTTGCGGGCTGTGCAGTCAAAAATGGTGTTCGGCGGCGTGTATTGTTCCAGGTAATCGTCCAGGATAGGCAGCCAATCGGGGGCCAGCGCGATTTTTCGTTCCTTGTAGACGTTATTCGGTTTTTGGTGCCGCACCAACAGGACCGGCTCTTCGGGCTTGTCTCTCAGGATATGCTGCGGTGCCAGCCGCATGCACTCGTTTTTTTTGATGCCGGTATTCAACAGCAGTCGCAGCAGAAGTTCGGGGCGTGCGTCTGGCTCGTCGGCCACTCGCAGCAGGGCGGTGTGAGCGAGCAGGCGGTCTATTTCCTCGTCGGACAAGATCGGCTGTAACGGGGCCGCCCCAGACCGTTGCAGCAGCGCCTCAGCCGGATCGTCAGGTAATACGTGCTCGTTCCTAAGAAACTTGAAGAACACCTTCAGCGTCGTGACCCGCCGCGCGTATGACTTGCGGCTGCACGGCGCGCCGCGCCCGCCCTCGATCCAGTGCATGAACCGGTTGAGTTTGGTCGTCGTGAAGTCGTTGAGCACCATCTCGTCGCCGAAGAACTCAGCCAGCAGGCCGAGGTCTGATCGAAAAGCGCTGATCGTATGCGGGCTGCGTCCTTCCTGCCGCAGATGTTCCAGAAATGGGCCAACCGCGCTCGTGAGCGTACTGCGCCGGGTCAGCGCGTGTTCGCTATCTGTGGGAAACAGTGGCAACTGCTTGGTTGGCATGACGACGGCTCACCTCTGAACAGGCTGCTTGTGGAGCAGGCCAGCTTACATTAGAATCGACCATAAATACTATATCCGTTTCTGTTACTTTATCACAAGAACACCTGAGGGTCAGTAGAGAGGATTGGCAATGGTCACGTACCAAGAGAAACCCTGGCTCAAACGTTATGATCCTGATGTGCCACACAGCCTGACTCCGTACCCGCAGCGTCCTTTGCATAGTTTTTTGATCGAATCGGCTCAGCAGTTTGGCGACGATGTGGCGACGATCACGTCGGCGCATCTGCCGGTCGTCGGACGTGTCAAAAGCACGCTTACGTATCGCGCCGTCAATGATCTGTCCGACGCGCTGGCTGCGGCGCTGGTGGACATGGGGCTGGAAAAAGGGGACCGCGTCGCTCTGGTGATGCCCAACTGCGCCCAGTTCGTCATCGCATTTTATGCTGTGCTGAAGGCAGGTGGGGTCGTCGTGGCGGCCAACCCGACCTATCCGCCCAAAAAACTTGCCGAATTGCTGGTTGATAGCGGCGCGGTGACCGCCATCACGTTGAGTCTCTTTTACGAAGGGTTGAAGCAGGTCCAGCAGGAAACGAGCGTCAAACACGTCATCGTGACGAATATCAAGGAATATCTGCCGGGCCTGGCGCGTGTTTTGTTCACGATTGCCAAAGAGAAAAAGGAAGGTCACCGGATCGAAAAACGCCCCGGTGATCACTGGTTGCAGGACGTGCTGGCGCGTTACGCCGGCAAAAAACCGGCGGTTCAGGTAGACGCGGATGATATCGCCATTTTTCAGTACACCGGTGGCACCACCGGGGTCCCCAAGGCAGCTATGTCCTCTCATGCGGCGCTGGTCGCCAACACGCTGCAATGCACGGCGTGGCTGGCGCGTCTGGATGTGCAGGAGAGTTTTCTGGCGGCGATCCCGCTATTTCACGTGTTTGGCATGGTAGCCGTGATGAGTTTTGCCGTATCGCTGCATGCTGCGATGATCATGGTGCCCAATGCACGCGACATTGACGACGTGGTCGATAACATCCACCATTACCGGCCAACCATTTTTATGGGCGTGCCCGCCCTGTTTAATGCGATCAACCATCATGCGGGCGTGGTGGCCGGACGCTACGATTTATCGTCGATTTACGCGTGTATCAGCGGATCGGCCCCGCTGCCGCCCGCGACCAAACGGCGTTTTGAAGAGTTGTCGGGCGGGGTAATCTTGGAGGGCTTTGGCATGAGCGAAGCTCCTACCGCCAGTCACGCAAACCCGGTGAAAGGCGAAAACCGGATAGGGTCCATCGGGCTGCCATTCCCGGACATGGAGATGCGGATCGTTGATCTGGATGATGGTGTAGCGGATGTGCCGGTCGGTGAGATCGGCGAACTGCTGATGCGTGGTCCCCAATTGATGAAAGGCTATTATGGCATGCCGACGGAAACAGCCAACGCCCTGCGCAGTGGCCCTGATGGCAAAAAGTGGTTGTACACCGGCGACATTGCCCGCATGGACGAAGATGGGTATTTTTACATCGTGGACCGGAAGAAAGACATGGCACTGATTGGCGGGTTTAATGTCTATCCGCGCAACGTGGAAGACGTGTTGATGGAACATCCCGCCGTGAAAGAAGTCGGCGTAGTTGCGATCCCGCATCCTGATCCGGACAAAGTGGGGCAGGAGGCGCTCAAAGCCTGGGTGGTCCTCAAGGAGGGGCAGACGTTGGAGGCGGATGACTTGATCGCGTTTGCCTGTGACCGGTTGGCGCGCTACGAAGTACCGACCCGGATCGCGTTTGTGGACGAACTGCCGCGCACGACCGTCGGCAAGATTCTGCGTCGGGAGCTGGCGCGTATGGAGATTGAAGAACGCGAACAAGCTGAATCTTAGGTGGCAAGGGGGGATTTTTTGAACGACACGGCACGGGTCGCGTTTTTTGATATTGACGGTACGCTCACGTCTGGCGGGGATGTGTGGCGTGCGTTGGTCACGTCACCGGAAGTTAGCCCGCTGCGGAAGAGCTGGTTATATGCCACCGGAATGCCGCATTACCTGGTCAGCAAAACCGGCCTGGTCAGCCAGGCGGCTTTTCGAGATCGCTGGGTACGTCTGATGGCGTGGCTCATGACCGGGTGGACGCCTGAACAGGTGCAGGCGATTGCCGGCCAGATCGTCGAGGAGGCGCTGATCCCTGTGCTGCGGCCAGACGTGGTGGCTGTTTTGAAGCAGCAAAAGACGCAAGGAACGCCGGTCGCGCTGGTATCGACCATGTTTGAACGTATTGTTGCCGGGTTGGCGGACTATCTTGACAGCGGCGCGGGCCTGGGTTCAGTGGTGGAGATGCGTGACGGGCACTGTACGGGGCACATAATTGGGCCGACATGTTCCGGCGCGCGCAAGCTGGACTTTGCACAGCGTTATCTCAGCCAGCACTACGCAGGGGTAACGCTGGCGGACTGTTCGGCTTACGCGGACAGCGCGTCGGATATCCCGTTTTTGGCCGGGGTCGGGCACCCGGTTGCGGTCTATCCAGATGCGACAATGCGTGCGGCGGCGCTTGAGCAAGGCTGGCAACTGTTTGAAGCATAAGCTACACGTCCGAAAAAAAGAAAAAGCCCCGTCATCACTGGCGGGACTTTGTGTTTTCTGCAACTGGCTGCCAACAACTAGGCGGGTGATGGGGCCGTTCCCAAGGGGGCAGGTGGCATTTCGCTGTCCGTCAGCCCCTCTTCGAGGCCCTCAATCGCTGCCGAAGCGGTCGGTTTGCTCGGTTTGTCGCCAGGAGCTTGTGGCGGTTGTGGCTCGCCCATGATCTCCAGGAATTCCTCACGGCCAATCGTTTCGACTTCAATGAGTCGCTCAGCCAGGGCGTCGAGTTTTTCGCGGTTCTCACGCAGGACGGTGAGCGCCTGCTCATACGCCGCCGACACGATATCGTGAACTTCTTCGTCGATCTGCTCGGCAACACTTTCGCTGTAGTCGCGCTGCTCACCGATCTCCCGGCCCAGGAAGACAAGTTCTTCTTTCTGGCCAAAGACGCGCGGTCCCAGTTTGGCGCTCATGCCCCAGCGGGTCACCATCGTTCGCGCGATGCGCGTGACATTTTCCAGATCGCTGGATGCACCATTCGTGATGTCGCCGAACACGATTTCTTCTGCGGCACGTCCGCCGAGTGCTCCCGTGATCTGGTCGATGTAGCGCTGCGTGGTGCCTAGCGCCGAGTCGTTCTCAGGCATGACCCATGTGACACCGCCCGCCATACCGCGGGCGACGATGGTTACCTTGCGGACCGGATCGCAGCGTGGCAGCATGTGGAAGACGACGGCGTGACCGGCCTCGTGGAAGGCGATCAGGCGCTTTTCTTCCTCGCTGATGATGCGGCTGCGGCGTTCTGGGCCCAGTACGACGCGCTCGACGGCTTCTTCGAAATCGCGCATACTGATGCTCTTCTTGTTTTTACGCGCGGCAACGATCGCGCCCTCGTTGACGAGGTTTTCCAGGTCCGCCCCGACAAAACCGGGTGTAGACTTGGCAAGTACGCCCAGGTCAACATCCGAAGCCAGGGGCTTCCCGCGCGCATGGACCTTCAAGATCGCCTCCCGCCCGCGCATATCGGGACGATCCAGCACCACGCGGCGGTCAAAACGACCGGGACGTAACAGCGCCGGGTCGAGAATATCCGGGCGATTGGTCGCCGCCACGATGATCACGTTCGTGTCCGTGTCAAAACCATCCATCTCGACCAGAATCTGGTTGAGAGTCTGCTCGCGCTCGTCGTGGCTGCCGCCGAGTCCCGCGCCGCGATGGCGTCCTACCGCGTCGATTTCGTCCACAAAGACGATACACGGGCTGTGTCGTTTGGCCTGATCAAACAAGTCGCGCACACGGCTTGCGCCGACGCCGACGAACATTTCCACGAATTCGGAACCGGAGATGCTGAAGAACGGCACTCCCGCTTCGCCGCTGACCGCTTTGGCCAGCAACGTTTTGCCCGTGCCTGGGCTGCCGACGAGCAAAACACCCTTGGGGATACGCGCGCCAAGCTGGATGAAGCGCTCCGGGTCTTTTAGAAACTCGACGACTTCCTGTAGTTCTTCTTTTGCTTCGTCAGCCCCTGCCACGTCATCAAACGTTACGGTCGGCTGATCGCCGGTGAACATGCGCGCGCGGCTTTTGCCAAATGACAGCGCCTGGTTATTCGAGCCTTGAGCCTGGCGTAACATCAGGTAGATGAATCCACCGATGAGCAGCAGCGGCAAAAATGTGCCGATCAATCCGATCCAATTGAACAAGTTGCTGGGTTTGGTGAATTCGAAGTTGATCTGTTTCACCGTGTCAGGGTCGGCCCCCAGGTTTTCCAGCAGTTGTGGTACGTCGGTCGTGTTTGAACTGATCTGCGCTTTTCGGGTCTCGTTGTTGTTAAAATAGGTGGCAGTCAACTGGCCTTCGCTCGACACTTCAATGGCCCGTACTCTGCCGCTGTTGATCTCATCTACCAATTCGCTCACAGTCAACTGCTTGGAACTGGCGCTGTTGTTGCGTACACCAAACACTATCGCAGCAATCGCTGCGATAATGAGGATATACACAAAGATATTCCGCGAACGACTATTCACTCTAAGCCTCCAGCCCTCATACCCGTTGGTCTATGCCCACTTGATCTTCTGCTATGCAATTACAACGTGGCGAGGCAGATTCATCACAACTCTACTGAAATTATACAGGAACCGGTAGCTAAAAACCAGGGTTTTCCATGTTCAGTAAATTAGCATTGTATAAGAAGTTCGTTCGTCTATTTATACGTGGTTACCGTCATGCCTGATCAAGCTGGACTATCCAAGCCACGCCTGATAGATAGCGATCCAGAGCGGAATCAGCAGCACTACGGCGATAAAGGCGATAAAGGCCAGCACCAGGGTGACAAGATCAAGCTGCTGGGGCGGTTCGTTGGCACGGTAGCGCGACTGAATCATCGACTCCGGCGGGCGAGGTGGGTAATAATTCTGAGAGGGAACGGGAGCCATGCCGGGCGTCGTCGCCGGGCCGCGATAGGGTGGTTGAGTGTACAGATTGGTAGGCGCTTCGGCGCGCGGGTCGGGGGCGCGGACGCCATTGGCAGCGGGCGCAACGGGCTGCATCCCGTAATCTGATTTGAGGTGGATCGGGCCTTCTGTGGGCGGGACGGTTGCGGCAGTATCGGGCTGCGGTTCGTTCTGTGTCACTTCAGGCACCTGGTCGGTTGTGACCTGCCCCTGACGGCGGTAGCTGATCAAGATGCGCCCCAATTGGTCTGCCGTACGGTAGCGCGAGGCAGGTTCTTTGGAGAGCACTTTTTGCAGAATACGGTCCAGGTGCACAGACACATTCGGGTTCAGATCGGATGGATTGGGCGGTGTCTCGCGGATGTGCGCCATAGCCAGTTCTTGCTGGTCGGTGCCGACGAATGGCAGTCGCCCGGTCAACATTTCGAACATCACGATGCCGATGGCATAGACATCCGAGGCCGGTGTCGGGGCTTCGCCTTGCGCTTGTTCGGGCGAAAAGTAATGAGGACTGCCCCAGACAACCCGTTGGCGTTCGCGGGGTTTGGTCGCTGTCAGGGCTTGCGCGATACCGAAGTCGGTGACCTTCACATTGTCACTTTCGGTCACGAGCACATTTTGCGGCTTGACGTCGGCGTGAACCAGTCCCGCGCGGTGTGCATACCCGACTCCGGCGCATATCTTGATCGTGATGCTGAGCGCGCGGTCAATCGAAAAGGGAGCCGAAGCACGGATCAGGCGCTTGAGGTCTTCACCGTCAATGTATTCCATGACGATGTAATGCGTGTTGCCATCCTGGCCGACATCGTGCACGGTGACGATGTTCGGGTGGGATAGGTTGGCAACGTTGCGGGCTTCCTGGCGGAATCGTTTCAGGAACTCAGGGTCGTTGGTCAGGCTTGGCCGGAGGATTTTTACGGCCACAGTACGGCCTAGGGCCAGATCGATAGCCTTATAGATCACGGCCATGCCGCCCGAACCCTGTTGTGCGACCAGGCGATAGCGCCCGTTTAGCAGCGTTTCTTGTGAAGACATCCTGTTCCCGTTTTTGTTGATGGGGGACATATGCCACCCAAATCAAGTTGCCGGAGTCTGGGTTCCCTTTTATAATGCGCCGTTCAAGGATAGCACACAAATTTCCGTTTGGCATAAATCTGAAGGGCGTTCCGCGTGATTCCGCGCACAAAAACCGAACTACCGGCGGGCCTGACCCTCGACGATTTGCCGCTGTGGATGCGCAAGACCCGGCGTGAAATCGATTGGGCGTTTTTGGGGATGGTCGTAGTGGCGCTGGTCATTGTGTGGCCGCTGTTCGCCCGGTCCGGTTTGCCGCATAATCTGGAGACCCAGGCGGAACTGGCGCGCACGATCGAAGTGGCCGAAAGCATCCAGGCCGGGACTCTGTATCCGCGTTGGGCACCGGACTTCAATTACGGCTACGGGTCGCCTCTCTGGAACTATCTCGCCCCTTTGCCCCATTACCTGGCTGGCCTGCACTACGTTTTGGCCCAGTCTAACCCCGAAACAAGTGTCAAGCTGGTTCTGGCGTTCAGTCTGGGGTTAGGCGGATTGGGATTGTTCAGTTTTGTCCGGCGGCGTTGGGGGACGTACGCCGGGATACTGGCCGCTTGTGTGTACCTGTACAGCCCGCAGATCGCGCTCGTCAAACCCTACCTGGAGAGTGATCTGGCAGCTCTGATGGCGATGGGTTTTTTTGTGATGACATTGTGGGCGTTTGATCGCGTGCTGGTCAGCGTTCATGGGTGGGATATCAGCCTGGCAGCGAGTTTGGTGGCGGCGCTGTGGTTGTCCGACACGCCGCTGAGCGTGATACTGATCGCCGTAGCAGCAGGCTGGCTGGCGTGGCGATTTTTCACCCGCGATCACGTACTCTACCGGTGGGGCAGTGCTGCCGCCGCTCTCGGTCTGGGAACAGCCTTCAGCGCGTGTTATTGGCTGCCAGCCTGGGCGGAGTTTTCGGCGGTCCGCTGGCTGCCTGTGTCGCAATACCCGCTTGAAAATTGGCACCAACTCATGCCCCTCGACTTGTTAGCACAGCCCGATTTGTTGGACAGCAGCGCTGTGAATCCGCTGCCGACGGGTGCCGTTGGCGTTGCCGTTTGGCTCCTGGCGCTGGCTGGCGTGATCGTGGTTGCGTTGTCGATCTGGCGGCGGACGCCGCGTGATCCGCGCAGCATCTCTCGTGGCGATGCGTTTCAATGGCGATTGGTGCATGCGATACGCGGGATTTCGCACCGGGAATGGGAAGTCGCCTATTTTGGCCTGGTGGGAATCGGCGTGTTTGTGTTGGTGACGCCGGCAGGTAGACCCTTCTGGGACCGGATGCCCGAATGGCCGCCTGTCTACCCGCGCGACGTGCTGCCCCTGATCGCGGCGTGTGGTGCCATCGTGGCTGCCCAACTTGGGGCGGTGCTGGAACGCGCGCGTCAATCGCTGGTTGGAGTAGGCGGGATGGTGCTGATCTTGGCGCTCATACTGGGGCTGGCCCTGCCGACGCTGTCACTCCCCGCGTGGCCTGCAACACACGATATGCCGCAGCTTTCTACCGTGCTGCGCGATGAAACGCGGGGGCATCTGGTCGCGTCCTCGATAGCAGGCTGGCTGCTGCCGAAAACCGTTATCGACGTGCCACAGCCATCGCCTGCGCTCGTGATGTCCTACCAGAACGGGGCTATCGACAAAGTGGCGCGTAGTGAACTGCCCGCAGCGGCCCAGGTGGACATTGTCGATAACGCGCCCCAATCGACACGCCTGGTGGTCAAGACGCCCTATCCGATTGAGTTGGCCCTCCAAATACTTGACTTCAAGGGCTGGCGGGCCCAGGTCAACAACCGCCCGATTCCCATCCAGACCCAGGCCAAAACGGGTTTCGTCGCGCTCGAGCTGCCAGCAGGGCAGCAGGAAGTAACTGTGGAATTCGGGAGCACACCCGTGCGAGATGTGGCGTGGGCCTTTACCGGCGTGGCATTGCTGGTGATGGTGATCATCAGTCTGCGCCTGGAATACGAACTACTCGATGAACGTTCGACCCAAGCAGCGGCCTGGAAACTGACTCCCGAGAAGGTCACTTATCTACAGGCGCTGCTGTTGTTCCTGATCATCCTATTCGGGATTGGCGGCGCGTTGCCCCGTCTGGCACCCGAGTTGTTCACACGGCACTCGCCGCTTGGCGTTGTGCTTCCCGCCCGGACACAACTTCCACGCGCACTGAGCGGAGTCGATTTGCTGGCATACGATGTGCAGGCCGGCGCTGCGGTTTCCCCCGGTGACCCGGTGACGCTGCACCTGTACTGGCGTGCCGTGCGCCCTGATCTGCCGGATTATCAGGCAAATGTGTTGCTGGTAGCCACCGGTGACCCGGAGCGTCAGATCATGCTGGCGCAGCACCGGCATCCGGGTTCGATCCCGGTCAGCCAGTGGCCGACCTGGCCGCTGTTCGGCAGCTACGTGCGGGATTCGTATTACTTGCAGCTAGACAAAAACGTACCGCCTGGCGAGTATAATATTGTGGTGCAGCTTGGGCGCTGCGCCCAGCAAAATCTGTTCCCGTGCCAACAAATCGAGCCGCTGTTTGTGCGAGATAATCGGGGGAGCAGCCTCGGCCAGCAGATCGTCCTGCCAACGCCAATTCGGGTGGTGCCCTGAGGAAGGCCAGCCTGAGTTTTCTTGCTATCTCGTTTGGGTAAAGTATAATGCGATACATCAGTTATACTATGTTGTGTTGACACTCGTGGTAAAAAACGCCCCTGATTTCAGGCGGAAATGTCAACACGGCCTGACACACTAAATTGTGATCATCTTTTTTTGCAGGACTTCCTTTTGGACAGTCGTATTGCATCACTGTGGAGACGATAATGAGCCAACAAGAACTTGACGCGAGGATCGGTGAAGCGTGGCAAGCACATTACGATGGGCAGCACCGCGCCGCCATCGACAAATTCAAAAAGATTATCGACGAAGTGCCAGATCACATTGATGCCAACTGGGGGCTGGGTCTTTCCTACCGGAAAGCGGGTGACCGGGAGAATGCGTTGAAGATCTTTCGTAAGGTTCAGGAGCTGGTCACGAAACGACTCGACGCGGCCCCTGAAGATGATTACGAGCGGTATTTCATGCTCAAGCGCATGGTTTCGCAGCAAGTTGATCAGATGTCGGATTTTCTTGAGTAAGTGCGTATCACGAAATCAGGTAACAGCATGGCCCTAAGCAAGCGTGAGCGTCTGGAACGAACGATTCAAGGTGAAGAGACGGACCGTGTACCGGTTGCATTGTGGCGGCACTGGCCGGGTGATGACCAGCGTGCTGCCGATCTGGCAGAAGCGACCGTCGTATTTCAGCGCCGGTGGGATTTCGATTTCGTGAAGGTGACCCCGGCCAGCAGTTTCTGTATCACCGATTACGGCGTGCAGGATCGCTGGGTGGGCAGCCTGGAGGGGACGCGCGAATATGTACGGCGCGTCGTACAACGGTCCCTGGACTGGACCGAGTTACGCGTGTTGGACCCCGGAAAGGGTGGGTTAGCACGTCAGCTTGAGGTCTTGCGGATGCTCAAAGACGCGTTCGGGACGGATGTGCCTTTCATCCAGACGATCTTCAGCCCACTGGCCCAGGCAAAAAACATCACCGGCAAGGAGTTGTTGATCGAACACATGCGGACGGCCCCCGACCGGCTCAAAACCGGGTTGAACACGATTACCGAAAGCACGCTGCGCTTTATCGATGCCATGCGCCGTAGTGGTGTATCGGGCATCTTTTACGCGGTTCAGCACGCGTCGCATACCGTGATGAGCGAAGATGAATATCGCGAATTTGGGCGTCCGTATGACTTGCAGATTTTGGAGGCGCTGTCGGCTGACTGGTGGTTAAACGTCATGCACCTGCACGGCAATTCCCCAATGTTTGATCTGGTGGCCGATTACCCGGTGCAGGTCATTAACTGGCATGACCGCGAGACGAGTCCCGATCTGGCGGAGGGCAAGCTCAAATTCGGTGGCGTGGTGAGCGGTGGACTGGGGCGGTGGGACCCGGTACATAACGGTACGCCGGCTGAAGTGCGTGCTGAGGCGCGCCGGGCGATGGAACAGACGCATGGCCGCCGGTTCATTCTCTCCACTGGCTGCGTGATCATGACCACGACGCCGACCTCGAATATTCGCGCCGTGCGTGAAGTCGTCGAGTCGCCGGTTTAGGGCGGGGGTTCATCGTGCCGATTCGTGTCATCGCCGGGGCGGCGAAGGGTCGCAAGCTGAAAATGGTTCCGGGCGAGTCTACGCGTCCGATTATGGACCGCGTCAAAGAGTCGTTGTTTAACATCGTAGGGCTTGGGATTCGCGACTGCTCATTTCTGGACCTGTTTGCCGGAACGGGCAGTGTTGGCATTGAGGCGCTCAGTCGCGGCGCGGCGCGCGTATTGTTCATTGATAACGACCGGTTGGCGATCCGTACCATCCATGAGAACCTGGCTCATACACGTCTGGCCGAACGCGCTGAAGTCCTCAGGACGGATGCCTTTTCCTATTTGCAGCGTCCGCAGTTGGAAGCGTTTGAGTACATTTTTGTTGCCCCGCCGCAGTACAAAGGTATGTGGAAAGAAACACTGCTGCTGCTTGACGCGAATCCGGTCCATCTGAACCCGGATGGGATCGTCATCGTGCAGATCGACCCGGTTGAGCGTGAAGACCTGCCGCTGGACGTTCTGACGCCTTACGACGAGCGGACCTATGGCAGTACGCTGCTGTGGTTCTTTGAGCGTTCGGATGTCCTCGAAGAAGACGAAACGAAAGTATCCTTTGCGCCTCAGGATCCGGATAACCCGCTCGCCTGATCCTGCTATTCGAGGAAGCGTCGGACCCAGTCCAGCGCTTCTTGTTGCGTGGTGATTTCCCCTGCAATTTGCGCTTCCTTAACTTGCTCAAGCAGCGCCCCAATTGGCGGTCCCGGTTCGAGACCAAAGACGTCGAGCAAATCCTGGCCAGTGATCAACGGAGTGGGCGAGACAGCCGTATTGTAGTGCAGGTAGTAGCGGTCCAGCAGGGTTTCGATGGTCAGCAGGTACTCGCGCCAGTGCTGCGGGTCCAGGGTTGTGCCGACAGTCGCCAGGTAGTCGGCCAGCGCCAACAGGCAGATGTCGACGCCTGCCGGGCCGGTGTCGCGCCAGAAGTGATAGATGGCGCGTGGCGTGAGGGGCCGGTTCGCGTGCAGCCAGTGCGGGCGCATGTGGTGCCGGATAATCGCCGCCACGCGCGTAATCTCATCGTTGCTCAAACGCAGCTCGTCAGCCCGCGCCGTCGCAAGGGTTTCCCCGATGCGTTCGTGTTGCAGGAACCGGATACGACCATCGCTGCCAATCGAACGCGCCGCCGGTTTCCCAATGTCGTGCAGCAGCGCGGCCAGCATCAGCAGGGCGCGGTGAGGCCGCTCATTGGGCCACGTGTGTTCGAGATGCGTCTGCAACATGGGCCGGAACCGGTCCAGGGCAAAGGCGATCAAACCCTTTTGGGCGGTGGTGGTGAAATCGCCTGTACGTGTGGGGGCGATGATGTGCAAGATCGTATCCAGATGTTCGACCGTTTGGAGTGTGTGCCGCCAGGCGTCGAATTGGTGAGGTGGCCCCTGGCTGATCCCGTGCAGCGCTTCCACTTCCGGCAGAATCGGGTCGATCAATCCTAACTGGTGGAGTACCCGCAAGGCGGCTGTGGGGCGTTCGCCGCCAAGAATCTGGAACAATTCATCACGCGTGCGTTCGGCAGAAACATCAGCCAGACGCGGCGCAACAGCCTTTAAGACCCGGTGGGTTTCTGGCTCGATGCGGAGCCTGTAGGCGACGCAGGTTCGCACAGCACGCAGCAGCCGCACCGGATCGCTGGGAATCGAGTCCGGGCTGCACTGGCGCAGAAGTTTCGCCTGGATGTCGGCCAGTCCTCCCAGCGGATCGATCACGGCCTGTAAGTCCCCGGCCAACCGGACGGCCATCGCATTGAGCGTGAAGTCCCTGTTCTGCAAATCACTGAGCAGGTCTGGCCCGCGAAACTGCGCGACGTCGATTTTCAACTGGAAGTCGTCCCAGGGGATCAGGGCGCGGCCCACGCCGCGTTCACGGTCCAGGGGGTAAAACGCGCCGTCAAACGAGTTGGCGAGATGCCGTGCCAGGGGGCAGCCATCGCCGGGAGTGGCGAGATCAAGGTCGTGCGGCAGCAGGTGCAGGACTGCATCACGCACCGCGCCACCCACAATGTACACTTCCTGATCAGAGCTGGTCATGGCGCGGGCGGCTTCACGGATCGCGTCCACGCTTGTGTGCCACATCAGCGGGCGGTGGGGAGTCACCGGCGACAGTGACACTTATCTGGCTCCGTACTTGCTGTCGGGTTTGCAGACGCCTACAAAGGGCAGGTTGCGAAAGACCTCGTCCAGGTCCAGCCCATAACCAAAGACGAATTTGTCGGGAATCTCAAATCCAACGTAATCGAGAGGAATTTCGACCTGGCGGCGGCTTGGTTTGCTCAACAGCGTGCAGATACGAATACTGGCTGGTTTGCGCGTGGCGAGCAGGCTCAGAATGTAATCCATGGTGTGCCCGCTGTCGATGATGTCTTCGACGATTAGGATGTGTTTTCCGGCAATGTCCTGGCGCAGGTCCATGTCGATCCGCACGCGCCCCGATGACTCGCGTACGCCATCGCCGTAGCTTGAAATAGCCAGAAAATCAATGGCATGTGGGATGTCAATGTGCCGCATCAAGTCGGTCAGGAACATGACACCACCCTTGAGCACGCAGATCAGCAGTACGCCGTGTTTTCCGGCGTAATCGGCACTGATTTGCCTGCCCAACTCGCCCACGCGTGCTTGAAGCGCATCACCTTCAATTAGAATTTCCTGCAAATACGGTTCGTAAGGATGGCTCATGTCGTTCCCCTGATGGTAGCCAGAGCAAAAATAGAAAGCCGTCGCAGTTACGGTGCGCCGGCTGAATGAGTGTCGGGTGTTCTCGGCCTAGTGGTGAGGATTCTTCTCGGGTCCCTGTGCTGGTGCATGGAGGTTATTCCAATACTGCCGGGCGATGGTGGCATTGATCCCGTCCAGCCAATCGATAACCATCGTATGAAGCTGAATGGTGAGGCGGATGTCGCTGTTGAGTTGCGCTGCCATCTGGAGCGAAGCGTCCACCATTTTCCGCAAAAGGGTGGTCTCATCCTCGCTCAAGGCAACGCCCTGCGTCTGGACAAATGTCAGAATCTGTTCGGCTGTCAGGTGGTGGTATTCCTCAAGCTGGGCAGGGGGAGCCAGCGGCGCGATATCCACGTGGTAACTCTCGTTCAGCGTGCTGACGACGCGTTCACGGACATCAAAGTGATATTCGCGCAGTGACAACAGGCGCTGCTGCAGGTCATCGGCCATGTCGCGCAGGAGTTGCAGGCGCGGCGGTTCATGCAGAAGCTGGCGCTCGATGAACGCCGTCATCGCCGCCGTGTCGCCATTGGTCAGGCACTGCTCAAAGAGCTGCATGGCTTCTATACGAAGAAAATGTGATTCGGCTGAGGGAAACATATGGCGTCCTAGAGTATGCTCAAGCATTGGATTCCTCCGCCGGGCAGAGACGATACAGGTAGTCCCATGTATAGATGCCCGCCTGATGGCCGTCGCTCCAGAAGAACTGTAAAGCGTAATTTCCGACCAGTTCAAGCTGGTTAACCGTATAGGTCTGCAACGGGATCAAGTCCAATAGGTTTTTGGGGTCGTATTCGCGGCCCATTCGGTCGTGCCCGCCCCGGCATTCGGCGCAGGGACAGGCCAGCCGCAGCGGTCCGACAGGGTACTGGCAACGGCGGCCATCGGACCACGTGATCAGCAGCGTGCCTGCGGTTTGTTGCAGCGTGATGTCGGTTGGGATGATACTGGCCATACGATCACCGTCTTTGTGCCAGGGCTGCTGCCTGTCCGATCCAGTTGCGCGTGCGAATGCGCTGGGGGCGGATGCTGATATGAGGCGCTAGCAGATCGGCCAGAGCTTCGGGATTCTGCTTGGCAAGCAGGTCGAAACGGGTGATTCCGGCAGCCGCTAATGCTGCTGCATAACGCGGCCCGATGTCCTTGATGAGTGTCAGGTCGTCGATGTCGGAAGCCGCAGTCTCCCCGTCTGGCGTTGGCTCATCGCCTGCCTGTGGTTCCATGGGGATGACGATGCGCGGCATCTCGTCACTTTCCGTCCGGTTCTGAGACCTGATCGTTACTTGCGCCACGTCTTTTGCCCGTTTGTTTTCCTTCAACAACAGCCAACCGACTACCGCGCTAATGCTCAACCCTATCCCCAGCACCGTGAGGTTTCGCGCTGTTTTGACCATTGCATCAACTCTCTTTGTCATCGTTACGGATTTTCACTGAATTAGCCCAGCCCCTATAAAATCATTATAACCAATTTTGGCCCTCAAGAACGGAAAAATTGGTGAATTTCACAGCGTTTTTACAGGATGAGAGCCGGTTGATGCCGGAGTATTGTAGCAGTACCCGTGAGCGGTGTCCACCCGGATGGGCGAAAACGCGTAGATTGCCCACGACAGCCAAACGCAAGTATAGTTATCTTGTAAGGTGCCAGGAAGTGATAATCAAAGGATGCTCGTAAGTAACGAATACGCTCGCCTTAGCATTTGCCTTATCGGACTGGTCAGATTATACTTAGATTATGTCTACCTCTTAACGAGTACGAGGAACTTCCCATGGAACTGAATAACTTGATTGGCGCGTTTTACCAGGCATTTATGGATCGTGCAGCGGGTGCGAGCGTGGTTTTGTTGCATCCTGCCAGCCGGTACCGTTCGGTTCTTGTGGCTCAATTGATGAATGACCCGGCTATTCGCGTGTTTTATTTTGCGATGGGGCCGGACGATGTCAATATTGGCTCATTTCTGTCGGGCATCACTCACGATCTGGCGAACCAGCACCCGACCTTTGGCCGCTACTTGAACCAAATTCATTTTGAGACACAGGACGATTTTGAGTCGCTGCTGGAAGCTTTCGTGGCCGATCTGGGCGAACTCAGTGATGAGCCGTTTCTGCTGATTTTGGACGAGTATGATCGCACAGACAGCGCGGACGATTTGCAGGCGTTTGTCGAGCAGGTGATCTTGAGACTGCCCGCTCAGTGCCAGCTCGTGATCAATAGCCGGACGCTGCCGCGCCTGCCCTGGGTGTCATTGATCGCCCAGAAGAAAGCTGTTATCTTGCAGGATGAACACCTGGTATCGAGCAATTTCTACGATATGCGTTCGGACGGTGCAACACTGTTGGATGTGTTCGCCCTCGGGCCGGGTTATGTGCTTTTGAATGACTCCGCGATTGAAACCTGGGAAGGCCACCTGCCGCGCTTGCTGTTTTTCTTCGCGCTGGATCGTCCGGTGGTAACCCGTTCGGAGATCTGCCAGGCCTTCTGGCCGGACTTGGAAAACGATCAGGCCGTCAATGTGTTTCACGTAACCAAGCGCCGGTTACATAAGGCGCTGGATTTTGACGTGCTGGTCCACGAGGGTGGCTATTACCGCGTCAACCCAGAAGTATCGATCCATTATGACATCATGGAGTTTGTGGGTGCGCTGGTCAAGGGTCGCTCGCCCGAAACCGAAGACAAGGCGGCAGTCTGGCAGCATGCCATCGATCTGTATCGCGGGCCATTTTTGCAGGGGCACAGTGACAAGTGGATTGTCGAACGCCGCGCTGATTACCAGACAGGTTACCTGGAAGCGCTGAGCGAAATGGCGAATATCCGGCTGGCAGAAGGACGCCAGGAACACGCGCTCGGCTTGCTGCTGCGCGCGGTGTCGGAAAATGACCGCTATGAGCCGATTCACCGCCAGATCATGAAACTGTATGCGACCCTGGGGCGGCGCAGCGAGGCCGCAGCGCATTATCAGAAGCTGGTGGAACAGCTCAAGATCGAAGGCAAAGCACCTGAGGCGGAAACGCAAGCGTTGTACGCGTCGATCATGTCCTGAGTGGACAGAGACCCCGTATGAGATGCAAAATGCCCGCTATGCTAGCGGGCATTTTTGTCCGGCTTCCGACGCCCCTGGAGGGATTCGAACCCCCGGCCTCCTGCTTAGAAGGCAGTTGCTCTATCCACTGAGCTACAGGGGCAGGCACGATCATTGTAAAGATTGCCGGAGTGCCTGTCAAGAACGGATCTCACTCGCGGTCCGGGATGACAGGGCGCAGACCTTTGTAGACTGTTTTTCCGGCCAACGTGCGCAGAATAGTCATGGGTGGCCGCCCGATCCGTTCGCCTAACTCGTTAGGGGAGAGTGGAACGTTGTTATTGGCAAGAAAGACGCGAAATACGGCATCGACGAGCGAGGTGTGAGCCGTGATGAAATCCTCACGCTGGCTTGCTTCGCGCAGCGCACGCCGCAGCGCATCCACTTTCTGGACCTCCGCCGTACGTTCGTCGATCCAATCGATTTCTTCGGTGTCGCGGTGTTCCGTAAAGAATCCCCGTTGCTCAGGGGCTAGATGGCTGAGCAGATAGACGCGTAGTTCTCGCCCTTCACGATCCCACCAGTCGTAATCGATGTGGAATTTCGTATCAGGCGTCGGTTTGATTCGTCGACTGGCAGCGCTAGCTGATGTGCTCACAGGCATTCCTTACCAAGTAGTGCGTAAAACTCTATGCAAGTCGCCAGTAGGGACCGCCCACGTGCTCAAATTCCGGTCGGGCCACCAGCGTGGCGAAAATCGGCCCTGGTGGGCAGCGGCGAACGACATTGACCGCGCTGTACAACGTTTTGGCATGGACGGTGTGCTGAGGTGTCAAACGCTCCAGTTCGCTCATCAGATCGCGCATGATGTCCGCCAGGTCCCGGTTAGGGTTATCGGTGGGTTCCCACAAGGCATCGACCGCCTTCAAGTCATCTGCACCCAGTACCATCAACTCGTCGTATTCTGCGCCAATAGACCGCTTGTGATTCTCGAATTGCAGGTGATTCTCGCCAGGCACAGCCAGCCTGATCCACTCCGTGCGGGGTCGGTGGGCCATAAAATCAACCACGAGGCGCGAGGGATCGCTGGTTTGGCGGACGACAAGATACGCGCCGACGGGCAGTCTATGGCGGCGGTAGAAATCAGCCAATCCGTACACGTACCGGTGCTCGCGCACGACCCATCCCCGCATTTCTTCATTGGTCTGGCCATCCACCAGCGTCATCAGGATGCGCGGTGCTTCGTAGGCCGTTGGGAAAAGGTGCCGCAGGTGCGAGTTCAGGGGCAGGGTGCCGGTGCGCCGGTGCGGGAACGTCAGGCTGAAGGTTACCGCTTCGGTTGGCCGCGCGGGCGACCGAAGATTTGACAGCTCGTCGTCGATTTCATATTCGAGAGCGGCCAATTCGTCGGTCAACGCCTGCCAATTGTAGTCAATCGGCCTGTATTTCAGCCGTTCTGGAACCTGCGTCACCTCTTCAGGTTCCATATCGCGCGAAAACCACAGCACATGACCGGCTGGGCCGACCTCGTCGAAACGATCGTCGTGGAACAGCGCGTAGTCCAGCGAGAAGGTTTGCAGGCGCGTGTTGACTTCTTGAGGCAGGTCAATCTCGTTCAGGATGGTCTTGGTATCCAGTGGACCGCCCTCGTGCATGACGAGCACGGCTTCCGCGAGATGCAGGTGCGCGACACCTACATCGGCCAGCAGCGATTTCAGGAACCAACGCCCTGCAAAATAGACGGCGTCCTTTTCCTGGCGCAGACGTTCTTCCAGCAGGTAGATGATGTCGTCGCCGTAATCGGCCATCAATGTCTCGACGTCGAGACTGCCGTTGCTGAGGTCCTCGACGTTCTGCGCGTCGAGATTCAGGGCATGCGGTGTCTGGAGTGCGCTGGCAAATTCGCGCGGCTTGCCTTCTTCAAACGACACCTGGATCACCTTGAATTCGCCGTGTTCGGGGTTGTTTCCCGGGCGTTCTCCGACCACCTTGCCGACCGAATATCCCAGTGCCGGGAATATCAGGTTCTGGCCGATTTCATAGGTGTTTTGGGGCTGGAAGATTTCACCGCGTTCGATCTGGCGGCGAAGGATACGCGCTTCCTGGTCGAGACGGTGCTGGATTAGCCGGTGGGCAATTTCTCGACTGGATAGCGGTTTTTCTTCTTCGAGGAATACGTTGAAGATGAATTCGATGTCCTCGTTTGTGATCTGGAATGTCTCAGTCCAGTACTGTTCTGTTGCGGTTTGAAACTGGAGCAATGTCTTACCTGTGATGAACTTATGAGCCGGTGGATTTGTGGTTACATTCTGGTTTGCATGCGAGATGGTATTATAAGCAAACTGCTCGATTGTCGCAAGATTGAGCCGATTCTGTGTACAGAATTGGCGAGCTTGTACGAACGATCTGACTGCGACCTACCTACCTTATTGTTATAATCTTATTCTAGCAAAACGGTTATTCCCTGAACGAGAGTCCGCCGGCTACAAGGAAGGAAGTGAGATGTCAGCAAATCGTCCGCGCGATCCATTTGGGGCGCGAGCAACACTCGAAACAAGTCTTGGCACGCTGCATTATTATCGCTTGAATGCCCTGGAAGAGCGGGGAGTTGGGGCTGTGTCGTCGCTGCCCTTTTCGATCAAAGTGCTGCTGGAGTCGGTACTGCGCAACAACAACGGGTTTGAGATCACTGACGACGACGTGACGAACCTGGCGCGGTGGTCGCCAACCCCTTCACGAGGGCGTGAGATGCCGTTCAAACCGGCGCGTGTGATCTTGCAGGATTTCACGGGCGTACCCTCCCTTGTAGACCTGGTGGCGCTGCGTTCGGCCATGCAGCGCATGGGCGGTGATCCCCAGCGTATCCAGCCGTTGATCCCGGTCGATCTGGTCATCGATCACTCGGTGCAGGTCGACCATTTCGGCTCGGCGGATGCCCTGGAGCTGAACCGCGAGATGGAGCTGCGCCGGAATCGCGAGCGATACGAATTCCTGCGTTGGGGCCAGAAGGCGCTGGACAATTTTCGCGTCGTGCCGCCGTCGCTGGGCATCATCCACCAGGTCAACCTCGAATATCTGGCCACGTGCGTCTGTCTCCGGGAGGACGCCCTGGGCCCGG
>CAYMTN010000038.1:0-31800 GCA_964393335.1 uncultured Anaerolineaceae bacterium
TCTGAAGTCCATTCACAACCACCCGTTCGGCAGTTGGACGCGCGTGTATCTAATTCGCTGCAGGCGGGTTATAGTTTATGCTAACTTCGTATCCCGTCCACCAGTTCCGATCTTTTCATTTCAAGGAGGAAACATTATGAACAGACGCTTTATAGGGCCAGCGGTGCTGCTGCTCGGTGTGGTGCTTGTCGTAGCCGGGCTGCTACTGATGGCCGTGATCGTGCCGGGCATGAAACAATTCCCCGACGATGTGAATACGACCCGCCAGTATGACGGGACCATGCCGGTGTTGTTCAACACGCAGTCCTTCACCTTCATGACCGATCTGCCAATCGACCTCGAACGTCACTTCCAGACGGAGGCCACCGACGACGGTGTCGCACTAGTCAAAGAAGAGCAGACGCTGAGTTCCGGGGGACAGCCCCTCCAGCAGTTGGTCAAGCACTACGCCCTCGACCGCAAGACAATGGAAGTATCGGACAAATACCCGTCTTCCTGGGAACAAACAGAGGGCTTCTGGCCGCGCGAAGGCCTGGTGCTGGGCTGGCCGATTGATACCAAAAAGCAGGATTACATCGGGTGGAGCGATGACTATCGCGCGCCGGTCGTGCTCAAGTACGAAGGCGTTGTCAAACACCCCCGCGCCAATATTGATACCTACTACTTTACATCCAGCAGCGAAGCGCTACCGATTGTGCCTGATGCCGTGACCGCGATGGGACTCCCTCAAGGACTACCGAAAGATCAGTTTTCCGCCCTGATCGAACAAACGGACCTCAGCCCAATGGTCAAGCAGATGATGCCTACCCTGCTTGAGGGTATCGAAGGGGATGTTGTGCCGCTGGCCTATTATTACGAATACGAAGGTGAATACTGGATTCAACCCGATACCGGCGTTTTGATCGACACGAAAAAACATGAACTGCGCAAAGTCGGGTTATCCGAAGAATTGATCGCTGGCTCGCTGCTGGCCAATCTACCCGCCGAACAGCAGGCCGCCCTGCGTGTTCCCGTCTCCGACTACACGTACCAGGCTACGGACCAATCTGTCCAGGATGCCAAAAAGGATGCTGAGGACGCCAAGAGCCAGATTCAGCTCTTTGGCACGACCCTGCCAATCGCCGGAATCGTAATCGGCGTCGTGCTCGCGCTGGCCGGTCTGGTCCTGATCGTGAGGCGACAATCCTCCCCACAGTGACGCGCTACCAACAAGGCCCGACTGCTTCTATGACAGCGGGCCTTGTCTGTTAATCAGCTACGGTGAATCGATCGACCGGAACCGTGATCGGCTCGAACGTCCCGCCTATGTCGTACAGCACAAGCTTGACCTCTGCCGGTCCAGCGGGCATATCACCCGGCACCCACAACACAAACCGGCTGAGAATCGGGCTGCCGGGCCGCCAGTGTTCCTGCCCAAACGACGCCGCCACCGGGGGCTGGTCCAGTTGGGCATAAAATGCCCCGCCGGGATCGTACAACCGCACGCTAACCCGCACCCCCGGTCTGAGCGCCTCCCCACGCAGCCACCACGTATGAATCAGAACGATTCCACCATGCGGCACAGGGCCGGTGTTAATGACTTCTCCCCCCAGGTAGATCGGTCCATCCGGCGGTGTCTGGACCACGGGGCGCAGGCTGCTAACCGTTTCACGCAACTGCTGTGGTGATTCGCGCAGCACATACAGCGCCACAGACACGTCCCCAAAACCATACGAATCCGGCAGCGGCTGGGGCTGCCCAATGGATTCCAGGATGCCGGCGACCAGATTCTGCGGGTCCATGATGTGGCCCTGCCATGCCAGGACCCATACGCGCTGGGCGTGATTCTGATCGACACGCACCTGCAGGCCGGTGATCGCTTCATCAAAAAACAGAAATTGGTTGACGTCTGTCAGCTTATTATCGGGCAGGCCGATCCAGGGCAGCGCCGCATCATAATAGCCCGCTGCTGTAAAAAGTGTGCCGTCGCGCAGCACGAGTACATCGCCCGGTTCGGCGTGCCGGTTGATGTATCCGAATGCCTCGCGCAGATAGCTGTTATACACCGGCTGGCGATCTGCCTGGGCGGGCAGCCACATGACCAGCAGCGCGGCTCCCCACACCGGCCAACGCCCCCACCGGCAGCGCGCCAGCGCAGACAACCCTACCCCGATCAGCAGCGATGCGCCAACCCACACCGGCCATCCGTGCCGCCCGGAGAGCTTCGCTTGAACGGCGTAGACCAGCCCCAACAGGCCCATCAGCGGCACAATCGTGATCCAGATAGCCAACAAGAAGCGCGCGCGCGCCACGTCCGCCCGCCGGTGAATAACCAGCCAGACCAGCGGCGCGACAGCCACCAGCAGCGCGATGCCCCACGCATACGGCGGTGTATCGTCCGGCACGCGATATTGGCCGTAAGCAAAAAACTGCAGATAAGCTTCAAACGCGCGGCCCGGCCCGATATGGTCCGCATACGCCGTGCCTGCCCGTACATCGCGCCCGGCCAGCGCCAGCAGCCAGGGCACGTACCCAATGGCCAATCCGGCGGCCAGGTGTACCAGGATCGTACCGCGCCGCCGGGTTGGATGGCGCAGTGTCTGCCAGCCGAGATAAACACCGTGCGCCGCCAGCGCCAGAAACCCGGTGTAATGCGTGTAGAGCAGCGCCAGCGCCAGCAGCCAATAAACGGCCAGCAAGCGGCTGTAGTGGCGGTCCAACGGTCTCGCGCCTGTCCCGTAGCGTTCCCATAACTCCCATAACATAACACTGGACCAGGCAGCCAGCGCGAGCGCCAGCGCGTAGGGCCGCACCTCGTGCGCCGCGTACAGAAAACCCTGGCTCAGCGCGAAGACCAGCGCCGCCAGCCACCCTGCCACCCTGCCGCCGATGCGTCGTCCCAGCGCCATCAGGCCAGCCGCGGCCAGCACAGCACACCATGCCGAAAACACGCGCAGCGTAAATTCACTGGTGCCAGCCATGCTGCCCCACACTTTGAGCAGAGTGAAATCAAGAGGCATCTGGTTGTCGATACGCGTGCACCACTCCCCGATTGCCGACCAGGATTGCCCGGCAAAATAGGCGTTGACCGTTTCGTCGTACCACAGGCCGCGCTGCGGCCATGTGATCACCACATGTGCCGCGATCACCAACAAAACCAGCATGGACACCCAGCGCGCGGCACGTGACGAGACGATCATGTTAGTCCGGCTCTCCACTCAAGGTCACGCGCGAACGATCGGCACCGGAAATGGGGCATAATGTGATCCGAGTCACGGCGTCACCCGGCTGGTACACCCAGCCCAGGCACGCGCCAGCCTCAGGGGGACCCTCGACCAGCGGCCAGCGCCGGACCGTCACCAGCGTATGCGTGAGCCACAGACGCGCCGCGCCGACCGGCATGGAGAGTTCCTGGTCAACTGTTTCACCGGGGCTTATCGTGCTGAGGTTCGCGGCGAAAACCGCCCGCTCGTCTTGCGGCGGTCCGGGCCGCCAGATTTCGTAGTCGAATCCATTCATGGGGATCATCTGCGCCGGGTAGTACGCATCATACACCGCATCCAGCACCGGCGGCGGATAAAACTGGGCGCGGAACACCACCACTCCAAACGCGTGCCTCTGAATATCCGCGATCAGGTTGGCGGGATCAAACAGGTCGTTCTCATACAGATTTTTGAGCTGTGTCGGATTGGTCACCACGTCTTTTCCGGCACGCAGGCTGAACCCGGCCTCTTCGCTCATGGCAGGCCGCTCGTCTTCGCGCAGAATATCGACGATCCGCCAGCCGTTGTTGATGTCTGCCTGCGTTGGCACATGCCCGATGGTCGCATATCCCTGCGTCCAGCCTGCCGAATCGTAGAACGCGTAACGCTGCCCGTAGCTCGACTCCAACCCCAACGCAGCACTGAGCGGCCCGAACAGCACGCCATCAGTCGGCAGTTTGACCACGCTCAGACCGTACAACACGTACATTGCCGGAATCACAATCCCGGCCAGCGCCGTTACCGGGACGCGCACCGGTTTTCCGGCAAGCAGCCTGCGCGCTGGCCGTGTCAGCGGATTTTCCGCGAATACCCAGCCGCCCCGCAGCGTCCGCGCCGCAAACAGCCCGGATAGCACGCACGTCGCCGCGATTGCCGACGCAAAATAACTGTCACCCGCGCCCCACTTTCCGGCGAGCACCGTATCGGCCACCGCCAGCACCCACCACACGCTGTAGAGCGACAGGCGCGTGAAATACAACTCGTACCCGACAAACAATCCTGCCATCACGATCAAGGGAGCATGCAGCCGGAACCACTGCTTAAACAGGCCGACAAACTGCGCCGGATAATAGTCATTGACGTTGGCAGCAATGGTGTTGGTCCACCACGCGCCGCCCGTCGACCGGTTGATCCACAGGAAAATCACGCCCGCCACCCCGGCGAAGATGACGCCCCACACCACGCTGCGACGCGGGTTCCGCAGGAACAAAAACCCAAACACGGCCACACACGTCGCCAGGGCAAGCTGCTTGGTATAACCCGCCGCCAGCAGCAACACGAGCCCGGCGATCATGACACGGCGTCTGCGACGCGGGTCTTCGATCTCGGTAACATGCGCCAGCACCGCCACGCTCAACGCTTCAAACATGACCATCGTCATATGCTGGCGGAAAAGTGGCCCGACGTGGTACACGTAGTTCGATGCCAGAAACGCCAGCCCGGCCAGCACGGCCAGCACGCGGTGGCGTCCTTCGTGATACACGATCCATCCAATCGCTGACGCCGTGACCAGCGTGCCGGCAAAACCCGCCAGCCGCCCGTACCAATACCCCTCGCCGAAAACCCAGACGAACGGCACGAGCAAAACATGAAACAGCGGCGGATAGTTGCTGGCATAGAAGGGATACACTTCGGTGTTGCGGTAGGGCCATTCGCCCTGGCTGAACAGGATCGTATCTTCCAGCTCGAACCCTTCGCCCTGGTCATAATCGAACGGAAAACGCATCAAACCGGCAGCGTAATACACATAAACCAGGAAATGCGCGACCATCAGCATCACTGCCAGCGCTAACAGCACCTGGCTGGCCCGCTGCCACCGCGTCATGCGCACCGGGGCCGTACCTGCTCGATCTGCCATACCAACTCGCTTTGCACGTGTCGCCCGGACCTATGCCGGGCGATCTCCCAGGGGCAGCAGGGTCGCCCCAATGACCACGCTCACCACACCGATCAGCACCCCCAACGTCTGCAACGTGCCAAACCCGCCGGGTTGGTCGCGCACGACGTCGGCGGCGACCATCAACACAGTCAGCGCCGCCCCACCGATGATCATGATCAGGCCAAGCTGCCGCTTGGTGAGCGTAAAATCGTCGTCCAGCATCCGCCAAAATTCTCTCTCAGAATACGGTCAAACGCGCCCAGTATACCAAAGCCCGGCCTGGTAAGGCGATTTTTTACCGGCTGCGCAACCGATGCCCGGCAGACTGCGTATAGATGAGTGAACACCAATGCATAATCCGCCACAGGTAACAGTGGCTCACACGACAACCAAACACCAGGAGCAACATCATGGATGATCAAGACCAGATCACAGGCACACCTGAAAACATCGTGCCGCCGAACAACGAGCAGGTCGAGGGCGAAGGCGTGCCGGTACCGTCTCGTATCCGTGACGCGGTAAACAACGTGCGACAGCGCGTCAAAGAAGAAGCAGAACGCGGGCGTGATGTCGTGAGGGAATACGAAGACCGGTATCACGGGCGCCGCCTGGAAAGTCCGCCAGAGGAGGAAATAGCCGGGACACCACCGCGTGCTTATGTGCCACAGAAATTCAAGCGCATGCACGATCCCGCGTCGATTGACGAAAACGAGCGCAAATGGGCCGCGCTGGCGCATGGTAGCACGCTGTTGACGGCGTTGGTTGCGCTGGCGAGCGGCGGCCTCGGCGTGCTGATCACGATGCTGGTGCCGCTGTGTATCTACTTCTCGTTCCGCAAACGGTCCGAATACGTCGCGTTCCATGCTTTGCAGGCGTTCACGATCCAGCTTGTCGGCACGGTCGGCTGGCTGGCGCTGTTCATCGTCGGTACGATTGTCGGGCTGGCGCTGTTCTTCGTCTCGCTGATTCTGATCGTCGTGCTGGTCGGAATCATCCTGGCTCCGCTGGTCGTGCTGCTGTACGTGCTGTTTGTGCTGGTATCACTCCTGCTGCCGGTTGCGATGGTGATCTACTCGGTCATCGCAGCGGTGGAAACCTGGAACGGGCAGAACTACCGCTATCCCTACATCGCGCGGTGGGTTGAAAGCCAGATGCACAGCAATGTGCTGATGTAACATCATTTCAGGGCCTGCCTACCCTGCCATCACACGCCGCCGTCCCCCCTCGGCGGCGTGATGTTTTGCCTGATGCGAGCGGTCTGTGTTAATCTTGCCGGATATTTTCATCTGCCAACACCCTTGCCGGTGCGCTGAACCGACATCATATACCAAAGATGGGGGATAGCCTTATGCTGAAGACGCACAACTGCGGTGAGTTACGGGCCGAACACACCGGCCAGCAGGTCACCTTAGCCGGATGGATTCACCGGTGGCGCGACCAGGGCGGTTTGATTTTCTGGGATTTGCGCGACCGCTGGGGAATCACACAAGTCACCGTAAACCAACAGACTGCCCCGGACGCGCACGCCGTCGGCAAAGACGTCCGCGCCGAGTGGGTCGTGCAGGTCACAGGAACCGTTGCCCGGCGGCCCGCCGGTATGGAAAACCCGGACCTGCCGACCGGCGAAATCGAGCTGGAAGTCTCTAATCTGGTCGTGTTGAACCGCGCGAAAACGCCGCCGTTCTACATCAACAAAGCGGATAACGTCGAAGAATCCCTGCGGATGCGCTATCGCTACCTGGACCTGCGCCGCTCCAACATGCAGCAAAACCTGATCCTGCGGCACAACGTGATCCGGTTCATCCGCAATTACCTGTCGGACCGGGGCTTCATCGAGATCGAGACGCCGATCCTGTTCAAGACCACGCCCGAAGGCGCGCGGGACTACCTGGTGCCCAGCCGAGTGCATCCCGGCAAATTTTACGCGCTGCCGCAAAGCCCCCAACAGCTCAAACAATTGTTGATGGTGGCGGGCTACGAGCGCTATTTCCAGATCGCGCGCTGCTTCCGGGATGAAGATCAACGCGGCGACCGCCAGCCGGAATTCACGCAGTTGGATATGGAAATGAGTTTTGTCCAGCGTGAAGATGTGATGGACCTGGTCGAAGCCATGTTCACGCGGCTGGTCGAGGAAGTCAGCGACCGCGAGCTGGTGACCAAACCCTTCCCGCGCCTGACGCACCGTGAAGCGCTGGCGCGTTATGGCACCGATAAGCCTGATCTCCGCTACGGCCTGGAGATCGTCGACGTCAGCGACATCGCGGGCGAAACGGCCTTTCGGGTGTTCGTCGACAATGTCAAAGACGGCAAGCCGGTGCGTGCGATTCGCGTGCCGGGCTGCGGCAATTACAGCCGGAAGCAGCTCAGCGAACTGGAAGATATCGCCAGGGAGGCCGGGGCTAAGGGGCTGTCCTGGATGGCGATTGAAGCGGGCCAGGAGGGTCAGGTCCGTTCGCCCATCGGTAAATTCTTCACGACAGACCAGTTGCAGGCGATGATCGAGCGCACGCAGGCCGCGCCCGGTGACCTGGTCCTGTTCGCGTCGGATACACAGACCGTCGTGTGTGAAGTGCTGGATACGCTGCGCCGCGAAATGGCCCAACGTCTGAACCTCGCAGACCCAAACAAAGTCGCGTTCTGCTGGGTGATCGATTTTCCGCTGTTCGAGTGGAATGAAGATCAAGCCCGGTGGGACCCCAGCCATCACCTGTTTACCGCGCCCATGTGGAACGATATCTCGCTGTTGGATACCGACCCCGGCAAAGCGCGCGGTCAGCAGTATGACCTCGCCTGCAACGGCTACGAGATCGCCGGTGGCAGCATCCGTATTCACGACCGTGAGATTCAGGAAAAGATCTTTGGCCTGATCGGGTTGGATAAGGCGGTCGCTAAGGAGCGCTTCGGGCACATGCTGGAAGCCTTCGAGTATGGGACTCCGCCGCACGGCGGCATCGCGCCCGGCATCGACCGGCTGGTCATGCTGCTGGCCGGACAGCCGAATATCCGCGAGGTGATCGCCTTCCCAAAAACGCAGCAAGCCGCCGATTTAATGGCCGGAGCGCCATCCGAAGCCGAGCCGCAGCAGCTTGAGGAGCTTCATATTCGCGTGGTAGACTCAGACTGAAGCACGCCGCGCCAGGTGATTTCTCGCCGGTCCGGCATGGTGATATACTGTGCCGAAAACCTATTGCAAAGGAGTATGCAAGATGACGCACGAGCCATCGGGCATCAAAGCCGTAGACAGCCTGTCGGCCAACGAATTTCAGGTTGAGATCAACGGAGAAATCGCGACTGGCATTTTTGCAGCGGGCGGGCTGCATATCCGCAGCGTGGACGTCGCCGCCGGGAAATTGGTTCACCAACCTCTGCTTGTCACAAAAATGGTGCAGCAGGACCCGAATCTGCCCTTTAACCAATGGACGCGGGAAACGCTCGAAAACCCAACCACCAAAGTCACGCGCGAGATCGCCGTCGTGGCGATGGACGAAGGCGTTGAAACCCGGCGCTGGGTGTACAGGGGAGCCTGGATCAGTGACATTGCGTTCTCAGACTTTGATACCAGCCGCGACGAGTTGATCGAAGAACGGCTCACCATCCAGCACAGCGGCGTCGACGAAATCTGGCCGGGGTAGTTCACGCGCCACCAGCAATACAATAAGCGCTCGCCGAACACAGCGGGCGCTTTTCTTTTTCAGGGAAAATCGGTCCGACAGAATCAGACTGCTATCTGGAGCGCGGCGATAAACAGTAGCGAAAAACCGGCCAGTTCGGCCAACCCGATGCCGGTTGCCACCGCGACGGCGCGCGCACCGGGCACCTGGTTCATACCATGACCGTTGCGCCGGTCCCAGGTTTCGGACCCCAGCAGCAGGCTTACCGGCAGCCCCGCGATAATTGCCGCAAACAGCAGCAGCGGGCCACTGGTTTTCTGATCCAGGTACAGGGCGCTCAAATAAAAAACGGCAAACATGAACATAAAGAGCGCCGAAGCGGCAAATAGCGCAAGCGAGGTGTTTTTCTTCAGATCGACCAGGAATGGCATGTCGTCAAAATACGGCAGCGCCATCACGACGTAGCTGCCTACCGCCAGCGTAGAGATAGCCGTACAGGCCAGGACGCCTAACCAGGCGAATCCACTCATGTGGTGTAACCTCATCCAAAACGTTGGTAAAGACCGGCATTCGACAGCGTTTCCGCGTTTGTATGCCGCCATCCGGTGAGACGCGCCAGTGTACCACATTCCTGGTGAAAATAGCACAATCACGCAACACGCTGCCAACGATCGGCGCCCTTGTTCCTGGGTAGCCTGAGATGAGTTTTTAGTGTTATCATTATCGACAGATCATGGATGTCCTTTGCAGGAGGCAAGTAGACCGTATGGCAACTAACGCGAGCACCTGGTTCTACCGGGAACCGGAACACCGGGCTTACTTGATTGAAGAGCGCGTTAATCACACGTTTTGGAATAACCGGATCGCAGGCGTGTACCTGGACTGCACCATCGAAGAACCGCCCTTTCGTATGGTGGGAGAATGGCACGACACGCCGCTCGAACTCGAATGGGTTCCCAACGACTATCTCACGCTGACCACCCGGCCAAGCGACAACACCAACCTGCTGCTGATCGGCGTGAAAGAGATTCTTGGATTCACGCCAACCATTTCGTACGTCAATCCAGAGGGCGAATTCGTCGCACAGTGGTACAAAAGAGACGTGGATGAGCGCATCCGGGCCATCCAGGGTAACCCGAACTATCACCAGATCAAAAGCTATCGCTAGCACGTGTTTCGTCCATCACCACGTTGGGAAGGCAGTCAATCATGAACAACAACGCGCCGACGCTGGCGTTCAACCTTGAGCGCGATCTACGAGTCTTATCGGCTATGGCATCCAGCCTGACCCCATACCTGTACGAAGATGAGATGTTTGGCTATCTGGCGGGGGATCTGCCAAAGCTGACACTCGGCGGGCTGTTGCTGCGGCTCTATCGTCTGAGCCGCCTGGACGATATTTTGGATGCCGATCAACAGAATCTCGTGCAGGATGCGCGCATCAATTTCGAGGCCGAATGCTCCAAGTGGGCTGCGCATTACGAGAGAAAATTACTGCACGAACTACAATCGCGCATCAATGCGTTTGATTATTACTTGCAGGAATGCCTGGAGGATGCCCGGTCATGCGCCGCCGGTTATCCTGTTCAGGCTGAAAAGCGGACGATGATCGAACATCTGAGGGCGGAAACAGAAGAACATGGCGTGATCAGCGATGAAACTGAAAACCGGCTCAAGCAAACCGACCAGAAACTACGACGCTTGTTCAAGGATGGTGAGTTCATCTTCGATGAGCGGCTGAGGCACGTGTACCCGCGCGAGCACTTCTGGTGGCTGTACGGCCACATCGCCGAACACAGCGAATAGGGCATTCGCCTTGCAGATGAATAGAAAAAACGACCGCGTGTCCGATGACACCGGTCGTTGTTTTTTTTGTACAGATCAGGCCCGGTGCAGGCAGTTACCAGCCGTGTTCCAGGCGCGTGATCAACCGGTCCGGCATGTCAAACTTGCGCATTTTCTCTTGCGTAACAGTGATCGGGTACGCGACGCGGCGATATTCAAAAACAGCCTCCTGGACGTACAGAATGCCATAACTGGCATCCTTATTCGAGTCACGCGGCTGGCCAACGCTGCCCGGATTGATGATCAGGCGGTGCCCATTGAGGTGTTTCGGTTCGCGGTACGCCGGTTGCAGCGCTTCCGTATCACCCCGGTCATCGGTGAGCTGAAAAATCACCGGGGTATGGGTGTGCCCCACCAGACAATACGACGTTTCAAAATGCGGGAAATTCAACGCCGCAATCAACGGGTCAAGAATGTATTCCCACACCGGCTCGCGAGGGCTGCCGTGCGCCAGCGTATATTCGCCTAATACAAATGTGGTGGGTAGGGCTGCGAGATAATCCAGGTTTTCCTGCGTCAGCGTATCACGAGTCCAATTGACCGCGCGCCGGGCATCGGCGTTAAAGGTACGGATGTCAAGCCGGCCCAGAGCGGCCCAGTCATGGTTACCCGCCAAACAGAGATGTGGCAGGCTGCGCAATAGATCGCAGCACTCGTTGGGGTCCGGACCGTAACCGACCACATCGCCCAAACACCACACGTAATCCCAATCCCCTCTGGCATCTTCCATGATTGCTTCAAATGCCGCCAGGTTGGCGTGAATATCAGAGATAACAAGAATTCGCATACGGTTGTTTCCTACGACGCATGTTCCGAACGGGACTGCTCGAATGATAGCATGATTCAGTAAGCATGGCGAATTAATAAGCCATCAGTTAAGGTCAACAGTCGGGTATTGTCACGGTCAGGACGCGCAGTATAATGAAATGATTGCGCCAACGGAGAGCCGAAACGAACGTGTCCAGTCCATTTGACCTCACCACATCCAGCGTCACAGAGACGGAACAAATCGGCTATTCCCTGGGGCAGTTGCTGCGCAGTGGCGACGTGATCTGCCTGTCCGGTGATCTAGGCGCAGGCAAAACCGCCTTTGCGCGCGGGATCGGGGCCGGATGGGGCGCGCTGGAACAGGTCACCAGCCCTACGTTCACGCTGATCCACGAGCACAGGCAGGCAACCAACAACCACGCGTTGTACCATGTGGACTGCTACCGGCTGCACGGGGCGGCTGATGCCTGGGGTATCGGTATGGAAGATCTGCTGCACGGCGATGGCATCGTCGTGATTGAATGGCCCGAAAACATCGAGGCCGCGCTGCCGCCGTCCCGGCTGTGGATCACGTTCGCGTTTTTGGACGATACGCAGCGGCACCTGGCCTTTCATGCAACCGGTGACCGCTACAGGACTCTGCTGGCAAATCTGCGCCAGGCCACAGAATAATTGCACCGAAGGAGCATTTCTTGTTACTCGCGTTCGATACGGCCAGCCAGTTTATCAGTCTGGCGCTGCATGATGGACACCGCCTGCAGTATGAAGCAACCTGGCACAGCGCCAACAATCATACCGTCGAGCTCGCCCCCGCCATCCGGCGCGCGTTAGCCCATGCCGGGCTGCGGCCCGCCGACCTGGCGGCAGTCGCCGTGTCCCAGGGACCCGGCTCATTCACCGGTCTGCGGATCGGGATGGGAGTTGCCAAAGGGCTGGCGCTCGCGCGGTCTATCCGGCTGGTGGCCGTGCCAACCCTGCGCATCGTCGCGGCGGGAATTCCTGCGTTTGACGGGCCGTTGATCGTCGTGCTTCAAGCAGGGCGCGGGCGGATCTGCGCGCAGCGGTACACGTGGACCGGCACCGCCTGGGAGCCTGATGCCGAAGCGGAGATCACGTCGTGGCCCGGCGTCATCGATACGGTTGAGCACGCGACTCTGTTTGCAGGCGAGATCGAGGACGACGCTCGCGCCCTGCTGGATGAGACCCACCAGCCGGTACACGTCGCTCCCGGCGCGGTCGGATTGCGGCGCGCGGGTTTTCTGGCGGAAATCGCCTGGGCGCGCGTCCGGGCATTGGACACCGATGATCCGGCTACTGTCACGCCGATCTACCTGCACCAACCAGGAGTGCCTCATCCATGACCATGACTTTCGTGCTACGTTACATGCGCCTGGAAGATATCCCCCAAATTGTGTCCATCGATCGGGCTTCCTTCCCAACCCCCTGGTCAGCCAGCACGTATAAGTTCGAGATCACGAACCGTGAGACGTCACACATGGTCGTGCTGGAAGCGTGCGAGCCTAACACCCCATCCGGTAACGGCGTGCTGGGGCTTATTCGCCGGCTGCGCGGCACACCATCCGCTGATCAAGTGGTGGGCTACGGGGGCTGCTGGTTGATCGCAGGCGAAGCGCACATCAGCACGATTGCCGTGTCGCCTGAATATCGAGGACGCGGGTTGGGTGAGCTGCTCCTGGCGGGCATGTTACAATGCGCTATGAACCTGGAAGGTGAATATTCCATATTGGAGGTCCGTGAAGGCAATGCGACTGCCCAGGCGTTATACCGCAAATACGAGTATCGGGTTGTGGGACGCCGCCGGGGTTACTACCGGGATAACAATGAGGATGCACTGCTGATGGAAGCACGCCCGCTGGACGTCGCGTACGGGCAGCGCCTGGCCGACCGCCTGGCCGCGTTGAGCGAGCGCGTGCAGTTTACCGACCGGTTTACGCAGGGACTCAAGACGTAAAGGAGAAGTGAGCGTGACCCAACCCATGAGTTTAGAGGAACAGCGCGTCGCCCTGGATTCCGTCGCCCAGGAAATTCGGACCTGCACTAAATGCCCGCTGTACAGCGGGCGAACCCAGGCCGTACCCGGCGCCGGTCGGCCCGATGCCGACATCATGTTTATCGGTGAAGCACCCGGCTACCACGAAGATCAGCAAGGGCTGCCGTTCGTTGGTGCATCCGGGAAATACCTGGGCGAACTACTGGGTCTGATCGGGCTGACTCGCAATGACGTATTTATCACCAACGTCGTGAAATGCCGTCCGCCCGGCAACCGCGACCCGCTGCCCGCCGAGATCGATACCTGCGTGCCCGCCTACCTGAACCGGCAGATCGAGATCATCCGGCCCAAGATCGTCGCCACGTTGGGACGGTTCAGCATGGGGTTGTTTTTTCCCAACAACGCACGCATTTCCAAGATTCATGGTGAGGCAAAACGCGCTGACGGGCGCATATACTACCCGCTGTTTCACCCGGCAGCCGTTCTGCGCAACCCGAATCTGCGGTCTGTGATGGAAGAAGACTTCAAACGAATGCTCGCGCTGATCAAGGAAATTGAAGACGCGGGCGGCGAGATCGACAGCCCCCCGCCGCCGCCGAAGCAGCTCAGTCTATTCTAGCACAGGCACCGGACGAATACGGGGTGCCAGGGACACAATCGCTGGCGTGTTTTGTGCCTTGCTGCACATACGGTATACTCCGGCGCGGCTATCACAGCCTGTTGGTTGACACGCACGGGTCAAAAACGAAAACCAGGAAGTTTCATGGAAATGACACAGTTTCTCCCGGTGATGGTGGCCGGGTTCGCGGCGGCGGTTGGTTTCACACCCATCACCAGACGGCTTGCGTTTCAGTTTGGTGTGCTTGACCAACCTAGTAGCCGTAAAGTCCACCGGACCCCTACCCCGCTGCTGGGCGGGCTGGCGATTTATGGCGCGCTGATGCTGGCGCTGGCCTTTTTCAGCCCGCCGTTTTACCTCGTCGAATTCGGCGCAATCCTGGCGGGTACGACGTGGCTGGTCATCGTCGGTTTCGTGGACGATCGCAGCGGCATGCGGCCCCTGGTCAAAATGGGCGGCCAGATGCTCGCCGCTGTGGTCGTGATCGTTGCCGGAATTCACGTGCGCATCTTCGGCAGCCCTGTTTTGAACATTTCGTTTACCCTGTTCTGGATCGTCGGCATCACGAATGCGATGAATTTTCAGGACAACATGGACGGGCTGGCGGCAGGAATCACCGCTGTCGCATCGCTGTTCTTTTTTGTCATGGCCGTGCAGGAAGAACTCAGCCTGGTGAGCAGCCTGGCGGCTGCCCTGGCCGGGGCATCGATCGGCTTCCTGATCTACAACTTCAACCCGGCGAGTACGTTTATGGGCGACATGGGCAGCATGGTCCTGGGTTTTCTGCTGGCCGTGCTGGCGATCAAGCTGGACTTCAAAGTCCCCCCGGAGCGGCAGGTCGTCACCTGGATGGTGCCTGTCACCGTGTTAGGGCTGCCCATTTTTGATACGATCCTGGTTGTGTTCACCCGCCTGCGCGAGGGGCGTTCCCCGATGCAAGGTGGCAAGGACCACACATCGCACCGACTGGTCAGCCTGGGCTTGAGCCAACGAGTCGCCGTCGTGACTCTGTACGGAGTCTGCGTGCTGCTTGGGCTGGTCGCCATCCGGCTTTCGACGGCAAGCATTACCACCGGGCTGGTTATTGGCACGCTTCTGGCGGTGTCGGCGCTGGCCGCGTTTGCCTTCCTTGAGACCGCGTACGTCCGCAGCAAGCGTGCCTGAGTACGCTGTGTCTTGCCCGCCATCATGCCTATTCAACGTGTCGTCCACCTGTCAAAAATGACCGGCATATCAGGGGCAGAAGGTCACCTGCTGCTGCTGCTCAACGGGCAGCGCGCGCGTGGTCTGGATGCTCACCTGTGGATGCTGGTTGAGCCGGGAAACCCGGTGCAGGACTACGTAGACCGCGCCGCCGCGCTTGGCATCCCAGTCCAGCGATTTCTCATTCACCACCACCTGGACCTGAGTCTATCAAAGCGGCTGGCTGACCAGCTACGTTTTGTCCGGCCTGCTCTCGTGCATACGCACCTGATTCACGCCGATCTGTACGGCAACCTGGCGGCACGCCGCGCCGGAATACCCTACGTGATCAGCTCGCGGCACAATGACGACCGGTTCCGCTACACACTGCCCGTCCGGCTGCTGAATCGTTGGCTGTGGCAACGGACCGACGCCGGAATCGCTATTTCGGAGGCGATTCGCCGCTTTTCTATCGAGGTGGAGGGCGCGCCCGGCGCGTCGATCCACACCGTGCATTACGGGCTTGATCCGGCGTCCATCCAGGCACCGCTTACTGCCCGCGCCGATCTGCGCGCCGCGTTGAACCTGCCGGCGGATACGCTGCTGGCCGGGTCGGTCTGCCGGCTGGTCGAGCAGAAAGGCTTGGTGTACGGCCTGCGCGGCTTCGCCCAGATCGCGGACCGCGTGCCGGATGCGCACGTCGCCATCGCCGGAGACGGTCCGCTGCGTGCCGCGCTGGAGGCCGAAGTCCGGGCGCTGAATCTGGCAGACCGCGTGCATTTTTTGGGCTGGCGCAGCGACGCTCACGCCGTTTTCGCCGCGTTGGACGTGCTGCTTGCCCCCTCGTTGTGGGAAGGATTCGGGCTTGTCTTCCTGGAAGCAATGGCGCTCGGCCTACCGATCATCAGCACGCGGGCGAGTGCGATCCCGGAGGTCGTAGTCGAGGGTGAAACCGGCTGGTTGGTCCCGCCGCGTGATTCAGACGCGCTTGGCGCAGCCCTGCTGCACGCGCTGACCGACGCGGGTACGCGGCGTGCACGGGGGACGAATGGCCGCCGCCGCCTCGAAACACTGTTCACGCCGGATAAGATGGTCGAAGAAACGCTGGCAGTCTACCGCCGCCTGGAAGGCAACTGATGGCTGAGACACCCGATACCAACCACCCGGTCCGCGTGATGATCGTCATCGCGCGTTTGAACATCGGCGGCCCGGCTGTTCACGTGATCCTGCTGGCGGAACAACTCGCCCTGCCCGAGTTTGACACGACGCTGGTCTGCGGCCACATCGGCCCCGGCGAAGGCGACATGGCCTATCTGGCGGAGCAGCGCGGCATACAGCCGGTGTACATTTCCCAACTGGGACGCGAGCTTTCTCCGCTGCGCGACATGGTGGCGCTGATCAAACTCTGGCGCTTGATGCGCAGAACACGCCCGGACATCGTCCATACACACACCGCCAAAGCCGGATTTGTCGGGCGGATCGCCGCGTGGTTGGCGTGTGTCCCGGTGCGCGTGCATACCTTTCACGGGCATGTTTTTCACGGCTATTTCAGTCCGCGCAAGACCCAGGTGTTTTTATGGCTTGAACGCCTGACCGCCCGCATCACCGACCGGCTGATCACCATCAGTCCCGGCCTGCGAGATGAGTTGGCGCAAACCTACCGCATTGCTCCGGCTGGCAAATTCGCCGTCGTGCCGCTGGGCATGGAACTGGCCCCGCTGGCCGAGACTCCCCGGCATCAAGGTCGTTTCCGCGCTGAGTTTCAGATTCCGGCTGACGCCCCGCTGATCGGCATTGTGGGCCGCATCGTGGCGATCAAAAACCACGACATGTTCCTGCGCATGGCGCACCACGTTCGCGCGACTCGCCCTGACGCGCACTTCGCCATCATCGGCGACGGCGACCTGCGTTCGAGCGTCGAAACGACCGTCGATGATCTCAATCTGCGTGATACCGTGCGTTTTGCCGGGTGGCAGCCGGACCTTACCGCCGCCTACAGCGACATGGATGTGCTGGTGATTTCATCCGATAATGAGGGTACGCCAGCGACCCTGATCGAAGCGATGGCTGCCGGGGTGCAAGTCGTCTCGACGGATGTAGGCGGCGTGCGTGACGTCCTGCACGACGGTGCATACGGGCAGATCGTGCCGCCTCACGACGCGGGAGCGCTCGCCTCGGCAGTGCTGACCGCGCTTTCCGGCCCGCACCCACAGCAGGCAACCATTCGTGCGGCGATGGTCGAGGAATATGGCATGGACCGCCTGCGGCACGATCTCGGCACGCTGTACCGGACTCTGCTGGCGGCCAAGCGAAGCGGGCGCAGCGCATGAGTCACCCCCTGCCCCGCCCTACTTGGCGGCGACACGCCACCGGTTTGATCCTGGTCGTACTGCTGATCGCGGTTTATTTTGTGACGTACACGGGTTATGCCATCAGCAACGACGAGTGGTTTTTGTTCGACGCGACTGAGAGCATGGCGCGGCGCGGTGACCTGCGCCAGAATTTCCACTTTGACACGTACCCGCCTGCCGCGTTGCGTGATGCCCAGCCGCCTCCGGCCAACACCGAGCCGTTGCAGCCCATCCTGGCCGCGCCGCTCTTTTTGATCGCGCAAGCCCTGCCCGCCATCGGACTGGTGCATACCGTCTGGCTGTTTAACGTGTTGATCACGGCGCTGACCGCCGGGACGCTGTACGCCTACGGGCTGGCGCTGGGCTACCAGGCGCGTGTCGCGGCATCGGTCGCGTTGATCTTCGGCCTGGGCACTATCGCGTGGCCGTACAGCCGGACCTTTTTCCGCGAACCGCTGTTTACATGGCTGGCCCTGGCGAGCGTTTATCTGACATTGCGCATCCGCCAGCAGATCGCCGCCGGAACGCGTCCGGTGTGGACGGGCCTCGCGTGGGCGGTGGTCGTCGCCGGAACGCTGTTTGCGAAAGAAGCCGCGCTGCTACTGCTGCCCGCCCTCGTGGTCCAGGCGCTACCCGCCCGGCGCGGTCGTTTTCACCTGACGCGGCGTGGCGCAGCCGCGCTGGCCGCGATCGTGCTGGCAGCAGTCATAATAGCCGTGATCGTGCTGAATGCAGACTCGCTGCTGGGAATATCGGGCCGTTACGCATTCACCCAACGGTTGCAGCAGGCACGCGGCCATATTTCGGAATGGTCCGAGGGCGTCACAGGTTATATGTTCAGCCCGTCACGCAGCATCTGGTTATTTTCGCCCGCGCTGCTGCTTGGATTCGCGGGCTGGCGTACCCTGCTGCGGGAGCGCCGCTGGCACCAGATCGCGGTGCCGCTGGTCGTGCTCGTGTCGTTTACGGTGGGTTATGCCATCGTGCGCGGCGCGGCAGAATGGTATGGGGGCCGGGGCTGGGGCGCGCGTTACCTTGTGCCCGTCACGCCCTTTATCGCGCTGTGGCTGCTGCCGGTCATCGACTCGCTGCTGCGCCCCGGCGCGGCACAGTGGAAGCGCCTCGGGGCCGGGTTGATCGTCGGAGCGAGCGCCGGAGTCCAGATGCTCGCCATTCTGGTACCGATTGACGCCTACGACGCCGCGCTGACAGGTCACGACCCGCCAATTATGCCCTGGAAAGAAGGCGTGTGGAGCCTGCGCTGGTCCCCGATTCGGGTCGCGTGGGACCTGTTGGGCGATCAAAAAACGGACCTGGCCTGGCGGCACGCCGCAGGGGACGCATGGCTGCTGCCGGTGTTATGCCTCGCGCTGGCGGGGACCGCCCTCGGCTGGCTGGTTGTCTGGTACCGCCGCGATGGCACGCGCCGTACCTGGACCATCACCGGCGCTACGCTGCTCGTATTGACTGCCATCACGCTGGGCGGCGGCCTGTACGCCATCCGTCTCGATCCACGCTATTTCGGCGATTTCCAGCGCACGCGTGACCTGCTCAGCGCATTGGACTCGCAGCTTCAGGCGGACGACGTGGTCGTACTCAACGACAACACGTACGTGCTGTTTTTCATGAACTACTACAAACGGATCAAACCCGTCGTGTATACGCTGCCCGTGTCACCCGGCGAGCGCTTCAGCCCGGAACAACCGCCCGAAGTCGAATCACCGGTCCCTGATGTGCTGGTCCATCCCTCCGACACGCTGATCCTGGCGGATCTCGGCCAGCGGCACAAGCGCCTGTGGTTGATCATCGACAGCAGCCGCTTCATTCCCTGGTCGGTGCGCCCGGTTGAGCAGTACCTCGCGCGGCATTACTTCGCGGTCCGCGAGATCGCGCCATCCGATACGGCGCGGGCTGTGCTGTTCGACATGACGCCCGCGCCGCCGCCGACTGCCCCGCTGTGGCCTGCAAGTCGCGTCGATGCGGTCTTTGGCGACAGCCTGCGCCTGACCGGCTACGACATCCCCGGCGGGACCACGCGCCGCCCTGGCGATATATTGCCGGTGTCGCTGCTGTGGCAGTCGGTCGAACCCGCCCCGCAAGACTATTCGGTCGGGTTGTTTGTGATGGCGAGTGATGGGCGGCTCGTTGCCCAACAGGACTCCTTCCCGGCGTATGGGTTTGATGCGACGCAGGGCTGGCAGCCCGACTCGCTGCACCGGGATAATCACGGCATCCCACTGCCTGACAACCTCCCGCCTGGCGAATACGACTTGTGGGCAGTCGTCTACTGGTGGCAGACTCCCGGCGACCGACTGCCGGTCACCAGCCCGACCGGCGGCACGGCGGCGGATCATGCGTGGCTGGGAACGATCATTGTAGCGCCATAGAGGGATCGGGTTATACTCGGCCTGTTCGACCGGTTATTTTGCTGCCGAAATCCCGTATAAGCCGGGCATCTACCCGTACCGAGGAGCAAAAACCACATGGCCCTACGCGGCGTCATCTTTGACATGGGCGGAACCCTGCTGCACTACAATGCACCGGACGCCACCTGGGAAGATACCGAAAAAATGGGCGCGCGCAGCATGTATGACCGGCTGCGCGACGCCGGTTACTCGCTTCCACCGGAACCTGAGGCGCTGGACGCCGCATGGCAACACGCCCGCGCGTTATGGTCCAATCTCGACGCCTACGACATGGCCGATCTCAAGCTGGACGCCCAGGTACGGCTGGTTCTCGAACGGTGGGGCATCGACAACGTCCCGCCGGAGTTTCTGGAAACGTTGGGCAAGGCATACATGGTCGCCATTCAAGCTCATGTCGTCCCGTTGGAAGGCGCGGTCGAAACGCTGCGGGCGCTGCGCGAACGCGGGCTGCGAGTCGGCCTGGTTTCCAACACGTACTGGCCCGGCACCTACCACGAATACGATATCGAACGGTTCGCGCTGGCTCCCTATCTGGAGCACACTATTTTCTCCAGTGATGTGGAGGCGTGGAAACCGCACAGTACGATATTCCAGATGGGGCTGGAAGCGCTCGACCTCACGCCAGACACTGCCGCCTACGTTGGCGACAGCCTCTACTTTGACGTATGGGGCGCGCAGCAAGCCGGGCTGCGCGGCATTTGGATCGAGCAGCAGCACCGCTGGCTGCCAGACGGTTTCGAGGTGACGCCGGATGCCACCATCCAGCACCTGCCCGACCTGCTCGACGTGGTGGAGGCATGGCACTAAGCGCATGAGCCGACCGACCGTCAAAAACATCGACCTGCCGCCGCGCCGCCGTATTCCCGTTTGGGCCATGCTGCCGGTCGTGATCCTGGTCATCGCGGGTGGGCTGGCGGCGTTCTACCTGTTCATGCCGCTCGACGCGCCGATCCCGGATGATCTCGGCGCACAGTATGCCGGATTGGAACGCGGGTACACCGAACAGAGCTTTCCGCGACTCGGCAGCGCGTCCGCGCCGGTGCTGGTCGAGGAGTTCTCAAGTTTCGCCTGTCCGCACTGCCGCGACTTTCACGATACGATCTTTCCGACGCTGCTTGACGAAATCGCCGCCGGGCAGGTGCAGTTTGTCTTCATCCCGGTGCCGCACATCGGCCCGGGGGCCGAAACCGCCGCCAGGGGCGCGTTTTGCGCCGGAGAACAGGGCCTGTTCTGGGAAATGTCCGACGTGCTGTTCGACTGGCAAAAACGATTCGTCACCCAGACCTTTAACGAGCGCCGTATCCGCAAGGGAGCCAGATCCATGCCGCTGGACGCAGCGACGTTCAACGCGTGTATGAGCGCCGATCGTCCCAAGAACGTGATCGCGCAGGCCCGCAGCGAATTCGACCAACGCGGCCTCTCCGGGACGCCGACCCTGTTTATCAACGGCCAGCAAGTGCGGGACTATGCCGAGCTTAACAACCTGGGCGATCTGGCCCAGCATATCATGGGGGGCGACTCATGACAGATATCCTTGTTGACGCACATCTGGACATCGCCTGGAATTTCCTCAACAACGGGCGTGATTTCACCCAAAGCGCCTGGGCACGCCGCCGCCTCGAAACAGACGCGCCCTTCTCGCAGCGTTACGGTCGCAGCATGGTTGGCCTGCCCGAAGCGATCATCGGGCGGGTGGCCGTCGTGTGTGGCTCGATTTTCGTCGCGCCTGCCCAGAGCAGAATGTACCCGGACGATAAAATCCTGTACGAAACGCCGGACGACGCCTACCGCCTGGGTATGCAGCAAGTTGAGTACTATCACCGGTTGGCCGGTGACAACGAACGGATCGCGCTCGTTCAAACCCGCGCGGATCTCGATGCCGTGCTGCAAACGTGGGACGAGGGAACCAGCGTGGCCGATCACAGGCTCGGCATGATCATGCTGATGGAAGGGGCCGACCCGATCATCGAACCAGCTCAGCTTGAGGAATGGTACGCCAACGGGCTGCGCGTGATCGGTCCGGCGTGGACCGCCACGCGCTACAGCGGCGGCACCAGGGCGCTGGGTCCGCTGACCGACCTGGGACGTGATCTGCTCGAAGTCATGGCCGGATATGACATGGTGCTGGACCTGGCGCACATGGCTCCCGAAGCGTGCCGCGAAGCGCTCGATCGATATGCCGGGCCGATCATCGCCAGCCACGCCAACCCGCTGAAGTTCCGGCGAGATCGTCCGGATCGCAACCTGTCCGATGACATCGTGCAGCAGATTGCCGAACACGATGGCGTAGTCGGAATTATGCCCTACAACCTGTTCCTGGTCGAAGGGTGGCGACGCGGTGATCGCAAAGACGCCGCGACTATGCGGAACGTCGTGGCCGCCATTGACCACGTCTGCCAGATCACCGGCAGCGCACGCCACGTTGGCATCGGCAGTGACGCTGATGGCGGGTTCGGCGGCGAATCGGCGCCGGTCGGTTTTGAGACAATCGCGGACCTGTGGGAGATCGGCCCGGCACTGGCCGAATGGGGCTACGGACCGGACGATATTACGGCTGTTCTCAGTGGAAATTTCTTGCGTGTCCTGCGCGCCGGACTGCCTGACGGATGATCGACGTCTATGGAAAAAAACGGACAAATCAGCATCACAATTGGGGCACTCGGCATAGTGATCGCGCTCATCGGGCTGTTTCCGGGCATCGTCGGGCTGGAAACAACTCCTGGGGTTGGCGTGCTGCAAGTCCTGGTGGTCTTGCTCGGTTTTAGCATTCTGTTCACTGGAGCATATATTTTCGCCAAGCGGAGCTTTTACGCTGGCTTGCCGAACACGCTCGCCCAGGATATTGGCGTTCGTCTGACATTGACCGGGCTGTTGATCGCGGTGGCGGCAGGGCTGGCTGATGTTTTGGGCTTCGGCAGCCACACGCCATCTGAAACCACCCGCCCCTTCTTAGGACGCCTGCAAGCAGTCGTATTCGTCGGCGGGATATTGACCGCGTCAATCGGCGTCGTGATTTTCGCGCTGTTTGGCCCCGATCAACCGGAGCCGGATGACGCGGACGATCAGCCGCCTGGCTCAATGAGATCGTAGGGTCGGCGACCCGGAATTGTGGCGATAAGGCCGGATCAGCGTACCATACACCGCCGTACCGAAAATCAACACGTCCAACACGATCCAGAAAATCGCCCACAAGGCCGCCGATCCGCCAGCCGCACTCGCCATTGAGCTGGCATCGTTCAACGGCATCATTGAGTGGGGTAACGAGACGATCTTCAGCAGCACCCAGGCATCCGTGATCGCCTGAAGGCCGGTTAAAAACGCGAGAAACGTCAGCGTCACGATGACGACATCGCGGCTGGCGTACAGGCCAATCACCACCAGGATCAACGCGCTTGCCAGGCCAACCAGAATCGTCAGGGTGTTGCCGCCCCCGGCGAAAAACAGCAACAGCAGCGCGCCACCGGCCATGATGGCGGCTCCGACAAGGTGATGACCGTCGCCCGTATCACGCGTGAGCAGCACATATCCACCCGCCGCCACGACAGCCACGCCTATGATCAACTCAAGCAGGTTGAGGTTGGCAAGGCTGATGCCGGAATACAGCAAAGTCAAAATGCCGACGAACAACCCGACTCCGACGGCGACACGCTGCGGGCGGCTGGTGCGATGAGTCAGGAAAAGCAGCGCTGCGCCAAACAACGCGGTACCCAGATACCCGGCCTGGATGACGACGAAACGCGAACCGCCGCTCGTATAGGCCAAACCTGCACCGCGCCGGGTGACTTCAAACCGCAAGAATGACCCGCCGGTCAGAACTGCCGCCAGACCGTGCCCAAGCTCGTGAATCATGGTCACAAACAGGCGCAAAGGATATGTCAGGAAAAACAGGCCCTGCATTTGCCACAACACAAACGCGATACAGAACGCCACAACCGCCAGCCACACGTCACGCTGGCCTGCGCGTGTCAGCTTATCGGTCACAGTCACCACTCCTTCTGAACGGCGCTGACCATCAGCCCGTCTGTTAGCATGCGAAAGGATTCGTCGATCGTATGAATACGCCACTACCCGACGCCGTCCGTTTTGGTACGGTGGGCAGCCCCCAGTCAACGCCCAAACCGGGCACCCCGGCAGCCATTGAATACATCCGGCTGCTGGGCATGGATCACCTGGAGATCGCCTGGGTGCAGAGCGTGCGCGTCTCTGACGAAACCTGCGCCGAGATCAAGGCTACCGCCGAAGCTCACACTGTCTCGCTCAGCATCCACGCGCCCTATTATATCAATCTTAACAGCCAGACCGGCGAGTTGATGCGCAAGAGCGACGAACGGCTGCTGACCGCCGCCCGAAAAGGATACCTGGCTGGCGCGCGTGACATCGTCTTTCACCCCGGCTCGTACCACAACCAGCCCCCTGATGAAGTGTACGAACGAATGAAAGAGAAGTTGCTCGAAATCCGGGGCATCCTGGACGAGGAAGGTGTCGACGTGACGCTGCGACCGGAAACGATGGGCAAAACAGCCGTGTTTGGCACGCTGGAAGAAACGCTCCAACTCAGCCGGGACATTCCCGGTGTGATGCCCTGCATCGATTTTGCGCACCTGCACGCGCGGTATGGCCAGTCGAACACCTATGCCGAATTCGCCGCCATCTTTGCAGCCGTCGAGGATATGCTTGGACGCGACGGGTTGCACCGCCTGCACGGACACTTGTCGGGAATCGCGTACGGGCCGCGCGGCGAAAAGAATCACCTGCCGCTCAACGAAGCCGACATCCGTTACCGCGACCTGCTGCAAGCGATGATCGATTACGACGTGCAGGGAACGGTGGCGGTCGAAGCCCCGGAGCCGTTCCACGTGGCGGATGCGCTGACCATTCAGGCCACGTACCGCCGCCTGTCCGCGCTGCGCGAGGATGAGAGTTCGGTTAAAAACGCCGATCAAACGTAGGCTAAGCGTTTGGTCATCACCTGCAGGAGCGGTATTATTAGCGATTATCTGCGGTCCCAGCCAGGTGACCCAGACAATTACGAGTAAGGAGATTAGCCTTGATGAGAGACAACTACGGTAGCCTGCGCCGCCGCACGCGAGACTCAAGCTGGCAATGGCTGCTCATGGGCTCGATCCTCGGACTGGGCTTTGCGATGGTCCTATGTGTTGGCGCATACGCGCTGGGTGCGATCAGCTTCCCGATTCTGGAAGGCGATACGTCAACGCCCGGAGGTGCCAGGGTGGAGATCGTGCCTAACGAAACCGAGATCGCCCTTCAAGCCATGATCGCGCAGCAAACGCTCGCCGCCGCGCAGCAGGTCCTGGGAACGCCCCCAACTGCCGTCGAAACCACTGACGCCGCCGCGCCACCGGGCACCACCGAAGAACCGGCATCCCCGGACGTCGCCGCGCCAACCACCCCGACACCCTCCCCCCTGCCAGGCAGTACAACCAACACCGGAGCAGCGCAGCCCACTGCCGATACCCGGACCGCTGACAGCGTGGCTGCGGCCCAACCGACCGAAACACAGGCCGCCGCCCAGGGTACGCCAGTCGTCGGGACGCCACCCGTCGAACAACAAACCGAGGCAATCGGCTTGCCCGGTCCGCCGGCCATCCCGCCCAGGCTTGATGCGCTGAAGACGGATCTGGCACGCATCACCGGCGGCACCTACATGATGGGCACCACGCTCGAAGAGGCTAACGCCGCGCTCGACGAATGCGCGTTATATGGCAAGTCATGTGAAGGCCGCCTCGAATGGGTCGAGGACTCCACGCCGCCGCATCCGACGACGGTTGACAGCTTCGACATGGAAATATACGAAGTCAGCGTAATGCAGTATGTCGAATTCTTGAACTGGCTGGGGCCGGATAGTCATAAAAACCGGTGCCAGGGCCAACCGTGCGCCTTGACGACCCAGGAACAGGAGAACAGCTACATCGTATACGATGGCACCACCTATTCGGTGCGCAACCCCGACTTTTACAGCGAGCACCCGGTCACGTATGTGACATGGTGGGGTGCAGCCGCTTATTGTGAAACGTTGAACCGCCGCCTGCCCACCGAGGCGGAATGGGAACGTGCAGCACGCGGATCGCAGGACTACCTGTATCCCTGGGGCTTTACGTTCGATCCGCAGAAGGCCATGTCCTCGGTGTCAGAAAACGCCGGGACGGTGTCGGTATCCTCCTACCCGAACGGTACCAGCCCGTATGGCGTTTTTAACATGGCGGGTAATGTCTCAGAATGGGTTTACGACTGGTACCAGGCGGATTATTACAAGCAGCAGGTCAACAACCCGCAGCCGAACCCGCGCGGCCCCGTTGCTGGCACCGAACGCGTGCTGCGCGGCGGCAGTTGGGATACTGCTCCCCTGTTCTTGCGCTCCGTGCATCGCTTGAGCGCCCCACCCGGCAGCCCGACCGCCTCCATCGGCTTCCGCTGCGTGGGCGACGTGACGAATGTCGTCCCGGCAGCGCCTGCCGCATCGGCTGGCAGTACCGATAGCACGACCGGCGAAACAGGCGCGGCTCCGACAATGGCCCCGGCACCGACTCTCGTGCCGCCGCCGACTCAAGCACCGCCCACCGGACCTACCGCGACCCTGGCCCCTGGCTAGACCGTATGAATTGTCGAAAATAACTCAAGGCCCCATGTGAAATCCGGGGCCTTGGTGCTTTTTTTTCCCCTGCCATGCGTTATAATCGGGCCGCGCGGCAGACCACATTACCAGAGGCAACCAGATACATGAACTTGGCAATCGGCGCGGATCATGCAGGCTTTCCGCTCAAATCATATTTGGCAGATTATTTGCGTAGTCAGGGACACGCCGTGATTGATGTCGGAACCGACAACCCCGACCAGTCCGTCGATTATCCCGACTTTGCCCAGGCTGTGGGCCAACACGTGCTGGACGGCAGTGCCGAACGTGGCATTATCGTGTGCGGCAGCGGCGTGGGAGCCAGCATTGCCGCCAACAAAATGACCGGCATCTACGCGGCGATGTGCCACGACACGTATTCCGCGCACCAGGGCGTCGAGCATGATAACATGAATGTTCTGTGCCTGGGCAGCCGGATCATCGGCAGCGCCGTCGCACAAGAGTTGGTCGATGCTTTTGTCAGCGCCCGGTTTGAAGCAAACCAGACACGGCATGTCCGGCGGCATAACAAAGTCCGTGCCATCGAGGCCGCCGCCCAAAACAGCCGATCTTAACAGGATTCTTCACTTTTTAGGAGGCTTTTGAATGGCAGACAATCCCCTACTTGCAGTCCAGCAGTACGGGCAAAGCATCTGGATGGATTACATCAAGCGCAGCCTGATGACGTCCGGCAAACTCACGCAGCTTGTCAAGGATGGCATTGTGGGTATGACGTCAAACCCGACCATTTTCGCCAAAGCCATTGGCGATACGGAAGAATACGACGACGCCATCGCCGGTCTGCTCGATCTGGATGTCATGGCGATCTACGAAACGCTTGCCATCAGCGATATCCGCGCGGCTGCCGACGTGCTGCGCCCGGTATATGACCGGACAGATGGCGAAGACGGGTACGTCAGCCTGGAAGTATCGCCGCTGCTGGCATACGATACCGACAAAACGCTTAGCGAGGCCAAGCGCTTGTTCAAGGCAGTAGACCGCCCGAATGTCATGATCAAAATTCCTGGCACACCCCAGGGACTGCCCGCGATTGAGGACGCCATCGCCGCCGGGATCAACGTCAATGTAACGCTGCTGTTTTCAGTCTCCAACTACATCGAAGTTGCCCAGCGGTACGTCCGGGGGTTGGAGCGCCGCCTCGAGGCCGGCGATGATATATCGCATGTCGCGTCTGTGGCGAGCTTTTTCCTCAGCCGGATTGACACCGTCGTTGACAACATCCTGGAAAACAACATCCGCGCCGGGCGGCTGCGCGGTGGTTTTGAGCGGGCGCAGGCCAACCGCGAATTAATTGGCAAGGCCGCTATCGCCAGCGCCAAGCTGGCCTACTGGCACTTCAAAGACATTTTTGAAGGCGAGCGGTTCGCGCGGCTGGCCGACTCCGGCGCACGCGTCCAGCGTCCCCTGTGGGCCAGCACCAGCACCAAGAACCCCAACTTTCCCGACACCTACTATGTCGATGCGTTGATTGGGCCGCACACGGTCAACACGCTGCCGCCACAAACCGTTGAGGCGTTTGAAGATCATGGCACCGCCGCGCCAACGCTCGAAGTGGACATGGACCAGGCGCGTGATGTTATGGCGCAACTGGCCGAGGTCGGCGTGCGCATGGATAAGGTTGTGCAGCAGCTCCAGGGCGACGGCGTCGAATCGTTTGCCAACGATTTCCGGCGGTTGATCGAAGCCGTGGAAGGCAAACGCCAGGTGCTGCTGACCGGCATTATGCCACGCCAGGCGACCAGCATGGCCGCCTACGACCACGGCGTCCGCGACTCGCTGGCCCAACTCGACAAAGACGGTGTTGTGCGCCGCATTTGGGATAAAGACCCGTCCGTTTGGAAGGAAGAAAGCACCCACCAGCAGGTGATCAGCTCGCGCCTGGGCTGGCTGGACATCGTGAACGCCGAGGATGCTTTTTTTGAGCCGGTCTACGCGCTGCGGGATGAGGTCAGGGCGCGCGGCTACAGCCACGCCGTGCTGTTAGGGATGGGTGGCAGCAGCCTGGCCGCGGAAGTCATGCGGCAGAGCTTCGGCGTTCTGCCTGGCTTCCCGGATTTGATGGTGCTCGATACCACCGACCCGCAGGCCATCACGCTGGCGGCGGAGCAGTTCGATCTGGACAACACGCTGTTTATTGTGTCGACCAAGTCAGGCACCACCGTCGAGACGCTCTCGTTGTACAAGCACTTCTACGGCCTCGTCTCAGCGAGACACGGCGACAAAGCTGGCGAGCAGTTCTGCGCTATCACCGATGCCGGATCGCGGCTGGAAAAAATCGCCCGTGACAACGCATTTAGGTATCTGTTCCTGAATCCGGAAGACATCGGCGGGCGGTACAGCGTGCTAAGTTATTTCGGGCTGGTCCCCGCCGCGATCATGGGCTTCGACCTGGACAAACTACTCGCCAGCGCCCGCCGCATGGCGACGGCTTGCGAGCGCAACGTACCCACCACGAGCAACCCGGCGGCCTGGTTGGGCGTCATGATGGGGCATCTGGCCGAACAGGGCCGGGATAAGGTGTGCCTGGTGGCATCGCCTCAAATCGATAGTTTTGGGCTGTGGGCCGAACAATTGATCGCGGAGAGTACCGGTAAAGAAAACCTGGGGATTGTGCCTGTCGCCAACGTGATCCCCGAAGACCCGCGTGATTTTGACGATGACCGGTTCTTCGTCTATCTGCGCCTGGATGACGCCGAAGGGCACCTGGACAGCCAGATCGACGACATGAAAATCGCCGGGCACCCGGTCTTGACGTTGCACCTGGCCGACGCCTACGATCTGGGCGGCGAGTTCTTCCGCTGGGAGTTTGCGACTGCCGTCGCCGGGCACCTGCTGCGCATCAACCCCTTTGACCAGCCAAACGTACAGGAGAGCAAAGACAACACCAAGCGCCTGCTTGCAGTCTTCAAGGAACAGGGCGAACTGCCTGAAGATCAACCGGTCCTGGAAGAAAATGGGCTGAAGCTGTATGCCGACCGCCGTACGGCTGAAACCTTGCGCCACGTTGGAGAGCAGCGCCGCTTTGACTACGGCGACCTGATTAACCTGCTGCTGGCCCACATGAGCCTCGCACGATCGGGCGATTACATCGCCTTGATGGCGTATCTGGCCCCTACCGAGCGGCACAACGAGCTTCTTGAAAACATCCGGCAAGAATTACGTCACGCCACCACCCGCGCGGTAACGCTGGGCTACGGGCCGCGTTTCTTACATTCAACCGGCCAGCTTCACAAGGGTGGCCCCAACAACGGCGTATTCATCCAGATCACGGTGGATAACTACGAAGAAATCCCGATCCCCGGCGAGCCGTATGATTTCATGCTGCTCAAGCGTGCTCAGGCACAGGGCGATCTGGAAGCACTCCAGGCTAAGAACCGGCGTGTGGTACGTTTCCACCTGCCCGAAGGCAGCGTGTCTGCCGGCCTGGACCGCGTGCTGGGGGCGATCAAAATGGCGGCAGCCAAAAAACGCGGCTGGTAAACCGTCACGCGATGCGCCAAACAAGCTGGGGACGAAATCCCCGGCTTGTTTTTTGTCTGACAGCCGGGTTACGGTGCCCGGCTCGTGTTCGTTGGGGGAATCGTCGCCGGGCCGGTTGGCGTTGCCGTGAGCAGTGGCAGCGGCGTGATGCTATTGGCCGCCGGTGGATCAACCGCCTGTTGGACGGCCTGCCTGGTCGCCGTCAGCTTGAACACTGCCGTCGCGCTGTAATCCTCCGACACGGCGGTACTGGCCGGTGAATCGTTCATGACCACGTACAACCCACCCAGTCCAACGGCCAAAGCCAGCCCGACGACGAGCAGCGCCAGCGTTGCCCACCATGTCCACCATGACGGCAGATTAGGCGACGTCTTGCGCCGCCGGGAGACGACGAGCGGCCCGGAATACGAATGCGACGCGGGCGGCACGTATGGCGACATGAGCTGGATATCGGGCGAGCGCACATGCGGATCAGAGTGGGCTTGCGCCTGCGGTCCGGGCTGCCCAAGATACGCGCGCGACGTATCGAGTCGTCGTTGAGCAGCCCCGGCTTTGAGCGCTTCGTTCAGCGACGGTTCTGTCTGTATCATCGCTTCACTGCTGACCGGCGACGCAGGAGGCTGTTGCAGGGCGCTCTGCAGCGCTTCGGTCAGCATGGTTGCCGTCTGATAACGATTGAGACGGTTCTTCTCCAACACCTTGAACAAAACCTGCTCGACCGCGCGTGTCAGGCTTGGGTTGATTTTGCACGCTGACGGGGGGGATTCGGTGACGTGTTTTACAGCAACCGTATACGGCGTTTCACCCTCAAATGGACGGACGCCGGTCAACATCTCGAACAGCACGACGCCCAAGGCGTATACGTCGCTGCGCCCGTCCAGGTCGTGACCCTGGGCCTGCTCAGGCGACATGTACGACGGCGTGCCAACGACGCCGCTGGTCGTCAGCGGCTTCGGATTCGTCCCCAGGATGCGGGCGATCCCAAAATCGGTGATATACGCATCGCCGTTTGAATCCAACAGGATATTACTCGGCTTCAGGTCGCGGTGTAGGACCCCTTCGCGGTGGGCGTAGTCCAGCGCCGGGGCGATCTGCTGCAAAATCCCCAGGGCCTGATCCGGCGGAATCGCGCCCTTGTCCATGAGATCATCCACAGACCCACCGTCCATGTAACGCATCACGATAAAGGGGATGCCCTCGTGTTCGCCGTAATCATGGACCGGCACAATCGCCCGGTGCTCAAGGTGAGCGACAATGCTCGCCTCCTGTTTGAAGCGGTCTAACGAGGTGGTCTGGTTCAAAAACTGCGGCGGCAGCACTTTGATCGCCACATCCCGGTCCATCGAGATCTGGTGCGCGCGGTAGACGGTCGCCATGCCGCCCTGCCCCACTTCTTCGAGAATGTGGTAACCGCCGATTGTCGTACCAACCAGTTTGTCTGTCATGAATACGTTCTGTCCTGGCGCACTGCTGTTCCACGACGACCATAACCACCCTGTCCGCCTGCCAGTGTACACCATAACGCGGTTGATAGCACGAAAACAGTGTCGGACACAGCAACAAAAAACGGCCCCCCTGTGCAGAGGAGCCGTTCATGTCAAGTTGGTCTAAACCAGCGGTGGTCGCCGGTTTAATAATCGGGCATCGGCGGCATTGCCGGTCCCTTTTGTTCGGGGATGTCGGTGATCAGGGCTTCGGTGGTCAGGATCATGCCCGCGATGCTCGCAGCATTCT
>CAYMTN010000039.1:0-31750 GCA_964393335.1 uncultured Anaerolineaceae bacterium
TCGGGTCGCCGCGATAGACGTCGAACAGCCGCGCCGCTTCGAGCAGCTCGCCGCCCGCCTGCACGATCACCTGTTCGACTTCGGCGGCGGGCGTGCGATCGTCCACGATCAGCGCGATATCCTGGTACACGGCGGGCTGCGTCGGCACGGGCCGGATCGCGCGCAGGTCGGTGACGTTGAGCAGCAGCTCGTCGAGATTCAATTCGGCGGCGGCCACCGGGCGATCCAGGTCCAGCCCCAGGCCGTAGGTCTCGCAGACCAGCGGGTGCACTTCGCCCAACACGCCGATCACGCGCCCGTCGATCTGAAGCTGCGCCACCCGGCCCGGATGGAACGTGCTGTGCTCGACCGGCAGGTACGCCACCTGCCCGGCGATGCGCAGATCGCGCAGCACGGCTTCGATCACGCCTTTGAGGTCGAAGAAGTCCATCAACCCCCTGTCGGCGTCGCCCTGCCACTGCGGCATGCCGCGCGGCCCGGTCAGCAGCAGGCCCAGGTGCGCCGGTTCGTCGGGCAGCGCCTCGCCCCTGACCGGCAGGTAGACGTGGCCGATCTCGAACAGTAGTTGGCGGTCGGTGTGGCGCGCGTTGGCGGCGGCGATGTCAAGTATGCCCGCCAGCAGCGTATGGCGCATCACGGTTTTGTCCGCCGCGATCGGATTCGCCAGCGTGACGTACCCGGCATCCGGCCAGTGTGACGGCTGGCCGGGCGGCGTGAGCAGCGCTTCGCGCTCCGGCGTCGTCAGGCGATAATTCACGATCTCGCGCAGCCCGGTTTTGGCCAGCGTGTCGCGCAGCGCTTCTTCGCGGTCCAGGGCCGTATTCGAGCGCTGGGCGGGCAGTTCGTCGGCAATGACCGTGCTGGGGATGCGGTCATACCCGTAAATACGCGCGATTTCCTCGATCAGGTCGGCCTGCCCGGTCATGCCGGTGCCGATATCCATGCGGTGATCTGGCGCGGTGACGTGCAGCAGGTCGCCGTCCGGCGCGACCTCAAATTCCAGCCGCCGCAGGATGTCTACGATCTCGTCCTGCGGAATCTCGAAGCCGACCAGGCGCGTCACTTCGCTGACCGGCAGATCGACGCGGATCGTCTCGGCGGGCAGCGGGTACTCGTCGATGATGCCCTGCGCGATCTGGCCGCCGCTGATCTGGCGCATCAACTCGATGCAGCGCCGCAGGCCGAGCGGGGCCACCGCCGGATGCACGCCCCGGCTAAAACGCATCCCGGCCTCGCTGTCCATTTTTTGGCTTTGCATCGTGCGCCGGATGTTGATGAAGTTCCAGTTCGCCGCTTCGAGCAGCACGGTTCCGGTGGGCGGGCGTGCGCTGGCTTTGCCATGCACGGGTTCTGCCGCGTCCTCGCTCAGTTCGATGCCCATCGCGTCCAGCGGGCTGCCCATCGTCTGCGGGTCCCAGATTTCGCTTTCCAGCCCGCCCATGATGCCGCCCATACTCAGCGACCCGGCTGTATCCGCGACCAGGATGTTGTAGTCGTCCAGCGCGTGATCTGCGCCGTCGAGCGTGATCAGGTGCTCGCCGGGGTCGGGCAGGCGCGTGATGATGACCGGCGGCTCACCGTCCGCGCGCTCGACCAGGATATCCCAGTCGAAGGCGTGCAGCGGCTGGCCCAGCTCCAGCATGACGTAATTGGTCGCGTCCACCAGGTTGTTGATCGGGCGCATCCCGGCCAGCCGCAGGCGGCGCTGCATCCAGCCCGGCGATGGTTTTTGTTCGACGCCGCGCAGCAGCGCCAGTGTGAATCGCGGGTTAAGCGCCGGCTCGCGGATGTCGATCGACACCTGGCCCGCGATGGGCGGCCCCTCGGCCACCATGTCGAAGGGGGGCAGTCGCAGCTCGCCGCCGGTCAGCGCGGCGACTTCCCGCGCGACGCCGACGACGCTGTAGGCGCGGGCGATGTTCGGCAGCATGTCGATATCCAGCACGGCGTCGCCGAGCACGTCCTGAAACGGCGTGCCGGGCGGCAGGTGTCCAAATTCGTCCCAGTCGAGCAGCAAAATACCTTCGTGGCTGTCGGATAGACCGAGTTCTTTTTCCGAACACACCATGCTGCGGTTCGGGATGCCGCGCAGCGCGCGTTCTTTGAGGATCATGCGGCTGCTGTCGTCGGCGTGCCCGTCGATGACCTCCGCGCCCTCGTGCGCAAACGGCGCGAGCAGCGGCGGGTCGATTAGCCCCTGGTCCTTGTACGGGAACAGGTTAGGCGCGCCGGTGACGCACTGCTCCAACTCGCTGCCGCCATAATCGACCATCGCCAGCACCAACCGGTCGGCGTCGGGGTGGGATTTCACCTCGCAGATCGCGCCCAGCACGATTTTTTCGCGGTCCCATACCAGGTGATCGGACGGCGGCAGGTTGATGCCTTCCGGCGGATCGCCCTGCGGGATGCCGATATACTCGATGTGCGACACTTCCAGCCCGGCCAGCGTCAGGCGCTCGGCCAGTTCTTCGATGGACATATCCACGTCCACGTAATCTGTGAGCCAGGAAATCGGAACTTTCATCGTCTAACCTGCTTCTCCTGTGAAGAATAGCGTTCAGCAATCAGCGTTCAGCGATCAGCAAAAAACGCCTCGTTGATCAGGTACAGCTTGTCGAGCATGGCCGTCATACCGCCGTGACCAATATCGGCTGGTCACCGGCGATGACGAGCGTATGTTCGTACTGCGCCGCGACGCTGCCATCTACCGAGCGCAGCGTCCAGCCGTCCCGGTCGGTGTACACGCGGCCTTCGCCCAGGCTGAGGAACGGCTCAATCGTGATGACCAGCCCCTCGGTAAGCTGCGCGTGGTCGCGCGGGTTGTCGAAATTGAAGACGGACGGTCTTTCGTGAATGTGCCGCCCGACGCCGTGCCCGGTCAGCGCGCGGATCACGCGGTACCCGCCAATCTGCGCTATCGCTTCGACCGCTTTGCCGATCACGTTGGCGGGCTGCCCGGCGTGTGCGACCTTGATCCCTTCGGCCAGGGCAGCGCGCGTGAAGGCGCACAACCGTTCAAACGCGGGCGAAACCGGCGGCACGATGGCACTGGCTCCCGTATCGGCCCAGTACCCTTCCAACTCGGCGGACACGTCCACGTTGATCAGGTCGCCCGGCTGGATCACGCGCTCGCCGGGGATGCCGTGCGCGGCCTCGTCGTTGAGGCTGATACAGGTGTGGCCCGGATAGTTGTACGCCAGGATCGGCGCGGATCGCGCCTTGTGCTGTTTTAGAAACGCCGCGCCGATGGCATCCAGTTGGGCGGTGGTCATGCCCGGCTCGACGTGCGCCAGCATGTGATGCAGCGTCAGGCCGCAAATTTGCCCGATGCGCAGCAGTTTTTGTAGATCGTCGTCGTTTTCAATCGTCATGATTCATCACCTGCCTGTTCCAGGGCGCGTTGCAGCGCCCGGCGGCTGACAACCCGTGCCATCGCGGCCCGGTAAGCGCGGCTGCCCCAGTGATCGTCCGGCGGATCGAGCTGCAGCAGGTCCAGTGCCGCATCCAGGTCGCCGGTTTCATCAAGGTGCTGCGCGACCTGCGGCTGCGGGATCGGAGTCTGCGCCACGCCGCACAGCGCCAGCGCCGTATACTGGGACGAGTCCGCGTGCCGTTCGGCATAGGCCACCGCGCCGACAATTGGCGCGTCGGCGGGCGTGCGCGCGACTTTTTCGAACGCGACGGCGGCCTGCTGTGGCCCGCGCGTGATGCGGGCGTGCGCGATCAGGTAACTGGCGATGTCCTGGCGCATGCCCAGCCACGTCATCATGGTGAAGTGCAGGTCCACGTCGATGCGCTTGAGCACGGCCCCCAGCGCGACCAGCAGCGTCAGCGTGAGCGACTGCGGATCGCGTTCCATCAGCAGGTCGCCCAGCGTCAGGGTGTGACGCAGCGTTTCGGGCGCGTCGGCGGCCAGCGCAGCCGCGATCCCGCCGATCTTGGGATGCTGCGCGGCGCGTTCCAGGCACGCCTGGCGCACCTGTTCGAGTGTCAGCATCGAACCGAGGCGCAGCGAGTTCTGGCTGTCCAGCACGTAATCCAGCGCCAGGCGGCTCAGGTCGATCCCCACTTCGACTTCCGGGCGCGGGTTCCGTTGCAGGGCCGCGCCGCCGTAGAGCGGGTAGGTGTTGGGCTGTTGCAGCAGCGCGACCGCGTCCGCGATATGTTTGGGTCTGTGAATCGTCTTAAGGTTAAGTAACATGCCTAAAATCTCCTGAATGTAGCGAACGGCGGTCAGCGGTCAGCTTTCAGCGGTCAGCGATCAGCAATAAGCATAAAACAAAAGCAGCGTGGACACCTTAACAAGCCGGTAAGCTGCCGAGCTGACCGTAGGCGACTGTTCGCCGGTTAGCCTCACCCCTGGCCCCTCTCCACACTGTGGAGAGGGGAAAAGGGGCCGGGGGTTAAGGGGTGAGGCTTGCTCTCAACGCCCGGCAACCCCGGTCGCTGCACGACCCAACCCTGTCCCGCCTGGCTTTTAGCTGAAAGCTAACCGCTTATTGCTGATCGCTCGCCTAAAACTGCTCCAAAAACCGCAGGTCGTTCTGCCAGAAGTACCGGATGTCTTGAATGCCGTGTTTGTTCATCGTGATGCGCTCCGGCCCCATGCCGAACGCGAATCCGCTCCACGCGGCGGGATCGTAGCCGCCGTTTTCCAACACGACCGGGTGGACCATGCCGCAGCCCGCGATCTCGATCCAGCCGGTGTACTTGCACACCGGGCAGCCATGCCCATCGCACAGGATACACTCGATGTCCACTTCCATGCTCGGCTCGGTGAACGGGAAGTGCGATCCCCGGAAGCGCACGCGCTTGTTTTCACCGAACATGCGCTGCGCAAATTCGGCAATCGTGCCTTTGAGATCGGTCAGGTGGATGTGGTGCCCGATCGCGAGTCCTTCGACCTGGTTGAACTGAATCTCGCTGCGGGCCGAAATCTGCTCGTAGCGGTAGCACATGCCCGGCAGGATCACGCGGATCGGCTGCGTGCCGTTTTCGCCGTAGTCGCGCATGGCGCGAATCTGGCCGGGGCTGGTGTGCGTGCGCAGGATCACACCCGGCGTCGTGGTGTGGAAGGTGTCCCACATATCACGCGCGGGGTGGTGCGGCGGGATGTTCAACAGCGTGAAGTTGGTGTCGTCGTCTTCCACGTCGCGGCTGCGATAGACCTGGAACCCCATTTCGGCCCAGATGGCGTAAAACTCGCGCAGCGTCTGCGTGGCGGGGTGCAGCCCGCCGGTCGGAATGCGGCGGCCCGGCAGCGTCACGTCCACGTCGCCTTCTTCGAGCGTGCGGGCCAGTTCGTGCTGGCGGATCGCCTCTTCACGCGCGGCAAACGCGGCGCTCAGCTCGTTTTTGATCGTGTTGGCACGCTGCCCGAACGCGGCGCGTTCCTCTTTGGGAAGCTGGCCGGTCGAGCGCAGCATGAGCGTCACGTCGCCTTTTTTGCCCAGGTAGCGGCGCTCCCACTCGGCGAGCGTCTCGCTGCCGGTGATGCCGTCCAGCTCGGCCAGCGCGCGTTGGTAGATCGAGTCAAGTTGTTCTAGCATGGACATCCTCTCTTGATGGATTGTACACAGCCTATTGTTTCACATCCAGACCGAAAAACAAAAAATCTCGCCGCCAATCCTTACCGGATCAGGGGCGAGAACGGTTCCCGTGGTACCACCCTGCTTAGGCCGCTGCACGAGCGACCTCGCTTCATTCCCCACGTCGATCCCCGGTCAGGGAACGAGATGGGCAGCCCGGTTAACGCGGGGCGGGCGGAGCGGACTACTGGCCTGGTCTCAGGCGTTCCCCCGTCGGCTCAGGAGCGAACTTCCGCGCGTACCATCCGGTAATGTATACCGGCCCGGTGGTGTGTACCGGCCTCATCCGGGCTTACAGTCAGCGACCCGGACTCCCTGGGAGTGGTCCCCGCGCGTACTTTTCTCCGTCACAGCCTTTGAGTTGTTCGGTTGTGAACTCACTTATGAGCGTGATCGTAACAAACGGCGCGACACCTGTCAACGGTAAACTGGCTTATACCGGGCGCGCGCAGCGGAACCCGAACAGGTAGTACGCATCGACAGGGAAGGGGCCGTCGCGTTGAGTGACACGCAGGTTCAGTGGGCTGTCGTTCACCCAACAGCCGCCGCGCACGATGCGCCGTTCAGTGCCATCCAGCGCGGTCGTGCCGCTCTCCCGACCGGTGCGGCACAGTTCCCAAACGTTGCCGCTCATATCCAACACGCCAAACGGGCTGGCTCCCGCCGGATACTGCGTGACGGGCGTCGTCGTGCCGATGTCCCGGTTCCAGTTGCAGTACACTTCGTTAGGCCAGTCGTTGCCCCAGGGGAACTCGCGCCCGTCGTCACCCTGGGCGGCGCGCTGCCACTGCTGCTCGGTGGGCAGGCTGAGCGCTTCGCCGCTGACGTCGCTCAACCAGCGGCAGAACGCGACCGCTTCGTGCCACGATACGCCGATCACCGGGCAGTCGCCGTATTTCGATTCGGTCAGGCCCCAGGTGCGCGGCTGCGTCCAACCCTGACGCTGCCGGGCGGCCCACCCGTCGGGCGTCCACCACGTGGAGTTCGCATAACCGCCCGCGTCGATAAAACGAGCGTATTGGCGGTTGGTGACCGGGTAACGGGCGATGGCGAACGGCGCGACCTCAAACGGCGTCGGCTCCGGCAGGTAGCCCCCGGCCCTCAATGTGACCGGGCCGCCCGGTATGGCGACCCATTCGAATGGGCCGGGTAATCCATACGCGCCCATGATCGACAGCTTCCCTTCGTGTGATGGCATCCATGCTGTTCATGATTATATATCACCTTTTTAAAGCTGTCTATAGGCATTAAAGGGTCAATAAGGTTCAAATGATGGAATCCGGTAGTGATTTTTGCGCGGGACATCCCAACAAAAACGCCGGAGCATGTCCGGCGCTGTTGGATTCGGTTTTTTGGCGGCTGCTTATTCGACGACCTGATTCGGCACGTCTTCCTGGTACTTGGTCGGGCATTTCAGCGTGATCTCGTCGGCGTAGAAGATGTAACCGCCGTCTACCTGCTGGAGTTTGCCCGACATGATCGCCTGCGCCTCGTTTTGCAGCAGGTCCGGGATTTCTTTGTCGTGGGCGACGACCTGTATGCGCGGCGCGTCCGGGTTGGTCACGGCGTCGTGCAGCACCAGGGCCAGCCCGCCTTGCTCGCGGATCGAGTCGTTGTCGTTGGGGATGTTGGCGATCACGAAGTGCAGCTCATTGGTCGCGGGATCAAATACCGGGTCGCCGTCCACTGCGCCGGATACGCGCACCGTTTTGTTGACCATGTTGGAATCGTTCAGCAGGTCTTCGACGGTGACGTAATACCGCGCGCCGATCAATGTGCTGGAAAACAACAAATAACCCATCGCGCCCAGGATCACAAGCCCGATCAACAGAAATTTCCAGCGCCCTGACCGTTTGACGGTTTTTTGCCCTGCTGGTAAAAGCCTGTCCTTTTCCCACTGTGGTTCCGCCATAGTCAACCCTTCTCAATAAGTCACCGAACACTACATCGCATCAGTGTGTATTGTAGCAACTGTTCGGTCTGGCGTCCACTAGAATCACCGCCATGCCACCACCGGTTTACGCCGGGCTGGCGGTTTCGTCCAGGTGGGAGGTGCAGGCCGGGCAGCGCGTCGCCTCGACCGGGATTGATGTGCGGCAGAACGGGCACTCTTTTGTGGCGGGCGCGGCGGGCGCTTCTTCAGCCGGCTTCAGCCGGTTGATCTGCTTGACCAGCATGAAGACCACGAGCGCGACGATCACAAAATTGATCACGGTATTCAAAAACAGACCGTAATTGATCGTCGCCGCCCCGGCTTCTTGTGCGGCGGCCATCGACGGGTAGCTTTTGTCGTTCAGGTTGATGTACAGGTCCGCAAAATTGACGTTGTTCAACAACAATCCGATGGGCGGCATGATTACGTCGTTGACCAGCGATTTGACGACATCGTTGAATGCCACACCGATGATAATACCGATCGCAAGATCGATCACGCTGCCGCGCATGGCGAATTCTTTGAACTCATTCAGGAACGAGCGCATGACACCCTCCCTTTTGGTTTATGATTCTGATGATCATAGACTTACACTCAAAGTATACCATCGTTCAGATTCGGGGACGATTGAGGGGCGGCGGAGGGGGTATCTCATTTTCGGGGCAAGGTTTTTTCACGTAGGGGCGTTTGCTGCGTCCACCGCAAACCCTGGGCGGAAGCGAACCAGCAGTTCGAAGCGCCGCCCCTATAAAACTTTTCGTCTGACTCGCGGAGTCCGGGGGCGAAACCTCCGCACGGAAGACGGGGTCCGGCGTGACGCCGCTACAGTATGATCTCCAGCTCGATCTCGTCGCGCAGCGGAATGCCATCCATGCCCACCAGCGGAATCTCCGGTTTGAGCCGCCGCGATTCTGCTATCGCATCGCGGTGCAGCGCCGCCAGCCGCAGGCCGCGCCGCTGGTAAAAACGCAGCGCGTACGTATTGTCATTGGTCGTGATCAACCACAGGCGCACGCAGCCCGCCGCGCGGGCCGTGTCCTGCGCGGCGGCCATCAACGCCGACCCGGCCCCAATGCCTTCGACCACGCTGTCCAGCGACATGATCTCGCACGCGTCGCCGTCGATGCGGTACAGCAGCAGCCCGACGCGGTCCGTGCCGCGCCACGCGACCAGGCCCGGCATCGTGCTGAGGTCGTACAACACGCCGCGCGTTACGGCCCGCCCGCTGCCCCAGGAGTCTGTGAGCAGGCGCAGCGCCCAGGCGCGATCCGCACCTTCCAGCGGGTGAACGGTGATCGGTGAGGCAATCATCGATGGTGGTGTCAGCCCTCGCCGGTGTCCATTACCGACCCGCGCGACATATACACCGCGCCGACGCCCGCGATAATCGCCGCCCCGGTCACGATCAACAGCACGCTGACGCCGGTCGTGCCGGATTCCTTTTGTTTCTCCGTGTTCATTTCCCACGAGGCGAGATACGTTTCAAGATCGGTCAACTGCTGGTCGTCCAATGGCCCGCCCTGTTGTACGCCGAAGGCCGGCATGTACACGTTAGCGGTGCCATCTCGCACCAGGGTAATCGTCTGCTCCGGCTCGAACCTGAGGCGCGGGAACGCCTTCTGACCGCGTCCCTCACCGGTGGCACCGTGACACCCGCTGCAAAAATCGGCATACGTCACCGCACCCGCGTGCGCGTCCCCGAAATAGTCTGGCACATGATCCGGCACGCTGCCGACGTTCGGCGCTGGCAGCGGCGGCGTGTTCCCGCTCTCCCAGGTGGCCATGTAGGCGATCAGGTCATCCAACTGGCCGCTGTCGATCACTTTTTTGAAGGCGGGCATGGCGACGCCGTCCGTTTGATCAGAATCGCGCCCGTTGTCGATCACGTCGCGCGCCGTGTCGGCGTGATACGTGATTGCCTGAAAAGCCGGGCCTTCGGCCACCGCTTCGCCGTGCGGCCCGTGACAGGCCTGGCAGAACTGGGCGTACACGGCTGCGCCGCGCAGGGCCGCGATCTCACCGCCGGCACTATTGCCGCCTTCGCCGCCGGACTCCGTGCCGCCATGACCGTCTTGTGCGTTCGCTGTGCTGATCGTGACTGCCAGCAGGAGCGCGACCAGAGTCAGGATCGGAATCAATCGTTTCATGGGTGTTTTTTACCTCCTGGTGGGCCGTTCGACCTGTATTATACAGCGGACCGTCGTTACGTAAAAAGCGGGGGCAGGAGAGAGAAGGCTAACTACAGGGGCGCGGGGTAGTGCGCCCCCGGATCACTTCATGGTACGGACCGGGCCGCCAGCAGCGGGCCGCCGTTAGCGGTTGGTTCCGATCTCGATGTAGCGCTTCCAGGTGTCGGGGCCGCTGCCCATCTCAATCACCAGGTAGCTGGTACGCGGCGTTTTGGGTTCCCACATCAGCTTCATGCCTGCTTCGCCGGGCAGGCGGCTGCCTTTGCGGTGATTGCAGGCAAAACAGGCGCAGGCCGTATTCGACCACGTATTCTTCCCGCCGCGTGAAACCGGCAGGATGTGGTCGATCGTCAGGTCGCGGCGCGTGATGGTTTTTCCGTGTACCGCATCTCCGACAGTCACGCCGCAGTAGATGCAGATGTAGTTATCACGTGCCAGCACGCCCTGGCGGCTCCAATGCGCGTGACGGCGCGGTACATTGATGTAGTGGCGCAGCGCAATCACTGACGGCACCGGAAACTGCGAGCGGACCGTCCGCAAAAAACGCCCCGTCTCCTCGACCACAATCGCCTTGCCAGACAGCAGCAAGTTGATTGCGCGCGGGATGCTAACGACGGTGAGCGGCTCCCACGTGCCACCATTCAGAAGCAAAACTCGCCCTTCGACCATCACTGGCTACTTTCGAACTATGTCCGGACGGGTGGCAGTTGGCAACCACCATTATACTATTTTTCACAGACTTTGCAGCATGTGCAAAGCGCGTACGTGGCGTGGCTTCAGGCGTTGGTGTGCCGGCCAGTATACCATGCTGCAAACGTGTTTTGAAGGGTCGATAAGGGTCATGACGTGGCGGGCAAAACCGGCACGGCGCACCGATCCTATCCTAACGATAGGCGCGCCGTGTTAAGCGTGGTTTATGAGCCGGTAAATGAACGATCACGCGGCGGCAAAACGTAATCAGTTCAGATTCCTCCGCAAGTGGGTTTGATAAGATTGCGAGGGCTAGCTTGATTCTTTGGACTCCTCTTCCAGAATTTTTCGACGCTCAATTAGTTCGCGTTCTCGTCGTCTTTGTTCAAAAATGAAGATGCCGACTAACGTGCCAATTGCACCGACTAGAACGGTTAACCCAGTTAATTCTTTTCCTTCATATGCTAACCAAATACCGCCAACGACAAGAATCAACGCAAGAGAAAAACCAGCCGCTAGACCCAGACGTTCTGAGTGAATGCTCTTATGGTCCAATTTCATGCGGTGATCTTGCTCTTTTTCCGCCATCCCCAGGATTCTGTCGGCGCTTCCAGGTAAGACATCTTCATATCCCTTGAGAATTTTCGGATGTGGCAGTGGGCCGTAGAATTCCTCTCGTTGAATAAGAAATGCCTGAAGCTTGAGGCGGACATTTTCAGGCACTTCTTCGAGTATTTCAGCCGGTATGATCTCGTCTTCGGCGTTTTCGTCGCCGCCATTTCCTGGGGCATCTACACTGGATTCATAGGCACTTGATTCGAGTGCTTTGTCATCCGTCATGGCGAGTTCCGATCCGTGTTTTTGTACTGCTGGATGGCAACTCGTAAATCATCTCCAACCGCTTTCCAGTCAGAGAGCAGGGCATAATAGTCGGCACGCCTCCTATCTTGCGACTTGTTGTGGACATTCAACCTACCAAATGGATCGGCGATTCTCGCGACACCAGTCAAGAAGGAAGGTCGAGCAAATAGATAGACTCTGCTTCGCATTCTCCGTGTGTGAATCATTGTTTTTGCTTCCATTCTAGTCGTCAGAAAAGAGCGCAAACTTCTGTCACATTACGCTCAATTATAGCACATGTACTTGTATTCTGATTTTAAGGATTTCAACATGAAAATGCAATGCATTCCCAATTCATTGAGCAACGGCACTATGGCACGTACTCCAACAGCGTCGAATACGTGTCGCCTTCGCGTGCCAGCGTCCCGCCGACGAAGTCTACGACCTGCCCGTGCGCGACCACTGCCAGGATGAACGAGACTGGTTCGCGCTGGCCGCCGCAGTTCAGTTGGTAGCGGACGCGGATCGTGTAAAGGCCCGGCGCGGCGCTTCCCTCCGGCCAGATCACCCGCTCAAGCGGCGAGTCGGCCAGCGTGGCGCAAAAATCGTTGGCGCTGTCCGTGACCTGTGGCCCCGCGTCAAGTGCCACTGGCCCGTCAGCGGCCAGGTCCAGGTCGGCGGCGGATGCCCAGATCAGCACCAGCTCGATATCCGGCCCGTGCGCCGGGACGAACGCCCCCGGCGACGGCTCGACCGGCGGCGCGGCCAGCACGATCAGGCGGTAGTCACCGGCGGTCGAGAGGTCTTCCAGGTACAGGTTGACGGTGTACGTGCCGTCTTCGGGCAGCTCAAACCCGGCGATGCGCGCTTCTTGCGGGCCGGTCCAGTCGCGGTTGGACGCGATCTCGCTGCCGGACGGATCGAGCAGCGACAGCGCCGGGTCGAGCGTGTTTTGCGTCTGCTGCGCGCTGATCGTCACACGCTCGCCCGCGTGTCCCGCGAAGGTGTAGGCTGCGCCCGGCTCCGCCATGTCCAGCGAGCCATACGCGATCTGGCCGTAGCTGAGCGGGCGGGCTGTCAGGTTATCTCCGGCGATGCCGACCGGTTCGGCGTCTGTTTCGATCACCAGCGTGTAGTCCCCGCGCGAGGGGCCATTTTCAAAGCCGTAGCGCGTCGCCCGCACCAGGTACGCGTCGCTGGCGGGCAGCGTGAAGGACTCAATCGCCGCATCCGGCGACCCGCTGGCCGCGTCGTCGTTGGCGGCCATCTCGTAACCGTCTGCGTTGGTCAGGATGAGGTACGGGTCGAGATCGCCGGACGTGGCCGCCATGCGCAGCGTGATCACGTCGCCCTCACGCCCGCGAAAAATGTACCAGTCCGCGACGTGATCCGCCGCCAGCGACCCGCTGACCGGCTGCTGGTAGGCCAGCCAGCGCAGGCTCTCCGGCAGCGTCCCGCCGGGCAGCCAGCGCGTACCGCCTCCCGCGCCGGTTGGCCCCTGACCGCCGGTCGTCGCGCCGACTTTTTCCAGGCTCAGCGAATATTCCCCGGTGGAAAACCCGTTGGCGAATCCGAAACGGGTCACGGTCACGACGTAGGTGCCGTCTGCGGGCAGCTCGAATGCCTCGATGACGGGCATCACGCTTTCGTTGGCGTCATCCGCTTCGGTCAGCACAAGACCGTCCGGCCCGGTCAGGATCAGGTAACCATCCAGCCCGCCTGCTGCGTCGAGCGCACGCTGCATATCCAGCGTGATCACGTCGCCGCGCTGCCCGACGAAGGTCCAGCGCTGTTCGTACTGCACGTCCGTCAGGACGCCGGTCACCGTCTGGCCGTATTGCACACTCCCGCCGCCCTGGGCTTGCGGTGAGGGGGACACGTCCGGGTAGCCGGGCGCTTCGAGGCGCAGCGTGAACGCTTCCGGCACGGAATCGCGCGAGCGCGCGCGCGCGACCGCCACGCGGTAATAACCATCCTCCGGCAGTTCCAGGTCGATCAGCGCCGTTTGCCCGTCTACCGATTCATCGCTGAGCGTCAAACGCTGCAAATGCGTGTCCTTGATTTCGATCCACAGCGGCGCGCCGGGATCGTGCGTCAGGATCAGCGACACGACATCACCCGCGCGGCCCTCGAACGCGTATAATTGCTGCGGATTAAGCCCGCTGACCGTGCCGCTGACCGAGGTGTTATACGTGATAAACCCGTCACCGCTGCGCTGCGTCCAGCCATCGCCGGACGGCGCGCCATCCGGCGCAGCAGTGGCGAGCGGCGTGACGGCCAGCGTCAGGTCATAATCGCCGGACGAGAATCCCTCGGCCTCCAAAAAGCGCGTGACGACGATCACGTAGGGGCCTTCGATTGGCAGCGTGGCCGTGATCCGCGAATCGGTGACGATCTGCGGCTCGATATCGTCGTTTTCGGCCAGGAGAGCGCCGTCAGGGCCGAGCAGGGCCAACATCGTATCCAGGTCGCCGGAGGTGGCCTGCGCCGTGATCACGACCTGGTCGCCCGCGCGGCCCTCGAAGCGGTAGGCATCCTGTGGATCGTCGCCGGTGATCGTGCCGCTGGCGCGCGCGCCCTGTTCCAACGGGACCAGGTCCCGCCCCACGACCGGCAGCAGCACCGGCTCCGGCGTCACGTCTGCATACTCACTCGCCACAAATACGCCCTGGGCGGGGTGCGCGGCGACGGCGTCCAAGAACGCGGTGACGGTCGGTGTCACTACGCCGACGTGCTCGACCAGCACCGTGCCGTCCGTATCGAGCAGCAGGCTGGTGGGGATCGACTGGACGCTGGCGCGAGTCGAGAGCCGGTCGCCTTCATCCAGCACGGTGTGGATGTCCGGTGAGTATCCGGCGAGGTATTCGCGGGCGTCCTGGGCGGTGTCCGACATGTTGACGAACACCACGTCGAAGGCGTGCGCGCCGGGATCAAGCGCGACGCTGACCATGTGCGGGAACTCGGCGCGGCAGGGCGGGCACCATGACGCCCAAAAATTGAGCAGGGTAGGCCGTGCCAGGTCTTGCGCGGCGAGGCCGTCGTCCCCGGCGAATCCGGCCAACTGCCAGTTGTCGAAAACTTCGCCCACCGCCGTGCGAACTGGCGTGTTAGCCGGGTCACCCAGCGGCCCCCCGATCCAGGCGGTGTAACTGCCGGTGCGCAGGTTTTGCAGGTGCGCTTGCAGGGCCAGCGCTTCAATCGTGTCGCCGGGGTCCTGTGCGTGGGACGCCGGTACGGCGGACAGCGCCACGACGACCATCACCAGCACGCTCAGCACATGGAGTCCACAACGAAAAACACGCATGATGCACGCTCCGGTTCGAGTTACACTTTATCAGGTTGACTCAAGTGTAGCATGGCTCCGGTAAAACTGCGCAGCGGCCACAGCCGTCAGGAGATAAGAAAAGACATGATCGCCGCCTGGAAACACCGCGCCCAACAACTCAAAACGGAACTGCTCGCCTTGTACCTCGCGTACCGCGATCCGCGCGTGCCCTGGGTGGCGCGCGTGGTCGCGGCGCTGGTCGTGGCGTACGCGTTCAGCCCGCTGGACCTGATCCCCGATCCGATCCCGGTGCTGGGTTACCTGGACGACCTGATCATCGTGCCGCTGGGGATCGTGATCGCGCTGCGCCTGATCCCCCCGGCGGTGATGGACGACTGCCGCGCCCAGGCCCGGCAGATGGTGGCGCAGGGCAGGCCGGTGAACTGGATCGCGGCGGGTGTGATCGTGCTGATCTGGATCGCGCTGGCGGTGGTCGTGGTCCGGCTGGTGTGGTGAACGTGCGTGTGTGGGGGGCGAATGCCGCCCGGAATGTTTGACGTTTTTCGTAGGGGCGTTTGCTGCGCCCAAGATTCTAAAAGACTATCTCTCAAACTCGCGCCTACGCCAGCCGCGCCGCCAGCAGGTAGTGATCGGGCGTATCTTCCGCCGTGAGGACCATGAATCCCGCCGACATCAGGACGCGGATCACGTCGCCAACGGGCGGCAGCAGGTGCGCGCGCACGCGCGGATCAGCCGCCTGGGCGTGGATGGCGTTGACCTGCGCGCGGCTGATGTCGTGCAGGATCAGCAGCCGCCCGCCCGGCACCAGCACGCGCCGGAACTCGGCCAGCGCCGCCGGGCGATCTTCGAGGTGAGCGAAGCTGTCGTGGCAGGTGACCAGATCGATCCGGTTCGCGGCGACCGGCAGGCGTTGCGCGTTGGCGCGCAGCCACCCGACGCCGCCGCGCACGCGATCCCTGGCCCGCGCCCGCCGCAGCATCGCCCCGGACAGGTCCAAGGCCGTGATCGTGGCCCCCGGCGCATGGCGGCGCACGTGGGGTAGAAAGGCCCCGGTCCCGCTGCCGATGTCGAGGATGTGCCGGGCCCCGGCGAACAGCGCCGCACGCGGTGCCAGCAGCCGCGCGAGATGCGCGTCCCGTTCGGGGGATTGCATCGCGTCCCACCGGGCGGCGAGTGCATCAAAAAACGCGGCGAGATCGCGGTCGGACGCCGCTGAATCCGGCATGAGTGATCCTTTCTGGTGATGCTGCCCAGTGTAACATTGCGCCGGATGCGCCGCCACTTGATCGGGGGCCTGCCAGCGACACGAGTCTTGCAGAAGGCACCCCCACATGCTACACTACCGGCACGTTGTACGCGGGCTGCGTGGGGGGTGGAAATGGGGAAACGCGTGATGGATAACCACCGATTATCACGAACGCTGGTGCGCCGGGTGTTGATCCTGGCGCTGTTGGTGACGCTGGTGATGCCCGGCGTGGCAGCCTATGCCCAGGGTGACGATGCGACGGTCGTGCCGGACATGCTGAACATGCGGCATGGCCCCGGCAGCGAGTACGCGATCACGGCCAAACTGGCGCGCGGTACGGTCGTCGCGCTGCTGGCACGGGATGACGTGCCCGCTAACGGCCTGTGGTTGTATGTCCGCACCCCGGATGGCGCGCAGGGCTGGCTGTTATCCGATTACCTCGATATCGACGCCAGCCTGGACCTGGAAGCGCTGCCGGTACAGGCCCCGCCGCCCGATCTCGGCACGCCCATGCAAGAAGAAACCGCCCCGGCAGCCCCGGCGGACCAGCCGCAGGCCCCTGCCGCGCCCGCCTTCCCGGAAGGGACCGGCGTCCCGGCGCAGACGACGGCGACTGTCAACATGCGCACCGGGCCGGGGACCGGCTACCAGGTGATCCGCACCGTGCAGGCCGGTACGCTGGCGCTGGCCAAAGGGCGCACCGGCGCGATTGACTGGGTCTTCATCAGCGTGAGCGGCCAGGATGGCTGGATTTATTACAGTTACATCCAGCTCACGTCCGGTTATTTGAGTTCGCTGCCGGTCGTCAACACGATCGTCACGGATATCATCGCGCCGCCCGCCGCCGACACGGGCCAGACGGGCGGCGGTGTCCCGGCTCCGGTGGCCGGTGGGGCAGGGCTGGCCGGATTCGGGTACGGCGGGCACGTCGACAGCTTCGCGTATCCGAACCTGATGGCGCACGCGGGCATGACCTGGGCCAAGCGCCAGATTCGTTTTACGCGCGGGGCATCGGGCGGTGTCGCGGCGGGTGCCATCAACCAGGCGCACGCCAACGGTTTCAAGATTTTGCTCGGCATCGTCGGCGCGAATCCAAACGACGTGACGCAGCCGGGTTATTTCGAGGATTACGCGCGGTTTGTGGGCGAAGTTGCCGCGCTCGGCCCGGACGCAATCGAAGTCTGGAACGAGCAAAATATCGACCGCGAATGGGCGAACGGATCGATCGATCCCGGCAGTTATACGCAGCTTCTCGCGCTGGCGTACAACGCGATCAAAAGCGCCAATCCCGGCGTAGCCGTGATCAGCGGCGCACCAGCCCCGACCGGGGCCGAAGGTGCGTTCGGCACGGCGGCGGTCTGGAACGACGATCGTTACGTGCGCGGCATGGCGGCAGCCGGTGCGGCCCGCTACATGGACTGTATCGGCGCGCATTACAACGAGGGCATTGTCAGCCCCAACCAGACCAGCGGCGACCCGCGCGGCAATTACTACACGCGCTATTTTTGGGGCATGATCAACACCTATTCGAGCGCCTTTGGCGGGGCACGCCCGATCTGTTTTACCGAGTTGGGCTACCTGTCGCCGGAGGGATTCGGCCCGCTGCCCGGTTCGTTTGGGTGGGGCGCGAATACCAGCGTCGCGGAGCAGGCGCAGTGGTTGGCCGACGCCGTGCGGCTGGCCCGCAGCAGTGGCCGCGTCAAGCTGGTGATTATCTGGAACGTCGATTTTACCGCTTACGGAGCCGACCCGATGGCCGGGTACGCCATTGTGCGGCCTGGCGGCGGGTGTCCGGCGTGCGACGCGCTGGCCGGGGTGCGTTAGAGGCGTTTGTCGGGGACCCCTGCCGAGTATTCGCGCCCGGTTGACCACAGTCGATAATGTACAACGCCGGGGCAGCTTCCGACACGTGAGGTTGCCCCGCTTGCACGCGGTACGACCGCGTGCCACCATGCAGCCTAACGGAGTCAGTCCTCAATGAGTGATATGCCACCTGCCGACCGGCCTGAAACCGGTGATCCACAGTCCGACCCCGTCCGCCGGGAACCAGAGGTCAAACCGGCAGAACCGGGCCGCCGCCGTCCCTCCGCCACCCCGGTGATGCCGCGTTTTGCCCCGGAGGTCGAGCCGCCGCAGGCACGCGGCAGCGAAACAGGCCGCCACGCGATGCCCCAAACGCCGGTCAGGCCGCAGTTTGCGGATGCGCCCACGTCGCCCGACACACCCGGCGGGCAGCCCTCTCGAACGCGGCGCGGTTGTGCGCTGCCGGTGCTGGGCATTGGCGTGATCGCGCTGGCGCTGGTCGCGCTGGCCTTGTTTTTGCCGCCCGTGTCGCTGTGGGACCGGATCGATGGGCAGCTCAACGGCGGGTCATCGAACGGGCCGGACGTGACGCAGGTCGGCGGTCTGACATTTTTCGCGCTGAGTCCGTCTGCGCCCCAGATCGCAGTGGACGGATTGACGATTGCCGTCGAACCGGCGGCGCTCACCAGCCCGTTTAGCGTCCATGTACTCGCCGTGTCGCCCGCCGATTACCTGGCAGGACGTACCCTCACCCCGGCGGAGGGCTGGTTCTGCGAAACCGATCTGCCGGAGCATCACGCGCTCGCCAGCCCGGTCTACAGCCTGGCGCAGAACGGCACGTCGCCGGGCCGGTTTTCGCTCCAGGTGGAGCCATCCCCCGACGCAGGCACCGATCCCGGCGCATTAGAGCTGCACGTGTGGAACGCGACATCCGGCATGTGGCAGTTCTGGCCGTCCCTGGTGACCGGCAGCGGCGCGCTGGCCGCCCAGATCGATTATTTGCCGCGCTGCGTGGCGCTGCTGCGCGAAGCCGAATCGCTGCGGCGGGTCGGTCTCACGCTGGCCGTGACGGATACGTTCTCGCCGGACATGGTCACAGCCCACATGCGCGTCTATCCCGGCAGCCTGCGCCCGACCGCGACCGGCGCGCTGCAAGTCGTGCTTGCGCCCGGTTTTGAAACGGGGCAGGGCTACGACGTGCTGCCGCTGATCCAGAACTTTGAAGACCCGGCGGTGGTCGATATCGCTACCTTGCAGCGCATCATCGAAAACCCGGCGCTGCGTACCGAACACGCGCGGCTGATTGCGGCGTTTATCCTGGGCAACGAGGGATACGCGGGCGTGGCGATCGACTACCGCGCGCTGCCGGTTGACCTGCGCGATGCGTATACCCTGTTTGTGCGCGAGCTGGTGGACCTGCTCCATACCCAGAACCGGCTGCTGACCGTTGTGCTGCCCGCGCCGGACTACGATCCCGGCTCCGGGACCTGGAACACGGGCGGCTACGACTGGCCGGCGCTGGGACGGTATGCCGACGAAGTCGCCGTGATGATGCCGCTCGATCCGGGCGCGTATGTGCCGGGGGCGGAGGTCGATCAACTGCTGGACTGGGCGACGACCCAGATCACGCGCGGCAAGCTGCTGATGGGCCTTGAGGCGCTCAGCGTCGAGGACCAGGGGCGGGGCGTGATGGCACCGGTGACGGTTGGCGAAGCGTTGGATTATTTGGGCGTGCAGGTCGATCCATCCGGCCCGGTTGAAGCCGGGCAGACGGTCACGGCGCGGCTTTACAGCCCCGGCGTGCAGGCCGATTTTGGCCGCGACGCGGACGCACAGACGCCGTTCATTCGCTACAACTCGCCCGACGGCGTGGCGCTGCGTACCATGTGGCTGACCGACCCCGACGCCCTGGATTTCCGCCTGGAACGCGCCGTCGCGCACAATCTTAACGGCATCTACGTGCAGGATGCCATGAAACCCGGCACGCTGCCCGGCCTGGAAACGGCGCTGTTGGCCTACGGTCTCAATCAGCCCGGTGAGGCCAGTATCTTCGATCCCATCGTGGTATGGACGGCGCGCGCCGGTACGGGCGTGATCGAGGAGAAAGCTGCCGCGCCCGGCGAGCCGTTCACCGTCGAAGTCCCGGCGGACGTTACCGAACTGGTCGTCGAGGCACGCATGAACGGCAAGCTGCTCGGCAGCCAGACGCTGACGGTTGCCGTGCCGGAACCGACCGGGACACCCGCCCCGGTCGATACACCCACACCGAGCGAGCTGGCGGCTCCGACCGGCACACCCGTCCCGGTCGATACGCTCGCACCGGAAGAGGCGGCTCCCACGCCGCCAACCGGGACGCCCCTTCCGGCTGAGACACCGCCGCCGACCGGTACGGCCACGCCCGACGACTCGCCGTCCGCGCTGGACCAGCCGATTCCTACCGTAGACCCGGCGATCCTGGCCGGGGCGGACGTGGGCAGCGTCTTTGAGACGGGCGTCGTCGTGTCCCAACTCGACCGGACGCTGCTGGACGTGGGCCGCACCCACCTGGCCTGGATCAAACTGGAGATCACGTATCGCATCGGCGCGACACCCGCCGCCCAGCAGCAGAACATCGAGCAGGCGCAGGCCAACGGGTTGAAGATTCTGCTCAACGTGGCAGGCGATCCGGCTGAGTTTGAAACGATCGACCGCGCCGACTACATCGAGCAGTTCGTCACGTACATTGGCGGGCTGGCGTCGTATGGCGTGGACGGGATCGAAATCTGGCGCGACATGAACGGCCAGATGCCTGCCGCCGACTACGTGCAGCTCCTGGGCCGCGCCTATTACGCCATCAAAACCGCCAACCCATCGACGCTGGTGATCACCGGGGCCTTGACGCCCATCGAAGCGCCGGAGACACCCGATCAGGATGACGGCGTCTATGTTGGCCAGTTGGCCGACGCGGGGGCAGGCCAGTACGCGGATTGTATCGGCGTGCAGTACCTGGCGGGCACCGTGTCGCCCGCGACGACCAGCGGCGATCCGCGTGGTGACAACCCGGTCTATTACCTGCCGACTGTGACGGATCGCGCCTGGAATGCATTTGGCGGGACGCTGCCGGTGTGTTATACCCGGCTGGGTTATCTCTCGCCGGAGGGTTATCCGCCGCTGCCGGAGGGGTACACCTGGGCGCAGAACACGACCGCCGCCCAGCAGGCTGCATGGCTGGCGGATGCCGTGCAATTGGGCATGGCGGGCAGCCAGGTCCGGTTGTTGGTGATCTGGGTGATGAGCGCCGCCCAATTCGAGGATGGCAGCCCCCAGGTGGGGTACGCGATCATCCGGCCTGACGGATCGTGCCCGGCCTGTGACGCACTGGAACCGCTGCTCAGCCAGCCGGAATGAGCGGCGCTGCAAGCGGATCGTAGGGTGATCGTTGTCTTACCCCCACCGGTTTACGTTACAATCGGGGTATGGCAGAAACGGTTTGGGATGTTAGCGAACAGCCAGCAACTAATGAACTGTTGTTACCCTGTCACACAAAAAAGCATGGGAGGAAATTTTTTATGCACACATCCGCCGCAATGACACGCCAGCGCCAGATTCGCGGCTTCGTCGCTGCCTGGTTGGGCATTACGCTGCTGATGGGCGCGTTGACGTTCATCGGGATTTATTACGCGACCGGGCTGGTGAACAACACCGACACCGGCGACAACGTCAGCGTGGTGGCGGTCCCTAACGCCGGTTTGGCCGGTGACACTGCTGCTGCGTTTGATCCCAACACGATTGAAGCGACGCCGGTCGGGCGTGCCGAGGCCGTCCAGGCCGAAGCGGAAGCGCCAGCCGAAGCAGGTGCGCCAGCCGAAGCAGGCGCGCCAGTCGAAGCTGGCGTGCCAGATGTCGCGCCCGGTGGTGAATCGGGTGGCGCGGCGGTGATGGTCCCCGCTGCCCCGCCGGAAGCCGCCGCCCAGGGCGAGGCAACCGCGACGCCGGTGCCGTCGCCGACCGCCGTGCCGGTTGATGACGGCGCGTTCCAGTTGGGGATTCAAGTCCAGCCGAACGTCGATCCCGCAGTCTACAGCATCTGGATGGGCGAAGTACGCGACAAACTCAAGCTGAACTGGATCAAACAACAGGTGCGCTGGGATGAAGTCGAGCCGCAGCCGGGCCAGTACGATTGGGCCGCGCTGGATGTCGCGCTGGCGCAAGCCCACGATTACGGCATCAAGGTGATGATCAGCGTCGTGACCGCGCCGGATTGGGCGCGCGAACCGGGCAACCAGCGCCTGTCCGAAGTTGGCCCGCCTGCCGATCCGCAGACCTACGCCAATTTCCTGACGACGCTGCTGTACCGCTATCCCGGCCAGGTTCACGCGGTCGAGGTGTGGAACGAGATGAACATCGACCGCGAATGGGCGTCGGTCTACGGGCTGAGCGCCCAGCGTTACGTGGACCTGCTGCGCGCGGCGTATGCGGCCATCAAGGCGGTCGATCCGGGCATCATCGTGATCAGCGGCGCGCTGTCCCCGACCGGGCTGAATGACGGCGTGCGCGCCTACGACGATTTTGTCTACATGGACATGTTGATCCAGGCGGGAGTGCTCCAGACGACGGACTGCGTCGGCGCGCATCACAACGGCTACAACATCGGCCCGAATGTGCCCTGGAACAACGTGCCCAACGATCCGACCGCGACCTTCCGGGGGCCGTTTGACAACGCGCACCATAGCTGGTCGTTCTACAGCACGCTGAACGGTTACGCGCAGCGTATCCAGCAGGCCGGCAGCGACAAGAAACTGTGCATCACCGAGTTCGGCTGGCCCGTGACGGAAGACCTGGGCGGGTTCCCGGTCGGTTTTGAGTTCGCCAACGATAACACGCTGGAAGAGCAGGCCCAGTTCTTTGACGAAGCGATCCAGTTGATGCAGGACTGGGGTTTTGTGTGGCTGGCCTTCATCTGGAACCTGAATTACGGCCCGCAAGCGGGCTGGAATGCCAGCAATGACAACGTGCCCTATTCGCTGCTGCGGCCCGAATGGCAGACCGCCCCGGCGTATGAGGCGATTGCCAGGTACAACTTCCGGGGGCAGTGATCCCCGGCTGAGTCCAACTGCGGGACTGGGGAAGCCCCGCAGGCCATACACACCAACGGGCGGGCGTCATGCCCGCCTGTCTTTGCCCTGGGGCAACACCGGTGTATCGATGACGTGAAACAAGTCCGGACGATCCTGTGCGCAGGCGAACCGACGGTTCGTCAGCAGCGCCCAATATGTGTCAACTCAAGGGGCAGGTGTGTGTTTTTCGGCTTGTCGCCGGTTTACCTCACCTCTCCGCGCTACGCGCGGTGTCCCCTCTCCATGCGATGGCGAGGGGAAAAACCCAGGCTTTTCTCCTCCTCTCCACATGTGGAGCGAGGCCGGGAGGTGAGGTAAGTTCTTAAATTGATACCAATAATGGTTCGTCAGCAGCGTCCCTACATTCTGGCTGACCGCTGTAAGCTGACCGCTGATCGCTGTAGACCATTTTTCGAAGGAGTTTCCCATCCGGTGACACAACAACCGTTTTCAGGCCCGCGCCGCCGTACGGTGATCGCGGTGGTGCTGGCGGTCGGGATCGCGCTGGCGGCTGGCGCGGGCTGGCTGGCCCGCGAGCCGGACTCGACTCCGCCCGCTGCGCCGCCCACCGCTACCCCGCCGATTCCGCGTGATCTGGCCCCGGACGCCATCACCGCGCGCGCCTTTCCGTCGCTGACGTATGGCGTTCACGCCTTTTTGTGGTGGAATGAAACCATGCGCACGCTGGACCTGGATAACATCCGCCTGATGGCGTTTACGCACGTCAAGCAGCGTTTTTCGTGGTCGAACGTGGAGCCGCTGCCGGGCGAATGGCACTGGGACAAAGCCGACGGTGTGGTCGATGAGGTCGAATACCGGGGGCTGAAGCTGATCGCGCGGCTGGACGGCCCGCCGGATTGGGCGCTGACCGGCGATCCCGCGCGGGATGCTGCCGCGTCGCCGGTTGACGTCGATGCCTGGGCGACCTTCTGCGGGACGCTGGCCGTGCGGTACAAAGGCCGTATCGCGGGCTACCAGGTGTGGAACGAGCCGAATCTGCGCCGCGAATGGCTGGATTACCCGCCCAACGCCGCAGGCTACGTGCGCCTGCTGCAAACGTGCGCCGAAGCGATCCGCGCCGCCGATCCAGACGCGGTCATCATGTCGGCAGGGCTGGCCCCGACCGGCACGTTACTGCCCGAAGCGATCCCGGATATGGACTATTTGCGGCAGATGTACGCGGCGGGGGTCTCGCCCTGGTTTGACGTATTGGGGCTGAACGCGCCGGGGTATGGCGCGCCGCCCGACCTGTCGCCGGATGACGCCGAAGCAGCCGGACGGCTGCGCTGGATGTGCTTCCGCCACGTCGAGGACATGCGCGGGATCATGGTCGCGGCGGGCGACGCGCACAAACAGGTGGCGCTGCTGGAGGTCGGCTGGACGACGGACACCATTCACCCCGATTACGCGTGGCACGCCGTCAGCGAGGCGCAGCAGGCGGAATACCTGGTCGGCGCGTATCGTTATGCGGCGGAGCACTGGCGGCCCTGGGTCGGGCTGATGGTCACGATCTACATTGCCGATATTGATTGGACGCCCGACGACGAGGAATACTGGTGGGCGATCAACGTGGCGGGTTACGACGGCGGGTGGAAAGGCCGCCCGGCCTATTACCAGCTCTCCGTGATGGAACGCTACATCGACGATACGGTCATCCCCGCCCGCGATCCCGGCGATCCCGACGCGATAACGGTCGATCCGCTGCCGCCGCGTCCCGGCGAGTGACGCGGCCCTCAGCCAACGATCACCTGCGCGACAAAGGCATACGGCGCGCCATCCACCACGAGCGGCGCCGGATCACCAAACCAGTAGACGCTGACGGCCAGCCGGTAGGTGCCCGGTGGCAGATCGTCCGGCAGGTCCAGCGTGTGCCGGTCAAACACGAGGGATGCGGGTCTCCATTGGCTGGTGGGTATGTCGCCGGGCGGGCCGTCGTGCTGGGCCACCACGCTGTCGGCCTCCGCCCGCATCAGGTACACGCCCACCGAGTAGTCACGATCAAGCGCCTGCTGCGCCGACCACCACAAATCTACCTGCAAGTCTTCCCCGGCATGCGCGTGGCCGGACACGACCACATCGTGCAGCACGAAGAGGTCTTGATACTGCCGCGCGCGGCTGGTGAGGTCCGGGCGCTCGAACAACACGGCGTCGATTACCGGGTTCGACGGGTATTCGGCAAGGTAGGCGTCGCCGACCGGCGTTTGTTGCTCGATCACGCGCCGGAAACCAAAAGCCCCGTCATCGAGAAATGGGACGACGACGGGGGCTTGCAGCCACTGAACCACCCATACCCGTCGCGCGGCACGCAGCGACTCTTCTATCTGGGGAATAACCGGGCGAATCAGGTTGGACTGTCCCTGTTCCACCCAGGGCAGCGTGCGGATGATGGCCGGGTCCGGGTCGGGCAGCGCCAGTTTTAACTCGTACCAAAACGCGTTGTCATCCCAGCCGGTTTCCAGCACGATCAGGTCACCGGGCGAATACGCAGCCGCTAACGAGCGTGCCGTTTCGCCGTAGTTCAGGCGCGGTTGAATGGGGTGCGTATAAATGAGCATGGCCACGACCAGCACCCCCGCGAATACGCCCCGCGCAGGCCAGGGAATACGGCTCAAGCCGTACCCGCTCACCAGCACCAGCATCGGAGTCAAAAAAACGAGTGTGCGGGGAGTCAGCGTAGGCGTCTGGACGCTGGCGACGAACATCACGATAAACAGGCCGCCACCTGCGCCAAGCATGTAGGCTCGCGCCAACCAATCCGCCGAACGCCGGTCCGCTCGCCGCACGATGCCCCCGGCCCCCAGCAGGTAGGCACCTGCCATCATGGCCGTCTGGTAGCCCAGTAGCAAGGCAACAATCACCCAAAAATTGTCCCAGGTCGGTTCCAGCGAAAAAGGGACGCCCGGCGCGCTGGCGGCGTGGACGAGTTTCCTCAGGTGGGTGGCAAACAAGCTAACCATCAAGGGCGCGCATAACAACGCGGCTGCCGCCCACGCGCCCAACAATCGCGCCTTGTCTCGCCGCGATCCGCGCCAGATCACCAATCCCAGCGCGGCCTGCAACGCCAGGATCGTTAGCCCAAAATAGTTGGTGGAAAGCATCATCGCCACGCTGAGGGCGTACCATACCAACCAGCGGGTGCGGGGGCGATGAAGATACCGCAAGAAAAACAGCGACATCAAGCTGACGGCTAATGTGAGCCACCCATAATGGCGGATCTCTTGATCGTAATAGACCGCAATCCCCAGCACGGCATAAAACGATGCGGCGTACAGGCCCGCTTCCGCGCTGAACCAGTCGGTACCTATCCGGTATACGACGGCTGTCGTCACGATCCCGCCCAGCACGGATAAGAATCGCAGCGCCAACCGCGAATCCCCGGCGACGTTTTCCCACCGGTTGAGCGCCAGAAAAAACAACGGCGGGTGGCGGTCGTCGCGCAGCACGTCCAGCACGTCATCGACACGGCGATCAAGCGTGGCCCAGGCCGTATACCCTTCGTCCGTCCAGACCGCACGGTCGCTTATTTGATGGAGACGCGCTGCCGCTGCCAGCAGCAGCACCAGTACGACGATGACCGGCGGCGAAAAAACCCTGATCGGTTTATCTCCCAGCATGGCATTCGCATTCAGTAACGACTATCATCAGTCTGGTCCATCATCAGTATTGGTCCTCGCGGTGAAAACTAAACTGTTGAGCACCGGCAACAAGCCTCACCCCTTAACCCCCGGCCCCTTTTCCCTTCTCCATTTTGATGGAGAGGGGCCAGGGGTGAGGCTTTCTGCAAACGCACGAAAGCTTAGGCATCTAGGCAAGGATCAGTGGTTCTTGCACCCGCTGGCAGGCAGCGTGCGGGAATTATACTCTGAACAAACGAAAAATCACCCCTTGCCCCGCAGATCGGGTTAAAAAAAATTCGCCGGGCGTGTTACAATGACGGCCAGTGACGAATGACCCGAACACACATCAACCCGGACCGGACCGGCCAGGAGCACTCTTGAACCGACGAGTAGAATTATTAGCTGTGACGAGTTTTTTGCTGCTGGCCGTGCTGCTGCGCGTTTGGGACCTGGCGAGCCTGCCGCCGGGTTTTAGCGATGACGAGCTGGCGCATATCCGCATGACCGAAACAGTCCGCCAGGGCGACATTTCCGTGTATTACCAGGTGGGCGGTGTCCAGGGCCGGGCCGGGATGTACGCGGTCGGGAATATGTTTGCCACTGAGCTGGTCGGGGACGGCCTGTTCGGCTACCGCATCCTGTCGTTTTGGATGGGCCTGCTGGCGCTGGCGCTGCTGTATGCGGTGGCGCGGCGGCTGTTCGGCGTGCCGGTGGCGCTGATCGCGCTGGGTGCGATGTCGGTTAATCTGCGGGCGGTGCTGCTGTCCCGCAGTGTGACGTCTGAAGCGGTCGTGCTGCCATACGTGCTGCTGACACTGTTCTGCCTGCTGGTCGCGCTGAACGTGCGCCGCGACGTCAGGTTTCACACGCCGAATACGCTGCCGTTTGCGCTGTTGGCTGTGTTGTTTGGCGCGTCGGGTTACCTGCACTATACGATGTTGGTGTTGGGACCGCTGGGCGCGTTGTTTTTTTTGCACCTGGTCTTCACGCACCAGCCGCTCTCGCGGCGGGCGTGGAGCGCGTGGGTATTCGTGATCGTGCTGGCGACGGTGGTCGCCATGCCGTACCTGATCTCGACGCTGCGCGAGCCGGAGTTGAGCGAGCCGTATATTCTCTCGACGCAGCGCCCGCACAACCTGACGGATGCCGTTGACGGGCTGCTTCACGCGGTGGGCGGCGTGATCTGGCGGGGCGATCCCAGCCCGACCCACAATCTCCCGGAAGCGGCACTGCTCGGCCCGGCAATGGCCGTGCTGCTGTTGATCGGCGTGGGGACGGCGATCCGGCGCTGGCGCGAGCCGGGTTACGCGCTGCTGTTGATGGTGCTGGCGGCGGGCGTGCTGACCGATGCATGGGTCGGCGTCAAACCGACCTTCAGCGCGAATCTGGTCGCGCTGCCGGCGGTCTACATCCTGCCGGGGATCGGCGCGCTGGCAGTGTGGCGGGCGCTGCGCGGGCGCGACGTGCGTCATGCGTGGCAGCCGGTCACGCTGGTGCTGGTGGTGATCCTGGTCGCCAACCTGATCGCGATCCGGGTCCGGCTGTTTGACGATTGGCGCAACGATGCCGGGGTGTACCAGGCGTACCACGCCTCGTTAGGTTACCTGGCCGCCTACCTGGATCGCACGCCGGACGGGCTGCCGGTGTCGATGTGCGCGCTGCGGCTGAACGAACCGGCGGCGTCCGGCCTGACGCCGCGCCAGATGTTACGCCTGATGATGCGCCGTGAAGACATGAATATCCGCCATTCAGACTGTCGCGGCGGGCTGGTCCTGATCAATGCGGGCGCGCCGATGCGTTTCGCGTTTGCGGATATCGCCAACCGCGAGGTGATGCCGCCCGAACTGGACGACTGGCTGAGCGACGCCCAGCCGATCCCGGTTGCGGGGCTGCCCGATGGCAGCGTCCTGCGGCTGGACGTCGAACAGCGCGTGCGTGACGCGGGCGGTTTTTGGGACGCGATGGCCCCGGTCTTCTACATGCCGGACGACGAACACGAAGGGGAGCCGGTCAAGCTGCCGGTGCAGTTGGAGCAGAACCTGACCTTTGCCGGGTACGAGCCGCGCGTGCTGGAAGACCCCCGGTTGCCGGGCGGCGATCCGATCGTGCTCACGACGTACTGGCGCGTGGATGGCCCGCTGCCCGCCAACCTGGGCATTTTCGCGCACCTGCTGGCCTATCCCCAGCCGGAACCGGACAGCGGGACGCGCGTGCCGCTGCTCGAACCCTGGGCCGAAGCCAATTCACTCGACGTGGTCGCCAAAGAGCTGCGCAAGCGCGATATTTTCGTGCAGGTATCGTACCTGTGGCTGAGCGAGAATCTCAAGCCGGGGCCGTATGCGCTGACCGTCGGCGCGTATACGGACACCGTCACCATTTTGGACAATCACCTGGACGTGCTGGACAGCGCGCATGATTACCAGCCGCACGGCGACCGGCTGCTGCTGGGCGACATCATCGTCGAGCCGCGCGACGGACCCGCTGATACGGAAGGGTAATTGGTCATGCGATCCCTGCCGAAAATCGAGTTACACCTGCACCTGGACATTTCGCTGAGTTATGAGGCCGTGTCCGCGCTCGATCCGGCGTTTACGCCGCCGCGTTACGCCCGCGAGATCGTCGCGCCGCCGCGCTGCGATGATCTCGCCGATTACCTGGCGCGCACGCGGGCGAGTGTCGCGCTGCTGCAAACGGAGCGGGCGTTACGGGTCGCCGTATCGGACCTGCTGCGCCAGCTTGCCGCCGACGGCGTGATCTACGCCGAGCTGCGGTTCGCGCCGCTGCTGCATACCCGGCAGGGATTGTCGCCGGAAGACGTCGTGCGGATCGTGGCCGACGGAACCGATCGTGCCTGCGCGGCGACCGGTGTCGAAACGCGCCTGATCCTGTGCACGCTGCGCCATTTTTCGCGCGAGCAGGGCCTTGTCACGGCGCGGCTGATCGAGCGCTTTCGCGGCAGCCGGGTGGTCGCGCTCGACCTGGCCGGGGACGAGGCCGGGTTCCCGTTGGAGCCGCACATCCCGGCTTTTGCGTTCGCGCAGCGGCACGGCATCGCGCGCACGGCGCACGCGGGCGAGGCGTCCGGCCCGGCCAGCGTATGGGCGACGTTGGAGCGGCTGCGTCCAGCGCGGATCGGGCACGGCGTACGCGCGATTGACGATCCGGCGCTGGTCGATCACCTGGTCGCGTCTGGCATCCACCTGGAAGTGTGCCCCGCGTGCAACGTGCAGATCGGCCTGTTCGACACGGTCGCCGATCACCCAATCGACCGGCTGTACCGCGCGGGCGTCTCGCTGAGCGTCAACACGGACGCGCGCGCCGTCACGCCGACGACGCTCACGCAGGATTACGAGCGGCTGGCGGCAACGTTCGGCTGGACGGACGCCGATTTTTTGGCCTGCAACCTGAACGCGGTCGCGGCGTCTTTCGCGCCGGATGACGTAAAGGCCGGCCTTGCGGCGCGTTTGCGCGCGGGGTATGGCGCATGATATTGGACCGGACGATGATTGGTGAGCAGACGTTTTGTGGTGAGCCTCACCCCCGTCTCGTCCCGCTGAGCGGGCCTCGACTCCCCCTCTCCATTCGATGGAGAGGGGGACAGGCCGAGCGTGCGAGGCCAGGGGGTGAGGCTGCCCCGCGCAAAGCGTCAATAACCGTGTGTGTGGTCTATCCGCCGTTGCTGCCTGATGGACCACAGATGACGGCCAACGGATTGCGGTCAACCAAAAACCAAGAACTAACAACCAATCACAGTTTACTCAGGAGCACGCGTGATCACGATTGACGGCAGCCAGGGCGAGGGCGGCGGGCAGATCGTCCGTACGGCGCTGACGCTGAGCGCCATCACCGGCACGGCGATCCAGATCGAGGCTATCCGCGCCGGACGCAAGCCGCGCGGCCTGCGCCCGCAGCACGTCACCGCGATCCACGCCGCCGCCGAAATCTGTGACGCCGCAACGGACGGTGTCGCGGTCGGTTCCGGCGCGATCCTGTTTGAGCCGGGGCAGGGCGTACGCGCCGGGACCTACGAGTTCGCGGTCGGCACGGCAGGATCGGCGGCGCTGGTGCTGCAAACCGTGCTGCTGCCGCTGGCGCTGGCGGACGGCGAGTCCCAGGTGCGCGTGTATGGTGGGACGCACGTCCCCAACAGCCCGTCTGGGCATTATCTGCGCGACGTCTATCTGCCGCTGCTGCTCGGCCTGGGCGTGGATGCCGAGCTGTACATGGAGTCCTACGGGTGGATGCCGGAAGGCGGCGGGCAGATCACGACGTATGTGCGGGGTGGGGCGCAGCTCACCGGGCGGGACCTGGGCGAGCGGGGCCGTATCGAGCGCATCTTTGGTACGGCGGTCGGTTGTAACCTGCCGTCGCACATCCCGCAGCGCATGGCGAACCGGGCCGCGAACCTGCTGCAAACGATCGACGCGCCGCTCGATATTCGCCCGCTGCGCACGCGCAGCATCAGCACCGGGGCGGGCATCTTCCTGGCGGTGGAATACACCAACGGGCGCGGCGGCGTCGGGACGTTGGGCGTCCGGGGCATGCCATCCGAAGCCGTTGCCGACCAGGCGGTGACCGATCTGTTGAATTTTCACGCATCCGACGCCGCCGTTGACCGCCACCTGGCCGATCAGTTGATCGTGCCGCTGGCGCTGGCCGCGGGTGAGAGCCTGGTCCGCACGGACGTCATCACGCCGCACCTGCTGACCAATATCGCGGTCGTGCGGCGTTTCCTTGAGCGCCCGATCGACGTGGACGAGCGCCGCCGCCTGGTGACGGTGGCCGGGGCATAGGGGCGATCCTGCCCGGCATACACACGGAAATGAGTTATGTTTGAAATCGTCTTTTTAGGCACATCCGCCAGCGCGCCATCCGTCTACCGGGGCCTTTCCGCCCAGGTGGTGATGGTGAAAGACCAGCGATTTTTGATCGACTGCGGCGAAGGCACGCAGCGCCAGATTCTGCGCAGCGGCATTGGATTCAAGCGCCTCAACCGCGTGCTGCTCACGCACGGCCACCTGGATCACATCCTGGGGCTGGGCGGGCTGATGTCTACCTTCATGCGTTGGGAAAGCATCGACTCGCTGGAAATATGGGGCGGGCGCTGGGCGCTGGACCGCGTGCAGGATTTGTTGTATGGCGTGGTGTTACGCGGCGCAAAACCACCCATGCCGCTGCACCTGATCGACATCAAACCGGGCGTGCTGATGGAAGCCAGCGATTACACGGTGTCGGCGTTTCCGGTGGAACATCGCGGGCGCGACTGTTTTGGGTTCGTGTTCCAGGAAAAACCCCGGCGGCCCTTCCTGATCGAAAAAGCGGAAGCGCTCGGCGTGCCTGCCGGGCCGGAGCGGGCGCGGCTGGTACGCGGCGAGGCGATCACGCTGGCCGGTGGGCGCGTGGTCCAACCCGACGACGTGTTGGGCGAGGATATGCCCGGCGCGCGGCTGGTGCATACCGGC
>CAYMTN010000040.1:0-17964 GCA_964393335.1 uncultured Anaerolineaceae bacterium
ATCTGCCTGCGGGGCAGACCTACCTGGGCGAGGAACTGCTTGACGTGCCGTACATGATTCCGCTTGACGCGCCGGACCCACTGGTGAACACGGTCACGGCGACCGGCACGGTGATCCTGCCGACCACCGAGCGCGAGATAACCAGCTCGCTGACGATTGAGCTGGACCTGGAAGACCCGGATATCGAGATCACCAAGACGGTTCACCTGAACGATGGTGGCGTCCCTGGCATTGAAGTGCCGGATAACTTCCCGGCCAGCAGGCCGGATGGCATACCGGAAGTCGAAACCGGCACCGAGGTGTTTTACTGCTTCCTGGTGACGAACAACAACTCCAGCTCGGCAAACTACGTCGATAACATCGTGATCGATGACGCGATGTTCCCCGGTGCGCTGCAAACCGAATTCCAAAACCAGGTGATGGCGGCCTGGGGCCATTCGGCGGCAGAGGCGGACAGGCTGTACGGGACCGAGTCGGTCACGTTCTGTTACGGGCCGTACACGCTGAGTAACGCGTTAGGCGAACTGGTGACGAACCTCGTCATGCTGGAAGGCGACTCGTCTGGCGGGAACCCGATCCATGTCGAGGCGACCAAAACGGTTGACATCCTTGGCACCGACCTGCTGGTGACGAAACTGCCATCCAAACCGCTGGCTTTTGTGGGTGATGACATCACGTACACGATCCAGTTGGAGAACCGCAACAGCAGCGACCAGATCATCCTCAACGAGGTGCTCGATACCTTCACCGGCGACGTACCGCAGCCTATCGACCTGAGCAGCTTCGACTGGTCGCAGAGCGGCGTTGACGGCTCGCCGGTTGGCGTGTTGGGTCCCAACGGGATAGCGACCTTCACGTATGCGTACACGATCAAGTCGTCCGACCCGGACCCGCTGATCAACTTCGTGACGGCGAACGGCCTGCTGGACGAGTCACCGGAACTGCCGGAAGACCAATGGAAAGAAGTGTTTGACAGCACACGCGCGACCGTCGCGGTAACGGCCAGCCAGTTGATCGTGCGCAAAACGGCGACGCCAGTTGTGGCGCGTGCGAGCGCAAATGGCTGCGAGATCAAGGGCGATGGCTCCGACAACCCGACGCTGCCAGCCTGCGAGATGGTGGCCTATCGAATCTCCATCTACAACGCCGGGAAGGTGGCGGTGTCTGGCATCATCGCGGTGGACGATCACTTTGATGCCATCAGCGGGCAGCACGTGAAAGTGCTGTTTGAAGACGGCGATCTGGAACCAAGCGATGCGCTGGCACCTGGGGCGACGGCGTTTATCTACTACGACCTGCCGGTGCCGACGGTCGAACAACTCGTCGCCGAGCCGGAATTGGACCCGTTCTTGAACACGGTGACGGTCTACGGCGTGGTGTTCGACCAGCACGGCCAACCGATCCCGATGCCAAACCCGGACCCGGACGATCCGTATGACGACAACAAATCGATAAAGACGAGCGTCGACGAATCGGTCGATATCTACCAGCCCAACGTGCGCATCATCAAGTCGCCGGTGACGCTGGCAGCAGCGCCCGGCCAGATCGTGTCGTATAACATCACGATCTCGAATATCGGTGACGAGGACGCGACGCTGAGCCAACTGGTGTTTACCGACGAGGTCGGTTTGCAGACCTTCAACCTGGACGCGGTGTGCCCGAACGTTGACCCGGCGGTTTGCCCGTTCACGTACGGGCCGGAACCGTATGCGGACTACGACAATGACGAAAACACGCCAGATACGGCGAATCCGGAGGACGGCCATCCGTACAATCCGGCGCACGGGCTGATGTCCAAAGAAAAACTACACGGCGTGGTGACGGTCACCGTGCCGGAAGACTGGACCGAGAACGAATTCACGAACGTGGTCGAGGTCACCGGGGCTGCGGCCCCGGTAGGTGACGCGGTGATCGACCGCGCCTCGGCCACGATCGATATTCGGGAGGAAGGCATCAACGTCGAGAAGTTCGCCTCGGTGCCGGCGGCCCCGGTGGGCACACCGGTCACGTACCGGGTAGAAATCACGAATATCGGGGGTACCGCGCTTGAAAAAGTGGTGATTGCAGACCCCGGTATCGACAGTATTCCGAGCCATACGGTCACGATCGAGACTGGCTTCCCGGGTGACACGCTTGAACCTGGCGAGGTATTCAAGTACGAGTACGTCCATACCCTGACCGGGACCGACGCTGACCCGTATGTCAACCGGGTGACGGTTACGGGCTACACCGCGACCGGCGGCACGGCGATGAATGTGGCGCAGGCGGCGGTCGATGTTCAAACATCGTCGATCGTGGTCGAGAAATTCGTATGCGCCGGGGTCGAGGACGGTTCCGACCCGGCGCATGGCAACGATAACGACCCGTCCACGCTGCTTGATCCCTGCCTGTCGGTCATCAACGTGGGCGACGGGCTGCCGGATACGGTGACGTATTACCTGCACTTCGTCAATCCGAGCTACGTGCCGGTCGAGCATATCGCAGTGGCGGATACGGTCGGCAATCCTAACCCGATCAGTTGGCCGCTGGCCGCAACGGATGGATTGGCCGCCGATGATGGCGTGCCGGGCAGCGGCGACGACGAACTATGGGTGATGTACCCCTACACGGTTCAGGCCGGTGATCCCGATCCGTTGGTCAACCTGGCGACGGTGACCGGGCAGCCGACGAGCGGCCCATCGGTGCAGGATACGGCCACGGCCAGCCTGTCGCTGATCACCAGCGACCTGCAACTGACCAAGTCGGGTCCGGACCAGGCCAGCCTGGGGCAGAATGTGACCTACACGCTGGAAATTTCGAATGTCGGGCTTTCGGGCGTGGCTATCGAAAACGTGCAGGTTATCGACCCGCTCAGCCCGAACGGGCAGAACCCGATCGCCGCGTGTGGCGCGTTATCACTCACCGTTGGCAACCCGGTAAGCTGCCAGTTCAACCACACGGTTTCGCTGGCCGACGGATCGCCGCTGGTCAATACGGCCACTGCGACCGGAACGCAAAGCAGCGTGCCGGTCAGCGATTCGGCCTCGCATACCATCGAGATCGTGACGCCCGGCCTGTCCGTAACCAAGATGGCTGACACGACGATCGCTTCGATTGGCGCTGGGGCGGACCCGGTCACCTTCACGTACCGGATCGAAAACACCGGCACGGGCGTGATCGACCAACTGGTCGTGGAGGACAGCGATCCCGATGCCGTGTTCGCCGACGTGAACGGCACGCCGACCGCCTGGCCGACGGTGCTGGCTCCGGGGCAGGTGGCAGTGCGCTACTGGGCACGGACCATGACCGCGCAGGACCCCGATCCGTACACCAATACGGTGACGGTGACCGGGCGGTCCGGTGACCAGGCGCTGGTCGCCAGGGCATCGGAGACGGTTTACATCGCCAACGGCATCCTGGTCGTATCCAACACGCCGAACGCGGAATACGTGCTGGACGGCGGCCAGGTGACCTTCACCTACGTGGTGACGAACCTGGGCGAAGACCCGTTGAACAACCTCACCCTGTCGGATAACCTGTGCGACGACGGGGACCTGAACGGGCAGCTTCCATCGACGACGCTGCAAGCAGGCGCGAGCGCGACGGCTTATTGCACGGTGACCGGCACGCTGCCGGGGCCGGTTGTCTCGACGGTCTACGCATCGGCGCAGGAACCCGGCCCGAAGACCGTGTACGATACGGCGACGGCAGAAGTCGCCGTGACCAGCGGCGGACTCGTCGTGGTCAAGACGGCGGATCGTCCCACCGTCCTGACAAGCCCGCCTGACAACGTGATCACTTACACGATTCAGGTGACGAATATCGGTACCGAGTCGCTGACGAACTTCGACGTCGATGATCCGATCCTCGGCTCGCTGTCCCCGGCCCCACCGGCGACACTCGCCGCGAACGGGTCCTTCACGCTGACCGGCACGTACACGGTGCCAACGGTGGACCCGCCCGCGTCGGTTTCGAACACGGCGACGGTGACGGCAACGGGTGCAACGACTGGGACCCAGTACACGGACTCGGATTCGGCGTCGGTGGCCGTGCTTGAAAATCCAGACGCGTCCCTGTTCCTGACCAAAGAGGCCAGCACGCAGCGGGCGCAACCTGGCCCCGCGCATGGCTTCGACTACATCTTCACGGTACGCAACATCGGGACCGACGCGGTGACGGACATCGTCCTGACCGATCCGATGATAGGTCTGGATGAAAATGTGCCGGACCTGGGGCCGGGCAACTCGTGGACCATGACGGCATCGTCCTTCGTGCCGACGGACTGGACCGAGCGCTACTATACCAACACCGCCCAGGTGACGGCTGGCGGCGATCTGCAAGACACGGCCAGTGCGTCGGTGCTGGTGGACCTGCTGGTGCTGACAAAGTCCGCGCCGGAATCGGCAGCGCCGGGCGAAGAAGTCCGGTATACGTTCCATGTAGCTAATCTCAGTTTTGGCACGATCAACGATGTGACGCTGGAAGATGACAAGATCACGCGCTGGGAGCAGACGCTGCCGAGCATCATCCCGTCGGTGGAGGGCGCGGATGCGGTCGGCTACGCGACGATCCCGCTTGACTACGTGGGAGACACGTTCGACAACACCGCCGAGGTCAAGATCGGCCTGGAAACTGTCGCGGAAGACTCGGCCAGCGTGGCAGTCGTCCGCGCCGGGTTGTCCGCCGAGATCGTCAGCATCGAGCAGGACAGCGGCGGGACCATCCTGACCGACCCGCTGCAAACCGGCGAGCGGGTTGACGTGAACATCCACCTGGAAAACACCGGCGTTGACCTGATCGAAATGCTCGCCTATGAGGTCACGTTCGATATCCCGCAGGCCGAGTGCCTGCATACCGGCGATGCGCTGCCTTCGACGCTGGCGGCGGGTGCCTCGGTGGACGTGACGTGCACCTACACGCCGCCCATCGGGGTGGAAACCTACGTGGACGATGGACTGGCACGTTTGGTGACACTCACCGCTGCCGGATCGACGGTCAGCGGGCCGGTGTCGGACAGTGACACGGCGACCATGAACCTGATCGATTTGCAGTTGGATGCAGAACTGACAATAACTCCGGCCTTAGCAGCAGTCGGCGAGAATGTTGTGTTCACGCTGACACTGACAAATATCGGCGCTTCACCCCTGGGCTGCGGTATAGCAGTTGCTGCTGCTAAGCCGTGTCATCTCCAGGTCACAAGCAGTGGGATTTTCGACAGCCTAATTCAATACCTGATCAGCACCGATAGCTTGACCGATCCAGACATCGAGAATCTAGTACTGGCACAGGGCGAGAGTAAATCGTATCAAGTGACACACACGCTTGTCTCAGGCGACGCGTCACAGACTGTAACGGTTGTAATCGACGGTGGTTATTACTCGCCGGCACTGGACACGGCGAATTTACTGGAGCACTATGTGTTGGTGTCGCCAGGTGCGACAGCTATAGCCACGCTCACAGTAGCCGCACCTCAGATCGAAGTCGGGGTCACGGTCAGCCCGAACCCGCCGGTCTTCGGCCAGAGCGTGACGTATGGCGTGACGGTGACCAATACCGGCACGGTCAACGTGACAGGCCTGCACGCGACGTACCAGATCAACCCGCTGGCCGCGCTGCCGGGGTCGGATGACGGGATCATGCTGGTCAGCAGCGGCGCTCACCCGGCGCTGCAAACCAGCGGGACGATCACGCTGAACCGGACGACGCTCGCGCCGAACGAAGTGGCGCAGGGCTTCCTGGCGAAAATCGAAGACCAGAGCAATCCGTACGTCTTCATCGTGACGGTGGTAGGCCAGGACGTGTCGCAGACCGTGCAGGTGACCGACAGCATGAACCTGACGATCACCCCGACGACGGGCGGCACGCCGACTCCGACGGTTGATCCGGCTACCCTCAATCCGAACGCGGTGGACCCGATCGTCTCCAAGACGGTCAGCGCCGAGCAATCGCAGCCGGGCGCACAGGTCGTATGGACGATCACAGTCCGCAACGGGCACACCCAGGCGATGACGACTGTCACGATGAAAGACACGGTACCGGACGTGCTGACGATCAATTCGGCCATCACGGACCGGGGCGTCTCGGTGATCGACGGGCAGGTCGTCACGGTGTCCGCGCCGCAGCTTCAGCCCGGCGAAGTCATCACGGTAACGCTGAACACGACGGTCAAGTCGGACGCCGCGTCACCGTCATCGATCCTGAACTCGGCGTGTGCGACACGCGCAGGCGGTCCGAGCCAGTGCTCGTCTGCCACCGTAAACATCGGGCCGAACGTGGGCGGCCTGCCCGCGACCGGCTTGCAGTCGGCGGCTCCGTCGGCTGATGGGCCGCTGGGCATCCTGGGCATTGTGCTGGCCGGTGCGCTGATGATCCTGATGGGCGCACAGGCATCCAACCGCCGGATGTGGATCGCGGTGGTGTTCGCGCTGGTCGCGGTCGCGGTGATCGTCGGGGCCGTGCTGGTGCTGGTTTCCAGGGGAAACGAGACTCCCTCGGATACCGCCCAGGCGGTGGCAACCGGCACGCCAGCTCCGGCTGAGTCGCCGGTGGCGTCGGTCGAAGGGCCAGAAATCCCAGCTACCGAAGCGGTAGCGCTGCTTCCGCCCTCACCGACGCCCTACATCGTGCCGACGCCTGCCGGCGTACGCTACCTGATGATCCCCAAGCTGGCGGATCAGTTCAACGTGCCGATCCCGATCGTCGACGTGCCGATCAAAAACCGGCAGTGGGACGTGGGCGGCCTGGGGTACTACGTGGGCTGGCTGGACGGCACGACCTGGATGGACCCGCAGTGGGGCAATACGGTGCTGGCGGCGCACGTTCAACTCGGCTTCAACAATCCAGGCCCCTTCTGGGGCCTGGGGGAACTCGTGCCAGGGGATGAGATCGTGATCACGGAGGGCACTATCGAGCGGCGTTTTCGCGTAGTCAGCACGACTAAAGTTGATCCGAACGACTGGACGGTAACCGCCCCAACCGATGGCCCGACGCTGACGCTGATCACGTGCACGGAGTGGGACCAGAACTACGGCGTTTTTTCGCAGCGCATGGTGGTGCGTGCCGTGCCGGTCGATGCCAGTTGATCGCACGATCCCACTAGCGGCATAAACACGGCAGCGCCTGCGAAAGCGGGCGCTGTTTTTTGGCGCGTTATCCGCCGCCCCACACGCGGATCGCCAGCACCAGCGGGCGGCCGATGGGGATGTCGCTGTTGGGGTACAGCAGGTCCCACACGCCGTAATAACAGCCAAAGACGTTGGGCGCGGTGCCAGTAAAAACGATGGGATTTGACTCCGCCGTGATGCCAACCCGCGAGGTCAAGTAAAAATTCGACTGCTCCTGACGGGCAAAATTCAGGCCGGGGCGCAGATCGTCGCCGCAGGCCGCCTCAAGCGGGGCCAGGTTGACGGTTTCGTCGGGGTTTTCGGTCAGCTCGCGGTTGAAGGTCAGCAGCGCCCCGGCAGGCCAGGCGCAGGTGCCGGTATTCTGCAAAACGATCGCCAGGCTGAAATCAGTGCTGGCCGGGATCAGGCGCGGATCGTTGACGGCGCTGGCCGCTGGCGGCACGTTGTAGCGTTCTGGCGAGAGCACAATGTACTCAAAATTGCACGCGGCGAGGGTCTGCGTCATGTTGGGGGTGGGCGACGCGGCAGCCTGAGTCGCGTAGAAATCCGCCAGTGCGGTGCCGGTCAGATTCGGTGTCAGCGTGAGCGTCGGCTCCGGCGTGTTTGTTTGGGTCGCCGTCGGCGTGTTAGTCGGCGTGCGCGTGTTGGTAGGCGTGCGCGTGTTGGTTGGCGTGCGCGTCGCCGTGACGGTCGGCGTTGACGTCGGCGTTTTGGTGGGCGTCGGTGTCGATGTCGGTGTCGGCGTTTCGGTGGGCGTCGGCGTATCCGTCATGGTCGCCGTCAGGTACGGCGTCTGGCTTGGGTACACGACGCCGGCACGCGTCGGGGTGCCCGTTGGGCCGGGCGGGCGGGCGGGAATGTCGGTCGGTTCCGGGCCTTGCGTATTACTCGCCGGAGGCACAGCAGCGAGCGCCGTTTGCGTCAGCTCAGGCGTATGCGTGTCGTCTGATCTGACCAGCCCGGCAAACAATGATTGGTCACCACCGAAGAAAAGCAGCGCGACGATCACGAGGATGATCACACTGGCCGACAGCCCGATGACTGCGGTGGGGCGCAGCCTGCCCGGTGCACCGGGGATGTCGGGTTTGGCACCCGGCGACGGCGGGATGATCGGCGGCGGGACGGTGGGCGTTACGTCGATCTCAGCCGCGATGTCAGGCACGGGCAGGGCGACGGGCGCAAGCGGCCTGGTATCGAAGGGGGAGGGGCGCGAGGTATCCAACGCCTCCGTGCCGGGGCGGCGGTGACCCGTTCCATCCAATAGACTCAGGGCGTACGCAAACTCAACCGCCGACTGGTACCGATCGACAGGCTCTTTTTCGAGCACTTTGCAGATGATGTCTTCCAGGTCTTTGGGAATATCCGGCGCGAACTGGCTGGGCAGGGGCAGCGGTTCGTTGACGTGCTTGAGGATGATCGCCAGCGGCGTCTCCGCGTCGTAGGGCAGCCGCCCGGTCGCAAGCTGGAACAGGATCACGCCCAACGAATAAATATCCGAGCGTTCGTCGCCCGATTCGCCTAAACCCTGTTCGGGAGCCATGTAGGCGGGCGTGCCGACCATGCCGCCGCTCGCGGTAAACTGCGCGCCCGTCACGATTTTGGCGATGCCGAAGTCGGTCAGCACGACGCGTCCATCTTCGTCCAGCATGAGATTAGCCGGTTTTACGTCGCGGTGAATCATGTTGCGCTGGTGAGCATAGGCCAGCGCGTCGGCGGCGCTGCGCACGATGCGGATCGCTTCGGCGGTGGATGGGTGCTCGCCGGTGGTGCCGAGATCAAACAGCCGATCCTTGAGCGTCGGGCCGTTGATCATCTCCATGACCATGTAATAACTCTCGCCCTCCGAGTCGTACTCGAAATCATAAACCTGCACGATGTTCGGGTGGCGGAGCTTGGCAACGTTGCGCGCTTCGTTTTCGAACCGGTCCTTGAATTCCGGATCGTCGGCCAGGAACGGATGCAGCAGCTTGATGGCAACGTAGCGGTCTAACGCCGCGTGGTAGCCGCGATAGACTTCCGCCATCCCGCCGCGACCAATGCGGTCAATGATTTCGTATTTGCCGAGTTTTTTTCTGGTCACGGTACTGGACTGCCCTTAGTGGCGCGCCGCAGAGTGCGCCAGAACCCACCGGCGGTATGTCGCACGGCAAACAGCGCCCCTTCGGATAATGTCAACGGTTGCATGTATCCCGTGTAGTATAACGGATATTGGTTTGGCTCCCAAGATAAGAAGCAGGCTAGTTCTCGCCAGCGGGAATGTTCAGCGTTATTTCGTGTGTATCCTGGGGGGATTGCAGATCGTCGTAATAGAGCTGGACCTGCACCACGTACTCGCCGGTCGGGTCGGCGACGTGGCGCAGGTGCAGGTTGAACGACACCGTGAAGTTCATCACGCCGATCGCGCTGGAACTGGCGACCAGCTTCCTGGCGTCGTTGCGGATCGTGATTTCGAGATTCGGGCGCTCTCGAAAAGGCGTGGTCGTCACGTCGATTTTCACGCGGCGGTGATCGGGGTAGGGCGCGGCCTCGACGTGCGTGATACGCACCTCGTCACGCGGCAGCAGGTTGGGGTTATTCTGAAGATACAGGTCGATGCTCACTGGCGATACCCACACATTTTCCACTCACCATCGATTTTGCGGGCGAGATACGTCGTGCCTTCCATGCTGCGCTCGCGCTGTTCGCCGTTGTAGTTCAGCGCCAGCGTGCCCTGGCAAGTGACCAGGCTCGCGCTGCCATCCGTGCCTGATTTCTGGCACGACAGGCCCTTGAACGAACCGCTGACGCCTGTGAAGGCGTCAAAGTCTACGGCGGCCTGTTCTTCCCAGTCCGGGCAAACGATGGCGAAGACCCTGGTTTCGTCGCCGGACAGCAACGCCCTAAGGTACGTCTCTACCGCGTCCGCCGGGCCGGTGGAGTGGGCGCACGCGCTCAGCAGCACGCCCATTAACAATGTTACCAAGGTCAGCCGCCTCGCTCCAACGGCGGAGCGGTCAGTCAGATGTCGCATGATGGTTTTGCCAGCTTTCACGGCGCGGTGACGCCGCGCCATACGGCGTCGATGGCTTGCAGCGCCGTCAGGTTGCGGACCGGCCAGCCGTCTCGCAGGCGGTCCGGATTGTTGTAGAAACTACGCGCCCACAGCAGGTGAAACCCGTCGCTCCAGGCCGGATCGAAGCCGTGACGGGGCAGCGACTGCGCGGCCAACCAGAAGTTCCACAGCGGCACGTCATACCGGTCGGCAACGCGCGCGATGGCGGCGTTGATGCTGTAGTCGCCTTCCAGGTTGTCGGCCTTCGTGCCCAGGATCGGCACGACGCCGCGCTCGATCCACCATTCGACGACCTGGCTGAGATAGTCTTCGTAGAGGCTGACGGGCTGTTTGCCGGTACGGTTCCAGGTTTCCATGCTGAGGATGACGATGCTGGGGTTGTGCAGCCGGTCCTCACAGGCGAGCGGCGTTTCGCCGCTTTCGCAGATGGCCGGATCGGCCCACAGCGGCGAGAGCGCCGACGCGACGGTATATCCGGCCTCGACGGCGGCACTATCCCGCGCGAACGACTCGGCGAAGTTGTCGATGGTAGCCTGGAGCGCTGTGTAGGGTCCCAGGTCGTACTGCATGGGTTCGTCAAAGTGCGAGAGGAAATACGCTTCGACGTTCTGACAGTCGCCTACCTTCGAGAACGCGTGCGGGTCGTTGCCGAGCGCCAGCCCGCGTGCGTAAATTTCGCGCGCCGTCTCGCTGACGGTCGGGATCACGGGCAGAGTCTGCCACGCTTCAGGCGTACAGGCGTGGGCCTGGGTGCTGTGAACGTACCCGGTACGATAGGTGACCGGGTCTTCGACCAGCAGCCATTGATCGACGCCTGCTTCACGGTCGCCGGTTTCCATGCCGCGTACGAACAGCAGCGTGTTGGGCGCATACGTGAACAGGTTGTCGCACGTGTGCCAGTACGGGCAGGATCGCACGCTCACCTCAAGGTTGGTGCACCAGTAGGTCACCTCGTCGTCCTGGGCGAAAGCGGGGGATGCGGTAGGGCCGGGCAGGCTGGCTGCGAATCCGGCGGCCAGCGCGATCACGATCATAAACAGGGCCAGGTGCTTCGATGTCAGGTGCATAACTTCCCTCTTGTGCGGTAGTGTCAGCCGGTTTGAGCGGCGTGCAGGGCATCCCAGGCGGCCTGGAACTGCGCGGCGGGCACCAGAATATGATCGCGCTCAAAGGCGCTCAGCGCCAGGATTGAGACGCCGGCATCCGCCAGAATTCGGCTAACCAGCGCCATGAACCCGATCAGGTCCAGGTCAAGCGGCAGATCAAACGTGATCAGCCGGTACTCGCCTGCTGCGCGGTGGTCCGGCAGGCGGTCTGAGAACATCGCCCATTCGACCTGCGGCAACAGCAGAGTCACTTCGTCCTTGTCAGCGATCAACGCGCTGAACGGCGTCCCGATCTCAGCCAGCACGCCCGCGCCAGCCGTGATGGCGCGCGGGGGCAGGTGGATCAGCCGGTAGAGCGTGCCATCCGTGTAGAGGGTGGCTCGTGCAAAGGCTTCAGCAGCATTCATGGACACCCCGCTTTCACAGGCGCTCGTCAGGCCCGACCGGCAGCATCGACAGGCCGGAGATCATCTTAGGGTAAAAATCGGTGCTTTTCTGCGGCATTTTTTCGCCGTGACCGGCCACCGCTTTGATCTGGTCCATACGCGTCGGGCTGACGAAAAACACAAAATTACCTCTGCCCTGATCCACGTTGCTTACCGCGGGCTGCGGATCGCGGTGGTAGCGGATCATGGTTTTGTCTTCGATGCCGTGCGCGGGCACCTGCGCGATCTGGTCCAGCAGCATTTTGTGCAGCACGCTGACCGCCAATGATTTCCATTCCGGCGATTGATCGCCCGCGATCAGGCGGTAGACGAGATCGTCGTCCTTGAGCGTCAACACGGAAAAACCGGTGCCCGGCCCGCCGTAAAAGCCAAACGCGTGCCCGGTGGGGTGCGCGTTGACCCGGCTCAAGCAGTCCTCCAGGTCCGGCACCCGATCGACGGCGAAATGCGTCCGGGCGCGTTCCAGGATCGCCGCCGGGGTAGTCGCCGTGAAATTACAGATTTCGCGGTGAGTGGGCAGCACGACCAATCCCGGATCACCCATGCTGACCAGCGTGGCCTGCACGAAGTTGAACCCGGCGTTGGCGGGCGCGTCCGGGTAGGCTGCGCGCTGCATGTCGCGGTAGGTCAGCCCGGTGCCGTAGCGGTGGTGCCCATCGGCAATGATCAGGCTGCGTTTGGGGACCATTTCCGCCTGGATCGCATCCAGGACAGCCGGATCGGTGATGCGCCAGACGCGCTGGCGCACGTCGTGTTCCCAGATCTCGACCACGTCCAGATCGGGCGCACGGTTTCCGACGGCCTGCCGGATCAGGGCATTAACCCTGTTCTCGGCGTCGGGATACAGGATGAAAATCTGTTCGGTGTTGGCCTGTATGGTCTTCAGCAGGCGCAGCCGGTCTTCTTGCGGTCCGGCGTGCGTGCGCTCGTGGGGCAGGATGATGCCCTCGTCAAAATCGACCAGCTCGACGGCGGCGATCATGCCCAGGCGCGTGTGGGTCTGGCCGCCGGTGGCGAAGGTCTGCTCATACGCATACACGGCGGGGCGATCCTCGCGGATCAGGATGCCCTGCGCGCGCCACTGCTCGAACGTATCCCTGGCGCGGGTGTAGACGTTCGGCCCGTCTGGATTGGCGGGTTGGTCGGCGGGTTGGGTTTTGCCCTGAATAATACGTACCACGTTATAGGGGCTGAGATCGTAATAGGCTTGCTGAAGGGCGTCGTCGATGCGGTCATAGGGCTGGCTGACGACGACCTCCAATTTCTCAAAGCGGTCCGGATCATAGCGGATGCCGCGAAAAGGTTTCACAACGGCCATAGCGTATTGTTACCTCCTGGGTGATGGTGACCAGCGGATTGTACCAACGTCTGCGGGATGAGGCGAGGATGTAGGCGCACGGCGAGCGCGATAGCCCTAGCGCTTCATTGTTCAATCCGGCAATGTGGTATACAGTATGGGGCAGGGGGGCCGCGCGGCCATAAAACAGTCTTGGCTCTTTTCTGAATGGCGGTCTTATCAAATGTGTACTATGATGTGTATTTGGTTCAACTATACGGGTAGTCCCAGTAGCTTAAAACAGGGGTTTCCGACGTAGTGTTTCGGTGAGACGTCGTGTCACCATTTAAAGGAGGCATAATCATGCTGCATCTGCGACGTTTTGTAGTGGTGGCCGTGGTCCTAGCCGCGCTGTTGGCAGTGCCGATGGCGGCCTGGGCGCAGGGAGGGCAGACCACCCACACGGTGCAGGCGGGCGAAAACCTGTACCGGATCGCGCTGACGTACGGCACGACCGTAGACGCGATTGCCCAGGCGAATAATATCACGAATCCGAGTTTGATCCTGGTGGGGCAGGTGCTGGTCATTCCGAACGCCGTTGTACCGGCACCAACGCCTACGCCCGCGCCGACAGGGACGGTTACCCCGGCCACGCCCGCGCCGACCCAGACTCCCGCACCGGTAGGTGAGATCGTTCACGTGGTGCAACCGGGCGAGAACCTGTTCCGCATCTCGCTGCACTACAACCTGCTGGCGAGTGTGGTCGCTGCTTACAACGGGATCACCAATCCAAACCTGATCTATGTCGGGCAGAAGATTCGCATCCCAACCGGCGCGATGGCCGTTGAGCCGGTGCCTCCGCCTGCGGCAACCGAGGAACCGGAAGTCAGCGCGCATACCGAGGAAACGGCAGAACCGGCGGCAGTCGCGGCGGCAGAGACGGAGGTGGCGGTAGAAGGCGCACCCGTGAACATGGCGTCGAACGTCGGGTTTGCGTATGGCGTGCAGGTGCATCTGCCAAACCAGAACATGCCCGCCGTGATCGCATCGGTTGAAGACCTGGGTATGACCTGGGTCAAGCAGCAGATCGAATGGTCACTGTATGAACCGACTGCCGGGGCGGTGAACTGGGCACCGATTGACGAAATGGTCGATATTATGGACGGCGCGGGGCTGAATATCCTGCTGACCGTGACGTCTGCGCCGAGTTGGGCACGTGATTCGGACCAGGAAAAAGGCCCACCGTCGGACTACAAGACCTACGCGAACTTTGTCGGCCAGCTTGCGGCGCGTTACAAGGGCCGCGTGGATGCGTATGAAATCTGGAACGAGCAGAACCTGCGCCGCGAGTGGAATACCCCCAAGGGCATCAGCGCGGCAAGTTACGTCGAGCTGCTGCGGCTGGGGTTCACGGCGATCAAAGAGGTCGATCCCGCTGCCATCGTAGTGACGGGCGGGCTGGCCCCGACCGGCTTTAACGACGGCGTCAACGCGATCGACGACCGCGTCTACCTGCGGCAGATGTACGCGGCAGGCGTGGCCGAATACTCTGACGCGATTGGCGCGCACCCGAACGGGTGGGCGAATCCGCCAGACAGCACGTGCTGCCGGAACAACCGCCCGGCAGTGCCCGGTTGGGACGATCATCCGAGCTTTTTCTTCAAACAAACGCTGTCCGATTACCGCGAGATCATGGTGCAGAACGGCGACAGCGGCACGTATATCTGGCCGACCGAATTCGGCTGGGGATCGAACGATGGGCTGAACGTCCAACCACCGCCGGAATTCGCATTTGTGGCCTATACCAGTCTGGACGAGCAGGCGTCGTACACAACGCGTGCGTTCCAGCTTGGCCGCGAATGGGGCTATGTCGGGCCGATGATCCTGTGGAACCTCAATTTCTGCCCGGTGGTCGGCGTGACCGGCGAGCAGTGTTTGTGGAGCCTGGAGGACCCGGCGGGCAACCCGCGCCCGGCTTACCTGGCCGTGCGTGACATGGTGAAGTAACCACCCCTGCGCGAGCTTTCGCAACCGCTCGATCACTCCTGGTCGGGCGGTTTTTTGTCGTGTGGCCGGGGCACCGCCAGCGGACGCGCAGCACGATCCGGTCGTCGTGTGTCAGGTAGGCGACGGATGGGGCGTGAGAACGGGCATTCGCGCAGGGTGGTCAGTTCTCGTCGATGAGGGTGGCCAGCAGGTTCGGCGTCGGCGTGCGGGTGGGCCGGGGTGTTCTACTGGGCGTATTGGTCGCGCTGGGCGTATTGGTCGCGCTGGACGTGTAGGTCTGCGTCGGGGTGCGCGTTGGACGCGGCGTGCGAGTCCTGGTCGGCGTCGGCGTTTTGCTGGGGGTGTCGGTTGGCGTTGCCGTATCGGTCGGCGTATCAGTCGGCGTCAGCGTGTTGGTTGGCGTCAGCGTGTTGGTTGGCGTCTTGGTAGCGGTATCGGTCGGCGTGGCCGTATCCGTCGCCGTCGGCGTATCGCTGGGCGTCGGGGTCTTGGACGGCGTGTTGGTCGGCGTCTTGGTGGCAGTTGCCGTATTGGTCGGGGTCAGCGTCGGCGTTTCGCTTGGCGTGGCGGTTTCGCTGGGCGTGATGGTATGAGTCGGCGTGGCGGTTTCCGTCGCGGTAGGTGTCAGGCTGACTTGCGGCGTGCGCGTCGCGAACTCGGTGGATTCGGGCGTCAGGTTGGTTTCCGGCCCGGCGATGCGGAAGGCGCGGACGGCAAGCTGTGAAGTGATCGGCAGCAGATTGATGCGCAGCAGGCCGCCGGACCCGTCCGTCAGGGTGATGTTTTCCTCGCCGATGACGGTGCCGGTCACCGTGTCCCAGAACGTCACGCGGTAAACGCCGGTGGGCATATCGGTGACGCGTAGCACGAAATTGAGCGGTTCAAGCTTGGTGTCCCTGGCGACGAGGTCCCAGGTGTAGTTGCGGTGATGCACCCAGGCGACAACCGTGCCCAGGTTACGGTCGGCCAGCGCCAGCGCTCGCACCGGGGTGCGGTACTGTGCTACTTCGATATAGCCCAGTTGCAGCCAGTCCGCGCCGAGGTTATCCAGCACGACGGTGTGCTCACCGGCGCTCAGCGGCACGGTGACCAGGATATTTTTGCTTTCCGGGCTGAAGTCCACGCGGGCTATCTCCGTGCCGTCGATGTTGATAGTCAGTACGGCGGCGGCGGTCGATGAGACGCTCAGCACGGCGATGCGCAGCTCGGTGTCAACCGGCGGCGTGATGATAAAGGTCTGCGGGCGGCTGCGCTCGGCGTTGAACTCCCCGTAGAGATAACTGGATAGCTGCGTCGTCGGGGGGACTGCGCCGTCGGCGGTGAGCCGGTAGATCGTGTCGGGCGGCGATTCGCCCGGAAAATCGCGGTTGAAGTCGTCAACACGCAGCACGCCGTACACGTGCGGGTTAGCCGCCACCAGCCCAACCTGAATCGGCTGCAAGTCGCTCGAATTCCAGGGAATGTCGCGTGCAAACGAGGCCAGCGGGTCAAAGATGTTGTACAGGTTTTCGCGGTCGATGTAGGTATCCCACCACCAGGGCATCGCGCTGCCTGCCGCGCCGGAGAGCGCCGACGCCCAGATCGTATTACGGACGTGCACGCCGGTCGGATCGTCTTCGGTTGGCTCGTACCAGGGATTCAGCGAAAACTCGGTCATCAGCACCGGACGGTCCGTCTGGGCAAAGGCTTCGCTGAGGACGTTCAACGTGCCGGTGACCTGATCAATCGCCTCGTCAACCGGGCGCTGCTGGTAAAACCGAGTCTGGACGAAATCGAGCGCCGGCAGGTCCCACAGATCGTCGTTGGTCTGGCGCGCGCCTGCCGTGATCAGGTGATGGTAGGCGTCTGCGTCACGCACATAACCGATCAGGTCTTGCAGCCAGGGTTTTGCCCGGACCGGCGTGTAACCAAGCATCCCGTCGATGTTATCGACGATTTCCCAGGCGAAGATATGCGGGCTGTAACCCCAGCGAGCGATGACATAACGCAGGCGCTGATGCAGCAGCGCGCGGGCGTCCGCGTCAACGAAGACGGTCGACGGGTTATTCAGCGGGCCACCGTTCGCGGCGTTGTACGGGTTGTCCTGCCAGTCCGTGTCTGTTTTGGGGCGCGGCACATTAGCCGGGACGGCGACGGGCGGCGGCGTGTAATTGGCAAAAGCCTGGTGCCAGATCAACACGACCTGCAAATAGATGCCTTTTTCTTCGGCCATTTGCAGGATCGTATCCATGCGCCACGCTGCATCCTGCGACGCATCGTAATTACCCGCCGGGCCGGGCCAGTCCAGGCCGATGAACCAGGGCACGTCGATGTTGATCCGCGCATAATTGGCCCCGGCCTGGCTGAGCTGGTCCAGCCAGCGTTCATAGGCGAAGATACCGCCGCCGCCTTCCCACGACCACGCCAGATTCTCGCCTACGGGGAAATAGGTGGCGGCGCTGTCGAAGGCAAAATAACGCGGGTTGCTGCCAACCTGGATGTATCCGGGGTCGTCACTTGGCTCGACTTCAAAATCACCCTGGCGCAAAATACGCGCGCCATCGTCGTCACGCGCTTCGATGGTATACGTCCAGCGCCCGACTTGATTCGGCGTAAAACGGACGCGCCACTGGGCCGGGCCATCGGGAGCCAGTTCTTCCGCGACGCAGTTGGACACGCACGTTTGCCGGTAGGGGCGCATGTAAAAGCCCGGCACGGTGATGGGTTCGCCCGCCGGGGGCCGGAACATGGCCGTCACGTCGATCTCGTCGGGGTTGTAGGGATTGTCGTACGTGCGCGGCAGCCGGAAGCCGATCTCCAACAAGTCGTACAGGGCGACGGAGGCCGGGACTTCCGGCTCTGGGGTGGGCGTTTCTGTCGGACCCTGCGCCATGCTGGAGTGGATCATCAGAGGGACGCCAATAACGCCGGTGACCAGCAGTACAATCACCAGACTAAACGTCCAACGTGAGGAAGATCGACGCAGTGACATGGC
>CAYMTN010000040.1:18064-30869 GCA_964393335.1 uncultured Anaerolineaceae bacterium
AGCGTGCCCTCGTCGTTGGCGATGAAGGCGCGGGACGCGGCCTCGGCGCTAAACACAATCACCAGGATGCCGGTTGCCGCGCCCGCATCGACGTGAATCATGCCCCGAAAGCGCACGTTCGACACGTCCAGCCCGGTTTCTTCGTGCATCTCGCGGATGGCACCCGTCAGCGGGTCTTCGTCGCGTTCGATGTGCCCGCCAACGCCGTTGTAACAGCCGGGGAAAATGCGCTTGTGCTCGCCGCGTTTGATCAGCAGCACGTCGTCGCCGTTGGTGATAAAACACAGGGTGCGCGGGATGGTCAGCCAGCGTCCGGCGGTTGCATCGGCTCCTTGATCCTTGGCTCCCATGAAGTCCTCCTGAAACAAGCGGTCCGATTTCAGCGGTCGGCGTAGGGCGGATTCCGCGCGTGCTGCGGGATGCGGAACAGCCCAATCCTGAGAAGGTCTACGCCGTGTGATTATAACGCATCCCCTCATTGATGGGGTTTGTACTACGTGTGGCTCTGTTGTATGCTTTAGCATGAATGGATCAGGCACAAGGGAGAATCAAAAACCTATGGACGACCTCTACAGCCGAATTGTCAGCCAGCGCGGGTCCGCCGAGAAACTGGTGGCGCGAGTACCGGGTTTTCGGGGTTACATGGAGATGAACGCGCGGCGGCAGGCCGACCAGTTGATGCGGGATCATGTGACGGCCCAACTGCGGCAGCAGTTGACGCGGCTCGCACAGATCGAGAAAATGCTGCTGGACGCGGGCGGCTTGAAGTACATGAGCAAAACACGCAGCGCCAAGACCAAGTTCCAGACGTTTATCGACCGCATCGCGACGGATACGCCGGGTTATTCCGGTTTTTTCGACGCTGTAAAAATCGGGCCGGATGATCTGTCCGTGATTTACGCGTTTGACCAGGCGCTGCTGGATTATGTCACCAAGTTCAGCGAAAAACTGGGGGCATTGCAGGACGCGGCTTTGAAGGGCACAGGCGTAGACGAGGCGATTCGCGATCTGGATGCGCTGACGATCGAAGCCAACGAGGCCTACAGCCTGCGCGACAACGTGCTGAATGGGATCGAATAACGGGTGTTAATCAAGGAGTAGGGACTGATGCCACGCATTATTGATGTTGTCGATCATGTCAATGTGATGGATGACGAGCTGGTCTACCGCGAGCCGCAGGGCGGCGGCGGTGACTTTCGCATGGGGTCGCAGGTGATCGTGCAGGAGAGCCAGACGGCGGTGTTCGTGCGGCAGGGGCGGGTGCTCGATCCATTGGGGCCGGGGTCACATACGCTCAGCACCGGCAATCTGCCGCTGCTGTCGAGCGTGATCGGTTTCGTGACCAGCGGGCGCAACCCGTTCACGGCGGACCTGTATTTTGTCAATTCGAAGGATATGCCGCAGGTGCCCTGGGGCACCAACCCGCCAATCGTGTTGGAGACGCCGGGCAAGGGCGTGGGCGTCGTGCTGCTGATCACGCACGGCGTGATCGACATCGGCGTCGATGACCCGGTGCGTTTCATGGAGCAGTACGGCGTCGGGAAACCGATCACACGCCTGGGCGATGTGCGCGACCGAATCCAGTCGATGCTGCTGGGCGAGCTGGCGACGCTGATGTCATCGTCCGGCGCACAAAGCATCATGGACGCCAACCGCCTGCTTTCGGACCTGGAGGGTGCAGCGTTGGCGCGGCTCAACGAGCAGTTCGCCGCGATCGGCATGCGGATCAAAGCGTTCGAAGCCACCCCGTTCACGGCCAAAGACGTGACGACCGAAGAACTGCGCAATTACGTGGATTTCGATACGTGGGAGCGCATCCGCCGCCTGGAAGTGGCCGACAACGCGGCCAGCAACGCCGGCATGGGTGGCGGGCTGGCAGGTGCGGGCGTCGGGTTGGGCGTCGGGCAGCAGATCGGCGCGGCCATGAATCCCGACGCGGCGGCCATGCAACAGCAACAGCAAATGATGATGATGCAGATGATGCAGCAGATGATGCAGCAGAACCAGCAGCAAGCACCGGCATCCGCTCCGCCGCCTCAACAGCAGGCTGTCCCACCGATCCCGGAAACGGCGGACGAAATCCGCGCGTACCTGGACCAGTTGGACGCCAAATTGATGTCCGGCGAAGTGTCGGAGAAAATCTACGAGAAATTGTACGCCAAGTGGGAAGCGCGGCTGAAGGAACTCGGCGGGTAGGTCGTCAATCACATAATCACGATAACTGACCAGGCGGGGGTGCGGCGTGGATAACGCGTATCCCTGCTTGTGATCACGCGCTGATCGTTTTTCGGTCAGCCCGGCGGTAGGTGCAGGGTTTGCAGCCGGTAACTATCGCCCATGACAGGCGCGCCGGGATCGCTCGCATCCACGACCGGCAGGCGCTCGTTCGTGTCCGGGTCGTACAGGCCGACCTCAATCGTGTAGTCGGCAGGGATCGGCGTGATCGCCGGGTCTTCGAGCAGGTGATAGGGGTCGCGGTATAACGTCCCGATCTGCCATTCCAGCGTGCTGGCGAATCCGTACAGCGGGCGGTGATCGTCCTGGTCCCACAAGAGGCTGCCGGTGCCGGGCCGGGGTGGTCCGACCAGGTGAACGAACACCTTGTAATCCACGTCCGATTGCGTCAGCGGTTCCCAGTAGAGCAGCACGGTGATGGCGTGAGTTGCCGGGTCCGGCCCCTGGATCGTGTAGCCGCCCAGGCGAGCGACCTCGCCAAACGACACGTTCCTGGTCGCGTCGATTTCCGCGCGGGATGGCTGCCAGCGGCGAAACTGCATCACGCTCAGTCCGCGCAGCGTGTCAAAACTGACCTGCTGCATGTGGTCGCCGAGATACATCTCGACCTCCGGCGCGCGCCCAACCAACCACAGGGTATCGTACGTTTCGCGTATCTTGTCAAGCTGGTCGAGGGTGTTTTGATCCGGGTCGAGACTCGTTTCATCCGCCGGGCCGTGATAATAGTATGCGAAGGCCGGGTCGGCAGCCGTTTGCAGCACCAGATCGCCGGGACGCGCGCGTGCCTCCAGGTACGTGGCGAGCGCGGGCCAATCCGGCGCTTTGGGGTTTTCGCCGCGATAGGTGTCGATCAACGTGCCAAGCCCCAGCAGCGGTGCGATCAGCAGCGCCAGCGCGCCAACACGTCGCCGCGCCGGTGGGGCGGGGATCACGGCACGCGCTGCCAGCAGCAGCAGCGCCGGGATCACGGCGATCAGGTAGCGCGGGCTGAGCACGTCCATGCGCGTGGCGGCGATCAGCAGCAGCGCCGCCGGCAGCACGATCCAGGCGGCCAGCCAGAGAGTAAGCCGGGTACGCGTGCGGGGATTGGCCAGCATGGCCGCCACCAGCACGATCCAGGCCAGCGGCAGCGCGGTATCCCAGGGGGAGCCGAACGTGTCGCCGGTCAGCAGTTCCGGCAGGAACCACGTGATCAGCCGGGCCGGATCGCCGGTGCCGGTTGCGCCGCGATACCCGCTGTGGGCCAGGTACCAGACCTGTACGAACCAGGGGATCAGCAGCACGGCCAGCGCGATCCAGGCGCGGGCGGCGTGATCCAGCACGGGACGCGAACGCCGCCGCAGCACCAGGTACAACACCTGCACGACGACCAGAAAACTCTCCAGGAAAAACGTGTAGAGCGCAAGGGTTTCGGCCAGCACGTAGAGCGCCCAATCGCGCGGGCGGTCGTGGTCGGCGGCGCGCACGAACAGCCACATCGCCAGGACGCTGAATCCCGACCACAGCGCGTAGTTGCGCACATCCTGCGCGTGCCAGATCAGAAAGGCGTTGGTGGCCCACATCGCCGCTGCCAGATAAGCGAGACGGTCGTCATGGTACAGCCGCCGGGCAAGCGCGGCTAGCGCTGCCACACCGATCAGGTTGCCGAGCAGCGGCAGGTATCGCATGGCAAATGGGCTGTCTCCGGCGGCGCTTTTCCACGCCCAAAAGCCGAAAAACGCGCCCAACGGGTGCGGTTCTTCACCGGCCAGATCGCGGACCACACGCGACGGGCTGTCCGCCCAATAGCGCACGGTGAATGCTTCGTCACCGCGCAGCGGTACGGCATCCAGGCGATACAGGCGCAGGCCGAAAGCCAGTCCGGTCAGCAGGATGAGAACCAATAACCGTTGGCGGAGCGTGTGCGTCATCGGGTGTTAAAGTAGCTCGCCTCGGCGCGACTTCAGCCACGACACGTCTTTTTTGCTCAATCCGAACCAATGCTCTTTCTGGCGCTTGCGGGCGAATTTGCGGTGCAGGAAGGCCTCGGTCGCGTGCGGGTCGGCGGTGTCGAAACTGTGGATCAGTTCGAGGCCGTCCTGCGGTGCGCCGGGTTCAAGCGCACTGAGCGCGTCGTCCAGCAGGCCGGTCGTCGCGCCGATGTAGTACAACTGGCCGGACTGCACGACAAACACCGTGCCAACTTCCGCCTCGTCGGTTTCGTCCGCGTCGGGTTCTGGTTCGTCGTCGTAGCTGATTTCGTCCTCGTCGGGTGTGTCATCGACCGATTCGCCCACCATCTCGGCGATCTCTTCGCGCGTCATCAGGCCGTACATCCGGTCGATCTTGTCCAGCGCTTCGAGGCTGAGCGTTTGGGATTCGCTCTTTTTCAGATCGCGCAGGTACAGACGCAGCGCGGGCTTGCGCTTGGAGTCGGCGTAGAGCACGGGTATGACCGGGTCTTCGGCCTCAAACGACGCTTTGGGGTTGATTAAAACGATGAGCGGCTGAACCTCGACCTTTGAACCCGGTTCGACCTTATCGACCAATTTCTGGACTTGCTGCGCCTGGTACAACGCTTCTTGAAACGGATTGCCGATCAGGTCCTGGCGCAGATAGCCGTTCAGCTTGCGGATCACACCTTCATCCCCGCGCCATTTTTTGCCCTCGATGCGATAACTCCGCTCCTGCCAGACGACCGTAAGCGTGAACACGCCTTCCGGGCCGATCAGGACGTGCGGCGTAGGCAGGACGTGGTGAAACAGCGTGTATTTTTGGCCAAGCCCTTTCAAGGCGTCCGCCAGGACGGTGACCGGGCGCGGCTCACGAATCCACTGATTCGCCATGCGGACCGAGGTCAGCGTCATCAGCAGCAGAACGGGCAGGATCAGGCAGCTTATCTGCGAGGTGGACGAGGCAGCCGGTTGGGTCCAGGTGTAAAAGAAACCCACGCCCATCCCCGCCAGGCTGACAAAAAACAAGATGTGTGAAATCTTGCGATTACGGTTGATTTGCGCTTCATTAATAACTACGCGCATAGTCGTCGGGCCTTTCTAACGTGTCCGTGTGTGCGAGTATAGTTTAACCGGGTGAAATGGTAACACAAAACGGCGAGAATGCAGATAACCAATTGCCGACTGGTCAAGTAACCCAGTCCTGGTATAATTCGCCCCGCAGCATCCTGAGCCGAAAAGCCTATGCCCAGGTGTGTTAAGGAGTCTATGAGCGAGAAACGAGCATCTGGAGACGCCACACAGCAGTGCCCGATTTGCGGAGCGGTTCAGCCGCTGCCGGCGCGCAAGTGTTCGATCTGTGGGGCGGTGCTGCCGGGTGAGCTGACGCCGGTGGCGCTGCCGCCTGTCGAAGAACCCTCTGACGTCGAAAAACCGCGTACCCGGTACGATCCGGCGCTGGGTGATGATGACCTGTACGTGGGCGATCTGGCGGGCCGCATGTGGCGCGTGATCCTGGTTGGCTGCGTGGTCCTGGCGCTGCTGTTGGGGCTGGGCATTGGCCTGGTGGTCAGCCGCGTTGGGCAGGGTGGCGATGATTCGGATGGCGAGGGCGGGGCGCGGGTCGAAGATATCTCCACGCTGCCGACTGCGCCGCCGACGGCGACGCAACGCAGCACAGTGCTGGTTGAGACGCCCACATCGACGCCGGATACCATGCTGCACCTGCCGACCGTCACGCCAGCGCCGCCGACGCCCACCGATTCGCCGACGCCGGGGCCGTGTTACCAGACGGCAGCGGCAGGGGATACCGTGTTGGGCATGGCGTACCGCTGCGGCCACCGGGACATGGCCATTGTGCAGATCATTCTCGACCTGAACGGCATGGACAGCCCGCAGGAATTGCAGCTTGGCCAGACGCTCGAAATCCCCTGGCCGACGCCAACCCCCGGCGGCGAAGCGCCGACCGAGATTCCATCGCCGGATGGTGGGACGGGCGGCGGGTCCGAAGACACGGCGGCCACGCCGGAAGTCCAGTTGAACGAGTTCGGCACGCCGGACGCGCTGGCACAGTATCAAAACGTCGAAGCAACGCTGCGACCGGGGCTGGCGTGGCATACCGTCCAACTGGGCGAGACGATCTTGAGCATCGCGTTCGATTATGGCACGACGCTCGAAACGCTTTCGCAGATCAACCCCGAAGTCCCGTTTTTGCAGTGCGACTACGGGAGCGCAAGCGGCGGCGAGAGCTGCACGGTGATGCTGTATGAGGGCCAACGCATTCGCGTGCCGGTGCCGCTGCCGACACTCACGCCGACGCCGACCCCTGCCGGGACGCTGACGCCGACGCCGACCGGGACGGCAACCTTCAATGCACCTTACGCGCTGACCCCGGATGACGGCGCGCGCTTCCGATCGGATGAAATGGTGACGCTGCGCTGGGGCGGCACCGGCACGTTAGGGCCGGACGAGCGTTACATCGTGCGGGTGCGCGACCTGACGACCGGCGAAGCCTACGTGGCAGCCGTTACGGAGCCGACGTATATTCTGCCGGGCGGGTGGCAGCCCGCCGACCGCGACCGCCACACATTCGAGTGGACGATCTCAGTCGGCAAAGTGGACGCGCAAAACAACATCTTGAGCGAGAACCATGTGACCGATCCCCGGCAGTTCAAGTGGGACAGCCGGTAACCGGGAACGAACCGTCAGACGAGTCGTGAGGGGGCGCGGACATCAACGAGAGGAAACGGGTTATGAACCGTCGTTTTTGGCTTATTCTGGTGATGATAACCGGCCTGCTGCTGCTGGCGGCAGCCTGCGGGGATTCGGGCGAAAAACCGCCGCCGTCCCCGACACCACCGGTCGCTGCCAGCCCGACTGTGATCGCCGCCGCGCCAACCCAGACGCCCAGCGGCCCGACCCTGACTCCGTCGCCAACGGTGCCGCCCACCGTCACGCCGACGACCAGCCCTCCGCCGCCACCGCCGACTGTCACCGCCACCGCCACCGGCACGCCGGGACCCTACGAATACGTCATCCAGCCGGGGGACTACTGCCTGGGGATCGCGTACAAATTCGGGCACCTCGATCCCGACGTCAAACGCGCGATCGAGCAGCTCAACGGCATCCCGGATTGTTCGATTTTGCCAGCGCCGGGCACGACGATCCTGATCCCGATCCCGACTCCGACGCCGACTGAAATTGGCGCGGACCTGACACAAACGGCGGTAGCGACCAGCGCGCCGCCGATGGCCACGTTAAACGCCGCGCCAAGCTTTTCGGTACAGACCTATTCCGTGCAGGAAGGCGATACGCTGAGCAGCATAGCGATTGAGTTTGACAGCTCGCTGCGGCAGATCTGCGAGTTGAACCCGCTGCCGGGTGGGATCGATTGTGGCGCGTGCCAGTGGGAATCACCGAACTGCTGCTGCTCGCAGTCGATCGTGTTGAGCAACGGGCAGCAGATCAACGTACCCGCGCCGACGCCGACGCCGACCTTTACGCCGACGTTCACCGGCAGCGAGACGCCGACCCTGACGCCGACGCACCGCGCGCCACAACCAGTTTACCCGCCGGATGGGGCGACAGTGGCCGGTACGGTCCGCCTGACGTGGCTGACAGCCGGTTTGTTGGCCGACGACGAATATTACCTGGTGACGCTGCGCGACGACACGACCGGGACGGTGTTCAGCGCCCCGACGCGCCAGCTTTCGCTGGACGTGCCGGTAGATTATCTGCCGCCGGACGGATCGCACTCCTTCGCGTGGGCGGTGACCGTCGCGCGGCTGGGTGAAGATGGTCTGTTCTACCCGGTGGGATCGGTCGTGCCGGAACGGCGCTTTACCTGGACCGGCTGGGAGTAGTTTTTTCGATGGTGAAAACGCCCCCGCCTGGCCAGATAGCGGCGCGGCGGGGTGCTGGGAATCAACGCGGTCTTAGTTGGGCGATGCGGTAACGGCAGGCGCGGCGGTCTGAGTTTGTTCCAGCGCCGGGTCCAACACGCTGGCGAGGCGGATGTTCAAGCGCTGGCCCTTGTTGACCATCGTCGTGACTTTTTTGGAGTCGCATTGCACGTAATCCGGCTGTCGGGGATAGTCGACCTCGTAATGGTATTCAACTTCGGGATCAATCTCGATGTCGATCTGTTTGCCCTGATTGACCGTATAATCTTTAATACTGCCAGTCTTCATGTTGGTCAGCGTGATGGACGCCGCGCCGCACTCGGTTTCGTTCGAGAATCGCAGCAAGGTTTTGTTTCCGCAGGCGGTCAGGAGCAGCGCCAACACCAGCACCAGGATCAATCGTCGGTTCATCACCTTCTTCTCCTAAAGGATGGTCTCTCAAACGCGGGATTATAAAGAGGCCAACGCCAAATGACAAGCGCTGGGGGCCAGGCGGCAGGGTGGGGCCTGATCCGTATACGTTCTGTGAGGGAGAAATCTTCACCATGGTGGATGGTGTGCGGGCTGTGGTATTCGACGGGGCGGCGCGCGTGATCACGCGCCCGTACCCGGTACGCGAGCCGGATGAGGCGCTGATCAAACTGCGGCTGGCGGGAATCTGCAATACGGACCTGGAACTGCTGCAAGGTTACAAAGGGTTCACCGGCCAGATGGGGCACGAATTCGTCGGAGAGATCATCGACGGTCCGCCGGAGTGGGCCGGGCGGCGTGTGGTAGGCGAGATCAACGTGTCGTGCGGCAGGTGTGACATGTGCGGGTGCGGCGTACCGACGCAATGCCGCGAGCGGCGCGTGTTGGGTATTCTCAACTACGATGGCGCGTTTGCCGACGTGTTCCGGCTGTCGCTGCGCAACGTACACGCCGTGCCGGACGCGCTGACCGATGTCCAGGCCGTGTTTACCGAGCCGCTGGCGGCGGCGTGCCAGGTGCTTGAAGCGGCTCACATCCGGCCTCCGGACCGGGTGGTGCTGATCGGAGCGGGCAAGCTTGGGATATTGTGCGCGCAAGTCCTGCGCCTGACCGGGGCGGCGCTGTCAGTCGTGGTGCGGCGCGAACAGCAGGCCCGGTTGTTGGCGGGGTGGGGCATCCCGACGGTGATGCAGGAGGACGTGCCCGGCGGCATGGCGGATGTCGTGGTGGACTGCACCGGGACCGCGCAGGGATTCGCGGCGGCATTGGACCTCGTGCGCCCGCGCGGGACGGTTGTGCTGAAAAGCACGTATCGCGGGCTGGCGGTCACCGACCTGACACGGATTGCGGTGGACGAAATACGTGTGGTGGGCAGCCGGTGCGGTCCGTTTGGGGCGGCGCTGCGCCTGCTGGAACATGGGCTGATTGACGTCGAGCCGCTGGTTGACGCGCGTTACACGCTGGACGACGCGGTTGAGGCGCTCGAATACGCGGCACGGCCCGGCGTGCTGAAGGTGCTGCTGGAACCGTAGCGGCCCTGGTCCGGGGGCACGCGGAATGATTTTATTCCGGCGCAGGCACACTCAGCGGTTGAAATCAGACGCAAACTCGGCGCTGCCCGGCGGGTGTTTGTCGTGCGACGATCCTTCGGCCAGCGGCAGCGTGAAAAAGAAGGTCGTGCCCGCGCCCCGCTCACTCTCCAGGCGAATTTCGCAGCCATGCGCTTCGATGATGGTTTTGGCGATGGACAGGCCGAGGCCCGTGCCGGTTGTTTCGCTGGCAGTGTCGGCCACGCGGAAGAATTTCTCAAAAATGTGCTGCTGATCGTCCTCGCTGATGCCGACGCCGGAGTCCTGCACGCTGACCAGGACGCATTGCGACGGACACGCCCCCTCCTCGGATAACTCGACGACGCAGTCAATCGCGCCGTTTTCCACGTTGTATTTGATGGCATTTGTCAACAGATTCAGCACGACCTGCTTGATCTTGCTGCGATCCGCCTCGACGCGGTAGCGCTGGCCGTGCGTGCTGATCTGGATCGCGCGTTCTGCCGCGCGGGGCGCGATGATATTCATGCATTCGTCGAGCAGGGCGTGTATCTCGAACGTCTCCGTTTGCAGGCGGCTGCGCCCGGATTCCAGGCGAGCGAGATCGAGGAAATCGGTGGTCAACATGGTCAGCCGATCGGTTTCCTGCTGCATGGTGAGCACGATCTCCTCGCGCAGCTCGGGCGGCAGGCTTGGGCGGAGCAGCAGCGCGGCACTGGCTTTGAGCGAGGCCAGCGGCGTGCGCAGCTCGTGAACCACCTCGGCGATAAAATCGCTCTGCTGGAAGAGCCGCGCGTTTTGGACGGCGATCGCGGCCTGGTCGGCCAGCGCGGACAGGGTATCGACGTCCTCCTGCGTCCAGGGGCGATCAAAACGTTTGTTGATCGCCTCGACGACTCCCACCGGCTTGTTGTGCAGGTTCATGGGCACGGCCAGCAGGTTACGCGTGATGGTCTGGGTCGTCTTGTCCACGCGGGCGAACCACCGCGAATCGCTGCGGGCGTCTTCGACCAGGACCGGCTCGCCATGCGTGACGACCCACCCGGCCAGGCTGCCATCCAGCGGGACGGGGATCGCTTCCATTTCGGCGCGGGTCAGGTTGGAGGCCGCCTCAAAGCGCAGTTCGCCGGTGTTGGGGTCCATCAACAGGATCGAGGCTTCCTGCGTATTGGTCAATTCGGTGGCCGCGTTGGCGATCCGGCGCAGCAGCGCGCCCAGGTCCAGCGTGGAATTGAGCTGGCGGCTGATCGTCATGAGCTGCTCATAGCGCGACTTGAGCCGCCGGTAATCTTCGGCGGTTACGTATTCGTCATGCGGAGATGGAATCGAGTCCATAGGGTTTATCCGCTCTCCAGGGCAGTAGCAATCTGCGGCAGGACGTCCACCACGTCATCGTGGATGACGACCTGCGCCAGCGAGTCGATAGGTGTCGGACTGAGATTCACGAAAATCAAGAGCGCGCCGGACCGGTGAGCCAGCACCGGCAGATCGGCTGCCGGGTAAACTTCCAGCGACGACCCGGCGACCAGCAGCAGGTCGCATTGGCGCGCTTCACGCCGCGCGGCGATCAATGCCTGCGCGGGCAACTGCTCGCCATACAGGATCGCGTTCGGTTTGAGCACATGGCCGCACTGCGGGCATACCGGGATGATGTTTGACTCTAGAAACTGCACGATATACGGCTTGGACGGATAGACCTCAAAACAATGAATACACGTCATTTCGCGCAGATGGCCGTGCAGTTCGTAGACCGGACGTGACCCGGCGCGCGTGTGCAGCATGTCGATGTTCTGCGTGATGATGGCCTTGAGCTTGCCGGCAGCTTGCATCCGCGCCAGCGCGAAATGAGCCGCGTTTGGCCTGGCCTCCAAAATGACACGGGCCAGCGGGCGAATCCAGTTGTAGAACTGCTCCGGATGGTGCCTGAATCCGTAGATGCTGGCGACCTCTGCCGGATTGTTTTTTTCCCACAGGCCGGACTCCGGGCTGCGAAAATCGGGGATGCCAGAACGCGTGCTCATCCCCGCGCCGGTAAGGGCGATGGCGTGATGGGAGCGGCGCAGCAAGTCAATGGCCATGGTCAGGGCTTCAGATTCCATGCGCCAACTATACATCAACTTGCCCGGTTTTGCCGCTGGAAAACCATGTAAAATGACGAGCCGGGTTGGATGACGCAGACCCGGCTGAATCGTACTCAGGTGATGGCCGGACGGGCCATCACGCAAAACGGCGGCTGGCGACTTCCTCGGCCAGTTTGCTGAACTGGTTGGCGACGATCGAATTGGGCTGGAACAGGACAATCGGAAAACCCGCTTCGGTGGCCTGGAACGCGAGTTCCGGGGCAGGGGAGATGATGGCCGTCATTTCATGGTTGAGAATCTGTTCGGCTTCCTGCCAGGGGATTTGCAGGCTCGATTGGGCACGATTGACGAGCACGATGCTGACGCGTGAATGCGTGATGCCGATCTGTTCCACTTCGTACAGGATGTCGCGCGCCAGGGTGAGAGCGACCCGGTTGGGTTCGACGGTGAGCGTGAGCTGATCGACATCCTGAAGCAGGCGGGCCGACAGGCGGTTCAAACCTGCGCCCAGGTCCACCATCACGATACGGCTGAGCGTGCACAGGTGGCGGATGACCATCGCGGCAGCGTCCGGCGCGACATTGAGCAGCGTTTCTTTGGGGCGTGCGGACGAGAGCAGCAGTCGCAGGCCGCTGCTGTGCGCGACCAACTCGTTTTCGACGGCGCGGGCTGTGATCTCGCTGGTGGGCCGAGAAAGCAGGTTCGCCATACCGGTTGAGCGCCCAAAGCCCAGCGACAGGCCCAGCGTGCCCTGACCCAAACGAAAATCGGCCAGGATGGTCGGATCACTTTTGGCGAGAGCCGCCGCGACGTTCACGGCCAGCGTCGTCGTGCCAACGCCGCCTTTGGCCCCTAGAAAGGCCATCGTCGTCGTCTGATCGTCAGTGGGACGGCGCTGGGCGGCGCTGCGTGCCAGCACCGCTTTGACGCGTGAGGCGAGTTCTGCTGGATGAGTCGGCTTGGTGAGGTAATCGTCGGCCCCGGCCTCGAACCCGGCGACCTTGTCATCGACCATTGTTTTGGCAGTGAACATGATGATCGGGATCGTCTGGGTTGACGGGTCATGGCGCAACCGGCGGCAGACCTCGTACCCGTCCATATCCGGCATCATGATGTCCAGGATAATCAGGTCCGGGTGG
>CAYMTN010000041.1:0-30668 GCA_964393335.1 uncultured Anaerolineaceae bacterium
TCGGAGTATTCTCCCTGGATATATCGGTAGCGATTCGCTTGAGATGATTGCTGAGTGAGTCCACTGTCTTTCCCTTCTGACTGCCACCGTTTGAGAATGCCCATCACGTAGCGCCAGTTGCGCTTGTTGCGCTCGACGGCAAGCTGGATCGCTTCTTCGATCCAGGCTGCCGGGTAATCTTGTTCGGCATCTCGAAGCCGCTCGCTGATCATGGGGGTCAGCGGGCCGATGTTCTGCTCGTACACGGTGAAGACGTTCGGGCGCTCAACGACCAGCGCCACCGGGCAGTCCCGGTCACCGAATTCGAACTGTCCGGCTTCGATGGCTCGCACGGCATTGCGCCCTTGCACCGTGTTCATGAAATACAGGTCCTCTGGTCCACTCACGCCGCTGACGGTCACATGCAGCAGGGTGCCACGTGTCACGGCGCGTTCAAATGCCTGCATGACCTGTGCTTCTGCGCGTTCCGCATGGGAGTCTATGCCGCTCATAAACACGGTATCCTGGAGCGCTTCGCGGCGCAGCACGTAGCGGTATTCGCCTTCCTGGGCCTGGAGCGCCCAAAAGCAGTACAATGTGAGCTTCAGTTCGGTCAGATCATCGATGCTTTGCAGCAGGTCGCTGAAAAACAGGCTCGGTACTTTGATGGTGCGCGTCTTACCTGGTGGAAATCCCTGAAAGCCTCGCATGACAGCTCGCTTTTGCCTCTAACAACATCGACGCTCATGATTGTACCGGCTAATATGTTGCGAGATCAACGCCGGTCCGGCTCAGGTTGGCAAACTGGGTCAGTTCCTTGCGGAAGAACAGCGATACGGTTCCGGTAGGGCCGTTGCGGTGTTTGGCGACGAGAATATCGGCCTGGTTCGGGCGCTCGGTGTTTTCGTTATACACTTCGTCCCGGTAAATGAACATCACCACGTCGGCATCCTGCTCGATGCTGCCGGATTCTCTGAGGTCCGACAGTTGAGGGTGCTTGTCCTGGCGCTGCTCGACCGCGCGGGATAACTGGGCCGCCGCCAGCACCGGCGTGTTGAGTTCACGCGCGATTTCCTTGAGATTGCGCGAGATGAAACTGATCTCTTGCACGCGGTTTTCGTTGCGCCCGGTGCCGCTTGACATCAATTGCAGGTAATCGACTATGATCAGGTCCAGGCCGTGTTCGCTGTACAGGCGGCGGGACTTGGCTCGCAACTGAAGCGGTGTCAGGGCCGGGGTATCGTCCAGATACACGCGCAGCTTGCCCAAGTTGCCGGTTGCCTCAACGAACAGCGCCCATTCACGGTCGTCCAATTTGCCCAGGCGAAGCTGCTGCGTGTTGATACCGGTTTCAGACGACACGAGGCGCTGCACGATCTGTTCATTGCTCATTTCCATGCTGAAGATGGCCACACGCGCCTTGGCGTGCCGGGCCGCGTTCAGGGCCGCACTGAGCAGCCACGACGTTTTGCCCATGCCGGGACGCCCCGCCACGATCAGCAGGTCCGATTTTTGGAAGCCGCCCAACAGTTGATCCAGGTCGTTAAAGCCACTCGGCACCCCTAACGATTCTTCCTGGTGGCTGTACAGGTACTCGATTCGGTCAAAATAGTCCACAACCGCATTGCGGATTGGCACCAGTTCTTTGCGCAGCCGCCGCTCGGTAACGGCAAATAACGCTGCCTCGGACTGGTCGATCACGTCGTTGATGTCGGCGTCTTCTTCGTGAGCGAGCCGCGCGATAGAACTGGCCGCATTCAACATCCGGCGGCGGATGGCGGCGCGTTCGACGATGCGCCCGTACGTCTCCGTGTAGATTGACGAGGGCGTGTGGTTGATCAGGTAGGTGATATACGCCGGGCCGCCGATTTCATCCAGGCGGTCTTGCTGGCGCAGTTCTTCGATGAGCGTGATGTAATCGATCTGCTCATTCCGTTCCTGCAGCCGCACGATGGCTTCCCAGACCCATGCATTACGCACGATGAAAAAATCATCCGCTTGCAGAAACGCTGCAACATCAAACAAGGCGTCCGGGTTGATCAGAATGGACCCTAACACCGCTTCTTCAGCTTCCACGCTGTGCGGAGCCATCTGATCAGGCCGAATCGTTGACGCTTCCTGACTCATGGTGAACCTTTGGTTTTACGTTGGGTAAAAAACGGTTGGTGTGTCAGTTTGTGCTAAAAGCGGGGCTGCCCGGCATGTTCGAGCGGCCCCGCTACGATGATCGAACAAACGGCGAGCCGTGTCAATCAGTTTTGTCTTCGTCGTTTTCGTCTGTGTCAAGATCGTCCAGATCGAGCGATTCTACAAAATCCTCAAATATGCTGAGCCGTTCCTCACCATCGCCGGGGGTCGGCTGTTCGCCGGTTTCACTCTCGACCTCTTCATCTGGCATGATCCCGGCGCGGTCCATCACGGACTCTTCGACATAGATCGGCACATCCAGGCGCACGGATAGCGCAATCGCATCACTCGGACGCGAATCGATGACGCGTGTTTCCTCATTCAATTCGACCACGATCTGCGCGTAAAACGTATCCTGGCGCAGGTCATTCACCACAATATGCTGAACCTCACCCCCCAGCTCAGTGATGACCGATTTGAGCAGATCGTGAGTCAAGGGACGTTCGACGTTCATGTTCTGCAGCTTCACGGCAATCGCTTCCGCTTCACACGGGCCGATGAAGATTGGCAGGTATTTGCCGCTGGTAGGGTCTTTTAAGATCACGACGCGGAGCTGCGACATAAGGCTAACGCGAATGCTATCAATGAAGACTTTGATCATGAACTTAATCCTACAATCCGTGTGTGCCGGATAATTCAAGTCGGGTGACAATTACGTCGATTATATCATCAAGGTTGCGATGCCAGCAAAGCCATTCCCAGCACGTGAAATGACTACGCCGCGCCCCAAACGATCCGGTTCACGGCACACGTCACGGTTCATGTGGACGCTTCCGGTGTGTCACTGCTGCCTGATTGTGCCTCATGCTCGCCAGCGTCCGGCGAATCGGCAGCCGGCGTATCCGGGGTTGGGAAGGCTGCCGGATCAAATGCCTGGGCGGCATCGTGGGTAACCATCGTAATCTTCCCGTCGATGAACGCGCCTTCTTCGGTAGAGATAGCGCTGGCGCTGATGTCACCCCAGACACGCGCCGTGCGCAGAAGTTGCACCTTTTTGCCGCTGACATTACCGCGCACAGCCCCGGCAATCGACACGTTTTTCGCGTGAATGTCGGCGGTGATTTTCGCCGTTTCACCGACCAGCACATTGCCGCCGATCTCAAGCGTGCCCTCAAATGTCCCATCGAGCCGGATGTTCTCCAGGCTTTTGAGGTCCCCTTTCAGCGTGGCCCCCGATCCCAGCACTGTTTCGAACCCGGCGGGCTGGCGCGTTGACACGGGCGGCGGTGGCGGAAAGCTGCCGGGCTTATTTTCCGGCTCTTGTTTGCGGCTGCCAAAGAACGACATGGCCTGCTGATCCTTCAGAAAATGTGCGTATATTCACTCAGGACTATACTCGTCTTGTCCACCTGAGTCAATCGGCGGCGCTGAATCAAACTGTGCCGCCAATCGAACACTCTTGATTGACGGCACAGAGGAATAACTTCACAGTTTAGCCGATCTCGGTAGACGGATCGGGTTCGGTGAGGGCGGCCCGCTTGGCGCGGCGCTCACCAAGATAGTCACGCAGGATGTGAACCACCGGGGGCAGCACCGAGACGATGATGATCGCCGCCGTGATGGGGAGCAGGTAGCCGTCGGCAGCGTCGCCCAGGAAATAACCCGCGCTTACAACGCCAGTCGCCCACAGAAAACCGCCGATGAGATTATAGGATAGAAAACGCGGGTAGTGCATGGTGCCGATCCCGCCTATGATTGGTGCGAAGGTCCGCACGATGGGTATGAAGCGGGCGATGACGATGATCTTGCCGCCGTGTTTGGTGTATAGAGCCTCGGCCTCGTACAGGTATTTTTTCTTGAAGAAGAGCGAATCTTCTCGCTCAAAAAGCCTTCGGCCTACTCTATGGCCGAACCAATACCCGACGCTGTCGCCACTGACGGCGGCGAGGAAGCATCCAATGGCCAGAACCGGGTAGCTCAGCTTGATGCCCAGCGTATCTTGCAGGCTTGCGCTGCCTGCGATCACGCCTGCCGTGAACAGCAAACTGTCACCCGGCAAGAAAAAACCGATCAGCAACCCTGATTCGGCAAATACAATGCCGAAGATTCCGATATATCCAATCGTGGCAATGAACTGCTGGATGTCAAAGTGAATGAGCTGTTCCATAAAACTCGCTGTGGGAACCGCCCGTTTTAGCTTGAGGCGGCACGCGTTCCCATTCCTTTCGTATCACTTATCCGGTCGATCTCTTGAAAACCGCGACTGATGGCCGGATTCCACGAATCAACCGGCCTGCGCCTGGATGCGCCCGGAGGCCGGTGCGGGTGCGGGTGTGCATGACTCCCGGCTTAATGCGGCGGGGAGTGTACCATAACTTCCGGCGGGCGACTAGGGTATGTCTGGTTTGTTGGGTGTGCTATAATGCAACCAGTGCGGGTTTCATCAGGATTTGAGCAGAATGACACGAACGCTGGTAATCGCTAATCAAAAGGGGGGCGTCGGTAAATCGACCTCGGTGATGAACCTGGGGGTGGCGCTAGCCGAGCGCGGCATGAGCGTGCTGTTGATCGACCTTGATCCACAAGGAGGGCTGACCGCTGCGTTCGGCATTGATTCATACGATATCCGGCGCAGTGCGTTTTCGTTGATCATGTACAATCACGTGTCGCTGGCGCGCGTCATGCGGCCTGTTCGCAGCCGGTTAGCATTGGTTCCGGCCAGCATCGACCTGGCTGCATCTGAAATCCAGCTCGCGACCGTTTCGGAGCGGGCGCACCGTCTGAAGATGTCACTGGACCGCAGCCGTATTCCCTTTGATTGCATCCTGATCGATACGCCGCCCGGCCTGGGCATTTTGACGGCCAACGGGCTGGTAGCTGCCGACGAAGTGCTGATCCCGGTTCAGTGCCAATACCTGGCGATGCGCGGCGTGCGGGCGTTGATGGATACGGTTGTGCGGGTCAAAAACAACCTGAATTCGTCGCTGCGGCTGGCGGGGCTGTTCGGCACGATGTACCGGGCCGATTCGCCGCATGCTCAAGAGGTTGTCGACGAACTGCGGGATGTCTTCGGCCAGAAGATGTTCAAGACGTTGATCTATTATGACGACGTAGTTGCCGAAGCGCCGATTGTTGGCCTTTCGGTGCTCGAATATATCCCCAGGCATTCTATCGCACAGGGATACCGGGCATTAGCGGAGGAGATCGCAGGTGGACGATCCGACTAACGAACAACGACCCAGGGCCTCTTTGCGTGGAAAGGGGCGCGAGATATTGCTGGGCCAACGCTCAAGCGCTGATTCCCCGTCCGGAACCGAGGATGAGCAGACACAGCGGTTGAGCGAAACGCCACAGCGCCCGGATCATGTCGATGCGGCTTCGCTGCCGCTTTCACCGGAAGAAACCGCCGCGCTGCTGGATTTCTCGCCCGATTCGCCCGCTTACGATGCGGGGGTACCGCTGCCTGCCGCATCGGCCAGGCCAGCCGGGCTGAAACCGGAACCGGCAGTCGAACCTGTCGACGAGGAAGAACTGCCCGACTGGCTGCCGATGGAACAGGATGAGGCGTTCGACGTACCGGCCTGGATGCAAGACTCCGGCCCGGACGCCGGAGTCCCGGCTGAAGCAGCGGCCCCTGCTAAGGCAGGGGTTGACGTACGTCCGGGGGGCGATGCCGTGCCGCTGGGGGAACGGGATCAGGCCACATTGGAACCCGTCCCGTACGAGCCGCATCCCGCGCTTGACGATCTGAACCCGGTCATGCCAGAGCACTGGTCACAGCCCCCGGCTGAGCCGGAAGCCTCAGCCGGACCGCTCGTGCTTCCGCGCCGCGCTACACGTGACGCCGGACCGGAAGATGAAGGCGGTCTGCTTGCCCCAGACGTTCCGGCTGAGGAAGTCACGCCTGCGGCCCCCTCCGGTTTGCCCGATCCATTTGGGGCAGTGCCCGCGCGACAGGCTTCCGAGCAGTTATTCGAGCCGACCGCCGAGCCGGACCAATCGCTGCTTGCGCTGTTGGTCGATGACGACCACATCCGCAAATTGTCCCAGCAGATCGAAGCGCTGCAAGAGGAACTGGTCCAGCGGGTGCAGAGTGATCGTACCTCGTCTGACCTGTACATGGATGAGCTGCTGCACGCCAGCAGCCTGTTGATGGCATCCCGTGAAAATTACGATGATGCGCGGGCGATTGTGTATCGAATTCGCGCTGATATGAACCGCCAGCGTAAAGTGAACGCCGACATCTCGCGCTATCGTCCCCTGCTGCTCAATTATCTGGTCGGGTGGGGCATTGCGCTGATTGTGTTGTTCTTGCTTAAGGGGCTGTTCACGGGCGTGACCGATGCAGTTGGGGTGGGCATTGTCTCGGCGCTGTATTACCCGATGCTGCTCGGCGTTTCCGGCGCGCTGATCTCCGGGTATTTGACGCTGGAACGTCACACCACGCGCCTGCGTGACTTCGATCCAATCCACATTAGCTGGTACCTGTTCAACCCGCTGTTGGGTGGTGTGATGGGTCTGTTGATGTTCTTGATCGCGTCGATTGCCAACGAAGACCTGCTGCGCGAATCCGCCACCGATGCCGAATACGCGATCACGTATTTGTTGTGTGTCGTGGCGGGCATGAATCAGAATAACGTGCTGCGCCAGCTCAACGATTTGCTCAAGCGTTTTGGCCGGAGCAGCCAGAACTAAAGCCGCGTGGCGAATAGACGGTTAAGCCGCTCCATGACACCGGGGCGGCTTTTGTATGTCAGTCCACGTATACGCTGTTGTCCGGCGTCCAGGCCGGTACGCAGATCGCCAGCAGCACCAGGTCATCAGGTCCCGCGTTGGCGATCTGGTGGATACGGTTGGGCAGAATGGCGATGCTGTCACCGGGGTGAAGCGTGGTGCTTGTGCCGTCCATATCCATCCGTGCCAAACCGGACAGGATGTAGTAACTTTCTTCGGCGGTCGGATGGTAATGCTTGAGCGAGGTTTTGCCGGGCGGGATCACGATCTGGGCAAGGCTGTATGACCGCGTGCCACCGGCAGCCGCGCCGATCAATTCGTAGACCGTCTCGCCGTGCTCGCTGTTGAGCGGCGATACCCCGGCGGCATTTTTGATGTGCATGATTTGATGCTCCTTTTGTGTGAGAAACGGCTACAACCAACGCGCGATGATGGCGTCCAGCGTGCCATCGGTCTGCATCGCGGCCAAAACACGCTCGACCTCTTTCGTCAGGCGAAAATTCTCTTTGCGCATCGCAACCACGTATTCATCCGGCACGGTTGTGTGACTGGGCATTACCAGCTCAGGATGTGTTTTAAGGTAAGCACGGGCGCTGACGGTATCGATCAGGGCGGCGTCAACGTCCCCCGATGCAGCGGCGCGCGCAGCTTCATCCGGCAGCAGGAACCGCTGCATGTCCAGCGCGTGCAGACGCCGCTGCCAGCGCCGCGCGGCCAGGTCCCCCGCCGACGCCAGCTCAACCGCCACCGTGCCGCCATCCAGATCGCGCATCGAGTCAATGGGGTGGGTGGCACGCGAGACGAGTACCTGCCCGGCATCAAAATAGGGCCGGGTGTAGTAGACCCAGTTCTGCTGGCCCGGATCGACGCGTAGACCCGCGATCACCATATCGACGTTGCCGGTGTACAGCGCATCGTACAGGCCATCGTAGCCCATGATCAGAATCTGAGTCTCGACGCCCAAACGCCGCCCGATCTCACGCGCGATGTCAACTTCCAGTCCGACGATGCCGTCGGGCGTCCACTCGGCAAACGGCGGGTAGCTCGGATCAACGCCGACGTAGAGGTCTTTGTTGATCTGCGAGCGCAGCCAGGTGCCATCCTGCGGGCCAAAACGCGCGCCGGGACGCGTCAAGCGCCAGCCAACCAGCAGCATGATCCCGACCAGGACGGCAGCGACGACGAGAACGGCGTTATATTCGTTCGCCCGGCGTTTCATGGCAGGTACGGATTTTCCCACCCGCGTGCGTAAGCCTGAATCGCCTGGTAGATCGGCTTGATCACGAAATCGGACGACACCAGCGCGTAGTACGCATCGCGGCGGTTGTGCAGGTCGAGCGGCTGGCGGAAAATCCAGATGCACAGCCGATCCGCCCAGGGCCACTGCTCGGTCATATCGAATGCTTCCAGGGTGTAGGCGATACGCTGGCCGGGACGAACGGCTCTGGCCCAGCGCGGATCGTCGTTCCAGCCGCTTTCGGTGATGGTGACTGGCTTGTCACCGTCGCCATATCGCTCCATGATGGCATAGATCAACTCGACACGCCGGAAGTTGATCACGTCCGGTGCGGGGGCATCCTGCGGCGCGTTGGTGAAGCCGTAGGTATGCACGGCCAGCGCGTCAAAGGCGGTACCAGCGCCCGCTTCGTACATGCGCTCCAGGTAGCGCAGATCGTTCATGCCTGCACCGCTGTCTTCCGGTTCTGTGGTAGGGGCCAACGCACCGCCCAGCACGATGATATCCGGGTTGGCCAGGTGGGCCGCCTGGTAAGCAGCGCGTAGCAGCCGAGTGTACGCTTCAGGGTCCACCGGGCGGTTGCCCCACTCGATGCTGAGATTCGGTTCGTTCCAGATGATCACAGCCGAAACTACGCCCTCGTACCGGGCGGTGAACGCACCGACGAAATCGGCAAATGACTCGTAATAATCCTCGGTGAGGTAGGTCAGGTTTGTCACCTTTTCGTGCACCGGCGGGCGCGCCCAGTCCGGTACCAGGCCCAACCGTGCGATCACGGTCAATCCCTGGTTTTGAGCGTGACGCATAATCCGGTCGGAGAAGGCCCAATCATACTTGCCGCGTTCGCCTTCGACATAGGGCCAGGGGAAGAATTCAACAATCGTCGCGGCTCCCATGTCTCGCACAAGACTGAGCGTGCGCTGAATTTTCCATTCTTCGACCTCGTCGGTGAGCCGCGTATGGACACACACGACCGGATGCTGTGTCTCGACGGTTTGCAGCGGCCCCAACTCGACACGCGGCGGGGCGGGGGCTACCCCGCGCAGTACGGCGAAGACTACCACGACTCGCAGCCCCAGCGCGGCATACCGTTGCACCGGGCGAATGGCGGCCCATAGTCCGCCATACGTGTTCATGTGGAAATGTGTTGGCATCGCACAGAGGAAAAGGCGCGTCGATACCGTGCGCCGGCATGGCCACCCGGATCGATACGCCCCCAGAATTGACGGAAATAACCGGCGTTACTTTTTGCCGTTGCTGGCACCCATATCAGTGATCTGGCGAATGATGGACAGCAGCGCTACGGCCAGCTTCAGCGCGTCCATCGTGCCGATGCGTCCTGGTTCTACGCCGTGTTCATCGGACACGCGCGCATAGAAATAGGCCGCCAACAAGCCGACGACCAGCCCTGCCAGCCCGCCGGCAACATAGGTTCTCATCTTGTGACTGGCTACTGGCGTTGATGTGAGATCGCTCGTCATAGACTGATCCCTCCTCGAAGGGAATCTTTGATGCGTTCGAGGCGGCTCTTGCGCGTTTCGCGCACCGATTGGGCGTAATAATAAGCCGCAATCAGCCCCACAAGCAGCGCAACCACACCGCCGATCAGGTACGCCCACACCTGGGCATCCTGGTCCTCAAACGTCTTGAGCAGGTCGCCGATCTGTTCTTCGGCGCTCTTGATGAGCTTTCTGCTCTGTTCTTCGACCGTATCTCTGATTTCACTCATGGTTTGTTTCCTTTTCAACAGATTGTAACCACTCGCGCAGCATCTGTTCCCGGCGCGTGACCTGCACGTTCAGGGCGAGCAGGGGCCGGGCGAGTTTGGGGGCAAGCTGGTCCGTTTTGAGCGCAATTTGCCCGGTCAGGTTGCGCATCAAGCGCAGCGGGGTTTGCGCGTGCGCGTAACCCTGACCTGCCAGGACAGCCAGCATCGCCAGCAGGAAATAGGGCACCAGGCACAAGATCGTCATTGGAATCAGGACAAAAAGTGTCGCCAGCAACCCCATGACCACCGTGATTTGCCTGCTCTCCAACGATCCGGTAGCGGCGGCCACCGCCAGCACGACACACAGAACCACGAGTGCCATACACGGCAGCGCAACCGGAACGACGATACGCAGCAGTACGTCGCGCTGGTGCTTGCGGACCGGGTTCGTGCGGCCAGATGCGGTGCTTGTCATGGTTTGATGTCTCCCACCCACATTCTAGCATGGAACCGGTGATCCACCAATGCAGGTAGATGACCGGTTCCATACCGGGGGTAGCCCGTCTCGGCACGTAGCTACGGCAGACTGCCGGGCTAGTTTGAGACGCTGACGCGGAAGTAGTACGTTGCGTCCTGGTTGGCCCACATGACACGCACGCTCATGATATACGAGCCGGGTTCGGGCGTGATCGTAAACAAGATCGTATTGTCGCCAGGCCGGGTTTCCGGCTGACCGGTCGGCACGCCCGTATCGCTCAGGTATTCGATCCGGATTTCATTGGGCCTCGGACCGGTGATCTTCAGTTGAGCCGCCGCACCGCGCATCAATTGAATCCGCTCGGTGTTGCCCTGGCCAGTTGGCAGTTCGACGCAGACACGCTCGCCGGATGCCGCCCGTTCGCAGTACTGGTACCCGGCGGGTGCATGGTTGACGTTGGCAATCATCAGCGCCAGGCTAGGCACCGTGCTGGGAGTTGCCGGGCCGGACGGCGTTACGGTTGGTGGTACCACACTGGGGACCGGCGTCAGGGTCGGCGCAGCGGTTGGCGGTGCGATAGTCGCCGGGCCTGCAGTCGGCGGCACGATCTGGACCGGTGCCAATACAAACTCGAAGACGCCGTTTGAGTTCCAGACCTCGATCCCCGTGCGCTGAATGGTCTGCGTGCCGTAACCGGGCGCGTCGGCGTTGAGCGTGACCTGATCCGTATCATGCAGCGTGATCGGTCCGAGCGTAAATTGGCCGTTGGCGTCGGTGGTCGTCATCCCGAAACTGTCCTGATCCGGGTACACAATCGAGTTGTGAGTATAACGCACCTGCGCGCCCGCGACCGTGACCGTCGTGCCGGAATCGGACAGGCGGACGGTTCCGGTGAGCGTGACCTCGCCCAGATCGCCGGTTACCGTGATGAGCGGCGTGCCCGACGCTTCAGCACCTGCGCCCCCGCCGGCCTCGACCGGCGTGACACTTGGCTCACGTGTCGGGGTCTCAGTCGGCACTTCGGTAGGCGTCGGTGTGGCAGTGGGCGTATCGGTTGGCGTGGCGGTGAATGTCGCCGTTGGGGTGGGGGTATCGGTCGGTGTCGGTGTCGCGGTGGGCGTGTTGGTGGCGGTGGGTGTGGGCGTTGGCGAAACGACTCCGGCGACTTGCATCCCGAAGATATAGGAGACATACGACTCGAAGCCTTCCACGTCATCGTATTGGGCATCGACGCGCACGCGATACAGGTTATCCAAGAGCTCGATGTTATAGACGCCTGTGCTGTTGGCACCCAGGTCTTGAACATCGCCAAACCCAAGCAGCGTGGCGGTAAACGATCTAGGCGGCCCAACCTCGCTGTCGATCACAAATTCGACAGTGTCGCCCTTGGTGATGCTGGCGTTTTTCAGCGGCTGGGCCAGTGCGACGGCATCAACGTTGCAGGCCTGATTGTCGGGTGCATCCGGCCAGCAGTAACTATATACGTTTTCTTCGTAGGCTGTATCATTCACTTTCAGGTAGACGACTGGCCGCTTGGCGACAGTGTCAGAATCGCCGCCGCATGCAGCCAGAGCCAGCGTAAAAACAGCCAGGAGCGTGACCAACAGGATAACGGATCGTTTATGCATAATCATCATTATTCCCCCGCGTGAGTGGATCTGCTTGCGCTTCAGATCGGTCAGAGATCGGATACCAGTCGGGATGTTGAAATGGAGCCAGGGCCAGCCGGATGATAGTTTCGTAGGCACTCTGGCGAGTTTCCAGGTTGTTGGTAAGAATACCTATCGCGCCGTTGCGCTGCTTGGTGTTGTGCGCCTGCGTGAAGTGGTCCATTGCTGCGCCTAACTCGCTGCCTTGCCGCACGATAGCAGCCACGGCATCCGGCAGCAGCGCGCACGAATTGCCGCCGACGCCCAGCCGCCCGTGACGGTCGACCAGTACACACCAGGCCGTTGTGAGCAGCCCAAATTCGGATTCCTGCACACCACCTTCTAACCCAACGGCTAAGTCTGCTCCGGTGTGTTCGAGGGCAGCGCGGGCACGGTTGAGTGCCCCCGTACGCGTTTCGGCGTCGCCCCAGGGCTGCGCCGAGACGCTGGACGGGGCTTCCAGGCAGGTAAACTCCGCACCCGGATACAATGGTTCCAGAACGGCGCGGGTTGCGTTACACTTGACCGGATTGGTCGATCCGATGACAATGCGCATCGCTGCTACTCATTCGATAAGATGTGTGACCGCATTGTAGCATTGCCCCTGTAAATTGACTAATTGACTTTTGGCCTATTGGCGAGGGACATCTGAGCATGAATTTCGACGCGGTAACGATCATGGCGCTGGTGGACGAACTGAACGAAACATTGGCCGGTGGGCGGATTCAAGACAGCGTGCAGATCGATGAAGATAGTTTTGGCCTGGAAGTGTACGCTAATCACCAGCGTCATTACGTGTTGGCGAGCGCGCACCAGCAGTTTGCGCGGGTGCACCTGGCGGCGGAAAAGCTCCGGCGCGGCGTGCAAAAGCCGTCTCCGCTGGGGCTGCTGCTGCAGCGATATGCCGAGGGCGCGCGGATTGACGCGGTGCGCCAGCCAGCCTGGGAGCGCGTGGTCATTGTCGATTTGGACGGGCCGGAAGGCGTTTTTGAGCTGGTCGTCGAGCCGATGGAGCGCCGCGCGAACCTGTTGCTCGTGCGCGACGACGGCACGATTGTGGACTGCGTGCGCCGGGTGGGGCCGCAGGACAACCGGGTACGCGTCAGTTTGCCGGGGCACGCGTATGTTCCGCCGCCTCCGCAAAAGCTGAAACGTGATCCGCTGACGCTAACGCCTACCCTGATGGGGGATTTACTAGATAACGAACCGGGCGAACGCACGCGGCAGGTTCTGACGAAGCGATTGTTAGGATTCAGCCCACAGCTTGCCAAAGAGGTCGTGTTCCGTGCGACGGGCGCGATCAACACCAGGGCGGCGGACACCAGCGCGCGCGCCCTGCTGGACGTGATCCTGGATTTGTTCGGCGCGTTTGAAGCAGGTCGCTGGCAGCCCGGAATCGCGGTCGAAGACGGCGCGGTGACGGCGTTTGCCGTATACCCGCTCATGCATCTGGACGGCTGGACACCGTTGGACAGTGCCAGCGAGGCGGTCGAGCGTTATTACGGCCCGCTGACCGGTGAAGATGCCTACAGCGCCGCGAAAAAACCGGTCCAGGCGGCGCTGGACGAAGCCAAAACGAAGGTGCGGAAAAAGCTAGATTCGCTGCGTTCGTCGCTGCAAGATGAAGCCGCGCTCGAACATTTGCGGCACAGCGGCGAACTGCTGCTGGCATACCAGTACAGCCTGACGCCAGGACAAACCATGCTGCGCACGCCGTATGAGGTTGATGGACCGGAGCTTGAGATCGAGCTTGATCCGTCGCTGACGCCGCTCGAAAATGCGCTGCGCTATTTTGAAAAATACGACAAGGCTAAGCGTGCCCGCGCGGGCGTGCCGCAGTTGGTCCGTGCTGCCGAGCAGGAACTGGACTATTTGCTTCAGTTGGAAATGGATCTTGAGCTGGCGAGTAATTGGCCGGAAATTGGAGAGGTGCAGGATGCACTGCAAAAAAACGGGTACTGGCGTGGTACGCCAACGGTGCGACCCGGTGGCGGCAAGTCCGGCCCGCTCAAAGTGACCACTGACTCTGGATACGTGATCTGGGTGGGGCGCAACGCCCGGCAGAACGATCAGGTGACGTTTGACAAGGGCGGCCCGGTCGATTTGTGGCTGCACGCGCGCGGTGTCCCTGGCGCACACGTGATCATCAAATCCGGCGCGGCAGATGTGCCGGACAACGTGATCCGGCGCGCTGCCGAGATCGCGGCGTATTACAGCCGGGCACGCGCTGAGTCCCGCGTGTTGGTGGACGTGACGCGGCGTAAATACGTGCGCAAAATCAAAGGCGGCAAACCCGGCATGGTGACGTATCGCAACGAGTCCCCCCTTGAAGTCGCGCCCGCGCTGGACTAAGCTGTCAGTCGGGGATCACGATCTGGTCAAGGTCCGGTTCCGGATCAGGATAGCGCATATCCAGCCCTTCCAGCGTTTCGACGATGGTATTGGAGATAACCAGGTTACGATACCATTTTTTGTTCGCCGGGACGATGTGCCAGGGTGCCCATTCCGTGTGGCAGAAGGTCAGCGCGTCTTCGTAGGCGGCCATGTAGTGATCCCACTGGGTGCGCACTTCCAGATCGGCCCGTGAAAATTTCCAGTGCTTGTCGGGTTCGTTCAGACGGTCCTCGAACCGTTGTTTCTGCTCATCTTTCGAGATATGCAGGAAGAACTTGAGAATCGTCACGCCGCTGTCGGCCAACATTTGCTCGAACGCGTTGATGTGATCATAACGGGCTTGCCATACATGCTTGGGTACCAGCTCGTTCACCCGCACGATCAGCACGTCCTCGTAGTGTGACCGGTTGAAGATGCCGATCGTGCCGCGTCCCGGCGTGTGTTTGTGGATGCGCCACAAAAAATCGTGGTCGAGTTCTTCGGCGGTGGGGACCTTAAAACTGGTGACCTGGACTCCTTGCGGGTTGATGCCGCGCATCACATGGCGAATCGTGCCATCCTTACCGCCAGCATCCATCGCTTGCAGGATGATCAACAGAGCGTGTTTGTGTTCGGCATACAGCACTTCTTGCAGAGCGCTGAGGCGTTCGCGGTTGGTCTGGACCTGTTCGTGGGCGTCGTGTTTGTGCTCGTACTCGCCGGAAAAATCAGGATCGTACTCCTTCAAATCGACGCGTTCGCCGATGTCAGGCCGGAGTGGTTGTTTTTTGCTCATGTATGTCCTCGCTTGTGTTTAGCTCCTCGTAGACGCGCAGCAGATCAGGCGCAATGACCGACCAATCATAACACCGCCGGACGTAATCCGCGCCTGCCTGGCCGAGTGCGGCCCGCTGTTCCGGGTCGTTCAGCAGCGTGATCACCGCCGCTGCAAACGCCGCCTCACCATCCGCCAGGCGGAGCTGCACGCCGTCATCGACATGCAGACCTTGCGCCCCGGTGGTGGTCGATACGACTGCCTGCCCGGCAGCCATCGCCTGCAGGAGTTTGAGGCGCGTGCCGCTGCCCATCCGCATGGGAACCACGTACACGGCGGCAGCGTACAAAAACGGATTCACGTTGGGCACCCAGCCCGTGATCTGCACATCATCGCGTTCTCGCAGCGCGTTGAGCCGGGAATGCGGGCTGCTGCCGACCGCAAAAAACCGTGCGCCGGGCACTTCGGCACGTATTCGGTCCAGCACGTGGTCCGCGAACCACAGCGCCGCGTCGACATTGGGCCGGTAGCTCATTGATCCGGTGAAGACCAATGCGTGCGGTCCCAGGTCCAGCGTCGAATCCTGCCGCGCGTAACGATCGATGTCGATTCCGTTGGAAACAACGCTGACCCGGCTGTCAGGCGCGAGACGCCGAAACGTGTCGGCGTCGGTGCCGGAAACGGCGATCACGTGGGCCACCGAGTTGCAGACTCCCCGTTCGAAACGTGCCAGCCGCTGCCATTGGACCCACGAATAAACCGCCCCCGGCAGCCGCCGCAGGTCGCGCTTTTCGGCATCATAGATCGTGCGCTGCAAGTCGAACTCGGCGTTGAAGGAGTCGTATATGATGGGGGTAGCGGGCTGTTGGTGCTGAATGACGGGCAGATACGCCGCCATTTCCAGACTTTCGATCTGGACCAGGTTAAATGATTGGTGCGTCAGGATGTCGGCCAGCCGCGCGGCATACAGCGGCGAATAAAAGCGGCCCTGCATGTCGGGTCTGTCCGTCAGCAGCAGATCGCGCAGCCGGTGCAGAATGGTGCGATGGGGCAGGGGCACGATCGTCACACTGGCGCAAAAGGCATCCAGCGCGTCGCGGTAGGTCTTCAACTGGTCCGGCTCGCCAAATGCCAGCAGGTGAACGGTGTGCCCGGCAGCGTGTACGGCCCGCATCAGCCCGTTGGTGCGCAGTGTGCCGCCCGCGTGGGCCGGTTCGGGTAATTGGGCGGCCAAAAAGAGAATTTGCATCGTGATATGATCCGGTGTAGTGGTAGGAAGCACAGATCAAGAAACTACTGCCTCGCGATACACGGCCAGGGCTGTTTCGGCGGTGCGCTGCCAGGTGAACGTCGCCGCACGGGCCAGCCCGGCGGATCGCATGCCTCTGTGCAGGTCGCTGTCCAACAGCACGCGCCTGATCGTGTGGGCGATGTCGTCAGGATCATCCGGGTTGACGAGCTGCCCTGCGTCGCCGACGACTTCCGGCAGTGAGCTGCGATTGGAGACAATCGTCGGCGTACCACACGCCATCGCTTCGAGCGCTGTCAGCCCGAACCCTTCATAAAACGACGGCAGCACGAGAACCACTGCGCCGTTGTAGATGGCCGGTAACGCGGCGAAGGGCGCATTTTCCAGCCAGATGATGGCGTCTGCCAGCTTGAGCGCCTCGACGGATTGAAAAATGTCCTCGTAGAGCCAGCCGCGCCGCCCGGCCAAAACCAGCGGCGGCACATCCGGCAGATCGTGGCGCAGCCGGGCGTATGCTTCCAGCAAGCCGGGAATGTTTTTGCGCGGCTCAAATGTGCCCACAAATAGAATATACAACTCCGGCAGCCCAAGCTGCACACGGATTTGTCGGACGACATCATCCGGCAGCGGCTGAAAAACGTCATCCACGCCCAGCATGTGAACTGTCATCTTTTCGGGGGGAACATGCAGCAGGTTCGTCAGGTCATCCTGGGTGGCGTGCGACGAAACCAGGATGTGATCGGCCACACGGACCGCCCGGGTTATTTGCTCGTTGTAGTGGCGGCGGCTGTCAGCCGTCATGAACTGGTCATAGTGCAGAAAGTGAACGTCGTGCACGGTGATGACCTGCCGCCGCGCGCCATGCTGTGGCGGGATCATGTCGGGGCTGTGCAGCAGGTCCAGGCGATGCCGCGCCAGTTCTGCCGATAGACTCCACCGCTCCAGGCGGTGGTGGCTGGGTGTGATGGTATCGATGCGGCGGATATTGGGACCCTGGGCCAGCGTGTTGGTGTCCCGGTGGTGCTGAATGATGCAAAAGCAGGTGTTATGGTCCAGCGCGGTTAATGCGCGGATCAGTTGCCGCGTGTATTCCGCGATGCCGCCGGGACGGTAGTACGTGAGTCGTGCGTCGATTCCGATTTTGACCATGTGCCAGAGTATAGCCGATGGGACAGACCCCACCAAGATCGAGATCGTTTTTCGTGTGACAGAATCTCTGTTGAGCTGAGGGTGATGTGTTATAATGCGTCACGGGACGCACGGCTAGTTGGTAGGAGTGTCGCTATGGATTTACAGCAAGCAGCTCGTATGATCGAATGGTTGGACGAAGAACGCCGCCGTGACAAGGGGACTATCGCTCTGCTGGAGGAACGTCTTGAGCAGCAGAACGACCTGGTCACCCAGCTTCGACGCCGTTTGGATGGCCTGGAGGGCGAACAGTCCAGCATGCGCTCGGCGTTTCTGCCAGTAGGGCGTGAGAAGGAGATCAGCGATCAACTTCGCACCGAAATCCAACAGATGGTCGAAGCGGTCGAAAGCAAACGTCTGATGGCCGAACGTGAGGCCGAACGACGCGGCGATATCGCGCGCGAAAGCATCGCGCGTATGGTGCGGGACATGGGGGATCGCACTGAGGCAATCGAGCGTGCAATCGAGGAACTACCGGCGGCGCGTGTGGAGCGTGATCGGGTGGCATCGGCGCTGGCAGCGGTCCAACAGCGCATGGAGGACTTGACCAAGAAGTTCGAGGAACCGGAGCGCCGCATCACATTTTTGGAGGAGCAGCGCCGGCAAGACTCGCGCCGAATCTCTGACATTCAATCGGAGCTGCCTGAAATCCAGAAGCAGGTTGACGCGGCCCGGCCCCGCGTCGAAGCCATTGAAAACATGGTCCTGCGCAACGAAAAGCGCATCCTGGAGGGGCAGAACGCCGAACGCGAGCGCCGCGAGGAAATGCAGCAATTCATCGACCAGCAGACACTCCTGCTGCAACAGCGCGACCAACAGGTTGCCGAACTGACTAAGAATTTCGGCACCTACGACGAAGACATGCGCCGTTATATCGAGCGGTTTGAGTCCTGGGCCGAAACGCATCGCCAGATGAAAAAGATCGTGGACGATTTCGAGCGCATTGCCGAACGTCTGGGCCGCCGCATCAACGAAGTCGCCGAAATGCAGCGCCTGTCTGAAGAACGCTTCCGCCAGGAATGGAATGATTGGATCGCGGATGATCAGAAACGATGGAAGCAGTTCACGCTGACCAACGACGAAGCATGGCGCAACCATGACAAACAACTGGCCCAATATCGCCAGAATGTCGAAGCGTTGCAGGCGGCGCTTGAACCGGTCAAGGGCAGCCTGGACCGTGTATGGCAGTTGGAACGTGCGCGCGCTGAGTTGTACCGCGAACGGTACCAGACGCTGCTGCTGCAATATGACCAGGTCGAGCCGGCCCCGGCACCGAGCAGCAACGGCAGCGAATAACGAGTCCCGTCGTTTCAGATGGGGAGTCATTAATATAACCGTCTAAGGTTGCGCCGTTTGCGCACAATTCTGAGAATATCCCCTATAATGGGTATATGGAGTGCGTCGTATTGCCGCGCTGGGCGGTTCTTTTGTTTTGGGTCGGTGCGCAGACGATATCGCCCACATCCTTTACAACTATTTGACTTACTGTGGAGAAAAATATGGTTGAAAAACAAATTACGAAAGAGGAACTGCTGGCAAAAGCCAAGAAGCCTGCCGCCGATGCCATGCGACTCCACGCATTTTATCAGGGAAAAACGCAGACAGCGCTGCGCTGCCCGGTGCGCGATCTGCAAGATTTTGCGATCTGGTATACGCCGGGTGTTGCCGCACCCTGCCGCGCCATCCAACAGGACCCCAGCCTGGTCTATGAACTCACCAGCAAATGGAACACGGTTGCCATAATCTCAGATGGCACCCGTGTTTTGGGCTTGGGCGATATTGGCCCCAAGGCGGGACTGCCGGTGATGGAAGGTAAGGCACTGCTCTACAAGTACCTCGGTGGAGTCGATGCGTTCCCTATCATGCTGGATACCAGGGACCCGGACAAGATCATCGAAACGGTATTGGTGCTGCAACCGGGCCTGGGCGGGGTGAACCTCGAAGATATTTCCCAGCCGAAATGTTTCCGTATTCTGGATACGCTGCGCGAACAGGCCGAGATTCCGATCTGGCACGACGATCAACAGGGAACGGCCAGTGTCGTACTGGCCGGAATGATCAATGCTGCGCAGATCGTCGGAAAACGGCTGCAAGATATGCGGATTACGTTTGTGGGGGCGGGTGCGGCGAACATCGCGTGTTCGCGCCTGCTGTTTGCCTATGGCGTTGACCCGTCGAACTGCCTTATGGTCGATGTTGACGGCATCCTGGGCAAACACCGCCGCGATATCTACCTGCGCCGGGCAGAATACGTGCAGCACTGGCATCTGTGCCAGATCACAAATCATGAGGAATCGCAGGGTGATGTCGAGGCGGCGCTGCGCGGCGCGGACGTGATGATCGGGTTTTCGACGCCGGGACCGGACGTGGTCAAACCGCAGTGGATCAAACAGATGGCCAAAGATGCCATCGTGATCGCCGGTGCGAATCCGATCCCCGAAATATGGCCATGGGAAGCCAAAGAAGCCGGGGCGGCCGTCGTGGCGACGGGCCGGTCGGATTTCCCGAATCAGGTGAACAACTCGCTCGGTTTCCCTGGCATTTTCCGAGGTGCGTTGGACGTGCGAGCCATGACCATCACCGATGAAATGGCGATTGCGGCGTCCGAAACGCTGGCGGGCCTTGTTCCTGAGGCGGATTTGACACCGGAACACCTCCTGCCGACGATGGACGACTGGGACGTGTTCCCGCGTGAGGCCGCCGCTGTGGCGATGAAAGCCCAGGAACAAGGTGTGGCACGCGTTGCGACAACCTATGACGAAGAACATGAGCGCGCGACAGAAATGATCCGCTGCGCGCGCGAAATGACACATTTGTTGATGCGTGAAGGTTTCATTCCCGAAGCCCCTGAAGATGGGGATGAGGCATAGGAAGGTAACAGAATATTATGCACGAAACGATTATTATCGGTGGTGGCCCGGCTGGGTTGGCAGCGGCGGCGTATGCTGTGCGCAAGCGCATGGATGCGTTATTTATCTCCAAAGGGTTAGGGGGCCGTACCCGGCGCATACTGAAACTGCCCTGGATCGAGGATTACCAGGTTACGGTGGGCGATGAAACCATTCAGCGGTTCCGCACCCAGTTGGAATACCTGGATTTTATGCGCGTGCGGGCGGCTGTTTCGCACCTGGAACCGATTGATGGCGGTTTCAGGGTTATGGTGTCGGATGGCAAGGTATACGAAACTCAAACCGTGATTCTCACCACAGGCGCGGCTGGTGAGCCGCTGCATGTCCCCGGCGAGCAGGAATTCGAGATGCGCGGCCTGTGCTACAGCGCGATGACGTATGCGCCCTTGATGGTTGATCGTAATGTTGTGGTGGTGGGCGAGCAAATGCTGGCGCTGCGGGCGGTGGCAGAACTACAGCGCATTGCGACACAGGTTACGCTGATAGCCGAAAGCGAAGGCGATCTGGATAGTAACGTCGGCAAACGCGTGCTGGCGGCTGAAAACGTGGTGGTAAAACGGGATGCGCGAGTAGTCGAGGTACAGGGCGATCAATACGCCCGCAGCATCGTGATCCGCATGGAAGGGCGCCACCAGGAAATCCCCGCCGATGTCGTGTTTGTTGAAAAACAGTTGGTGCCGAATTCTGACCTGGCTGTCGGGTTAGTTGACCTGGACGAATGCGGGTTCATCAAGGTGGATGCTCGCAACCGGACCACCATGCCGGGGCTGTTCGCGGCAGGGGATGTTACGAATGCACTGGCATTCCAGGTGTTGATGGGCCTGGGCGACGGCGAAAAGGCGGCGCTGAGCGCATTTGACTATTTGCTGGGCATGAACGACGCCGAATTTGTGTGTGAAACAACTAACGACGGGTGACCTGTTCGTATATAGGTGCAACGGGGTGACAGCAATCGTGTCACCCCGTTTTGTTTCAGGTGGTCGGGACCGGTTCGCGGTGGATATGCGCGCCAAGGTTGCGCAGCTTTTCTTCGACGCGCTCATAGCCCCGGTCGATCTGGCCGATATTGCGGATCGTCGTGGTACCGCGCGCGCACAGCGCCGCGAGCAGCAGCGCCATGCCGGCGCGGATATCCGGGCTGGTGATATTGGGCGCAGCCCGCAGCACGGTCGGGCCGTGCACTACCGCGCGGTGCGGATCGCACAGAAAAATGCGCGCACCCATGTTGATCAGTTTATCGGTGAAGAAAAACCGGCTGTTGTACATCCATTCGTGAAACAACACCGTACCCGCCGATTGGGTAGCGACGGTCAGCGCGATACTCATCAGGTCCGAAGGGAAGGCGGGCCAGGGCTGCGCCTTGATTTCGGGGATTTGGTTTCCCAGATCACGCTCGATTAACAGCGACTGTCCGCGCGGCACGATGATATCATCCCCGTCCACCTGCCACGTGACGCCTAGCTTACGAAAAACCAGCGACGCCATTTCGAGGTGCTGCGGGTCGGCCTGCCGGATGCGAATCTCGCCGCCGGTCACGACTGCCGCGCCGACAAAACTGATCACCTCCATGTAATCCGCCTCGACTCGATATTCGGTGCCGTGCAGCCGCTCCACACCCTGAATCGTCAACTGGTTCGTGCCAATGCCGCCGATCTGTGCGCCCATGCTGTTGAGCATGTGGCACAGGTTTTGGATGTGTGGTTCCGAGGCGGCATTACGAATCACGGTGGTGTCTGTGGCGAGTGTGGCCGCCATGATCGTATTCTCGGTGGCGGTAACACTCGCTTCATCCAGCAGGATATCCGCGCCGTGCAGCCCGTCCGCGTTCATGGAAAAACTGCTGTTGAACGTGATATTCGCGCCGAGTTTTTGCAGCGCCATGACGTGTGTATCCAGCCGCCGCCGCCCAATGACGTCACCACCCGGCGGCGATAACTCCAGGCTGCCGGTACGGGCCAGCATCGGCCCGGCGAACACGATCGAGGCCCGCGTGCGCTGGCAGAGTTCCCGGTCCAGCACATGATTGGTGATCTCTTTGGCGTGGACGCGCACGCGGTGCCCGTCCAACACCTCGACCTCGGCCCCCAGGCTGCGCAGCAAGTCGAACGTGATGCGCACGTCGGCAATATCCGGCACATTTCGCAGAATCACGGGTTCGTCGGTCAGCAGACATGCTGGCAGCATTTTCGTTGCCGCGTTTTTGTTGCCGCTGACGGTGACTTCGCCTTCCAGCCTGTGATTACCTTCGATGACGAATTGTTCGCGCATGGTGTTTGCTCCCGGTGGGGTCAGGTGTCCCAGGTGACGCTCACCGCGCCGCCAATCGAAACGCCAAGCGCCATCGCCGCGCTGCCCTGGTTCAACCCAACTTCGAGCTGGCCGGAACTGCCGACCAATGCCGCCAGCGTGCCGGGCGACACCGCCCCATAGGTCGCGCGGATTCCGTCCAGCGTGTGATTCCCGGCGATGACGTGGCAGGCCGGGGCGTCCAGCGTGGACGCCGGGCGATCTGGCCCAAACTGCGGATTGAGTCGCAGAGTATCTGCGCCGGACCACGTCAATTCACCGATGCTGGTGATGACGTTGCCGAAGTGATCGATGTGCAGCACTTCGCCGTGAATGTATCCCGGCGCGATGTCCAGGCGAGGGTCCGGCAGCCGCTTGAGGCCCGGCAGAGCCGGACCGAGCGCCTCAACCGGCACGCCATTTGCCAGGTGAGCGGCTGCCGGGCTGAAGATATCACGTCCGTGAAAGGTCTGGCTGACGGTGGGCAGTTGGTAGCTTGGATTTTGCAGAACAGCTGTTTGTTGTACCTGGACATGTGGCAGCACGAAACTTAGCACGCCGTTATCCGGCGCGACAAACGTGCCGCGATCCGTCTGGACGGCGATAGGTTCGCGGGCCGTTCCCACACCGGGATCGACCACGACCAGAAAAACGGTGCCCGGTGGAAAATGGCGAAAAGCCGTCAGCAGCACGTATGCCGCCTGCCGGACGTTTTGCGGTTGGATGGCATGTGTGATGTCCACGTGACGCGCCGCCGGGCAGATGCCGTGCATCACGCCCTTCATCGTCCCGACATACGCATCCGACAGCCCAAAATCTGTTAACAGTGCAATGATTGGGTTCTCGTTCATGGTTCCGATTGTACCAGCGAACGGCGCTTCGGCAAGATGCCGGGGTGTGGCGTGCGCAGTCAGCGGCGCGTTGCCTGAACAGGGGCTTCGAGGTATAATTTCAAGGGAAAACTGGCCGTAATCTGGAAGTGCGTTTATAATCAGAGAAAAGACGAACATTCGTTCTCAACGCCGCCGCACTAGATCGGTTGACGGTCGTGTGAACGGCCAGTTTGGCCTCAACGAATCGTGAACAGAGTAGCCAACATGCATCAACAAAACGGCCATCGAAACCCGGATAGGTCTTGGGCTTTTTGTGTTTGTATTCCACACATTTGAACGGGTGACAATGGGGTGGCAGTATGGTAGGAGGGTTCCGTGGCGGACCAGATATCCAGGCAAACTGAAGAAAATATTCGCGTACTAGAGGGGTTGGAAGCCGTCCGGATGCGCCCCGGCATGTATGTCGGCGGAACCGACAGCCGGGCCTTGCATCACATGATTTATGAAGTGGTCGACAACGCCATTGACGAGGCGCTGGCGGGACGCTGCGACCGTATCGAGATCGTGTTGAATGACGACGGGTCGGTGTCGGTGGCCGATAATGGGGGTGGTATCCCGGTTGGCATTCACAAGCAGACAGGTATCTCATCGCTGCAACTGGTTATGACCACGCTACATGCCGGTGGGAAGTTTGACTCTTTAGCCTACAAGGTGTCGGGCGGTCTGCACGGCGTCGGTGTGTCGGCGGTCAACGCGTTGTCGGAGCGGCTGGTTTCCGAAGTATGGCGTGATGGCATGGTCTATCGCCAGGAGTACCGCCGGGGTATTCCGCAGACTGCCGTCGAAATCGTGCGCGAGATGGAACCTGGCGAGTCGACGGGAACACGACACACCTTTCTGCCCGACTTCACGATCATGGAGCGTATTGAGTTTAGCTTCAACACGCTGGCGCAGCGTTTTCGCGAAATGGCGTTTGTGACGCGCGGCGTGATGATCACGCTGCGGGATGAGCGCGAAAAGCCGCTGCCGCACGAAATGACGTTCTATTTTGAAGGCGGGTTGCGCTCGTTTGTGCGTTATCTTAACCGGAACCGTACGGCGCTGCATGAGCCGGTGTATGTCGAACGCGAGATGGATGTCGAGTTTGAGGAGAATGGCCGCGAGTCTTTCGCCATTGGGGTTGAAGTGGCCTTCCAATATACCGACTCGTCCACTACGACTGAGCTGTATTTCGCCAATACGATCCACACGCCGGACGGCGGCAGCCACCAGGCCGGGCTGCGGGCCGCCATCACACGCACGATCAACCTGTACGCGCGCAAGGCCGGCATGTTGAAGGAAAAAGACCTGAACTTCTCCAGCAATGATACGCTTGAGGGCCTGACGGCGATTGTCAGCATCAAACACCCGGACCCGCAGTTTGAGAGCCAGACGAAGGTCAAGCTCATGAACCCGGAAGTGCAGGCCGTCGTCTCGCAGGCTACTTCCGATGCTTTCGCGGAGTTTCTAGAGGTCAACGCGCGGGATGCCAAACGAATCGTCGAGCAGTGCATGACCTCGATGCGCGCGCGCGATGCGGCCAAGAAGGCACGTGATCTGGTGCGTCGTGGCGCGAATCTGCTAGAAAATACCACGTTGCCCGGCAAGCTGGCCGATTGCTCGAATCAGGACCCCGCTCACTCCGAGCTGTACATCGTGGAGGGTGACTCGGCTGGTGGTTCGGCCAAACAGGGCCGCGACCGCCACTTCCAGGCGATTCTGCCGCTGCGCGGCAAGATTTTGAACACCGAGCGCGCGCGCCTGAACAAAATCCTCGATAACAACGAAGTCAAAGCCCTGATCTCGGCCCTGGGGGTGGGCATCGGGGATGACTTTAACCTGGATGGGCTGCGCTATGGGCGTGTGATCATCATGACGGATGCCGACGTGGACGGAGCGCACATTCGCACGCTGCTGCTGACGTTTTTCTTCCGCTACATGGTCCCGCTCATCACAAATGGGCACCTGTTCATTGCCCAGCCGCCGCTGTACCTGATCGCAGCCGGCAAAGAGCGCAGTTACGCCTACACGGAAGACCAGCGCGAGCAGATCATCAAGCGACTGAAAAACCCGGATCGTGCATCATTGCAGCGCTACAAGGGGTTGGGTGAGATGAACCCCGATCAATTGTGGGAGACGACGATGGATCCCGCCAACCGCACGTTGTTGCAGGTTACCATAGAAGACGCCGCCGAAGCCGACCGCGTGTTCGATATGCTGATGGGCAGCAGTGTGCCACCCCGGAAGCGCTTTATCACCACCCATGCGAAAAAAGCCACGCTCGACGTGTAAACAAAACCAGACGGGTCTGCCAGCCAGAGCAGGCCCGTTTGAGTAATTCCACCAGGGTAACAAAACACTCAATAGAGCTGCACGACGCTGTTTTCGGCCAGCACCAGGCGGTGCGTGGCGGGTTTGGCGTTGGCACGTGTCACGGTCACGTTGTCCGCGATCAGGCTGGCATCAATGCGTCCCCCGATATCGCAGATGTTACATGCATTCATCACGATGCTGTGTTCGATCTCGCTGCCCTCGATCACGACATTGTTGCCAATCGAGGTATAGGGGCCGATGTAGGAATCGCGGATGGTCACGTCGTTGCCGATGATCACCGGGCCACGAATGACGCTGTCGATAATCCGGGTGTTCTGGCCCAGAACGACACGATGTGACACGCGCGACGTGCCCTGAATGCGGGAATCTTCGTTGAGGGCAGGTGTATAGGGCAGTTCTTCGAGCACGAGTTGATTCGCCAGCACAATCGAGTCGGCTTTTCCCGCATCAATCCACCAGCCATCGACGACATAGGGTACCACGCTTCCGTCATGATCTAGCAGGTATTGAATGGCGTCGGTGATCTCAAGCTCGTTGCGCCACGATGGTTCGATATGCTCGATGGCATCAAACATCGTCGGCTGGAAGACGTACACACCCGCAATTGCCAGGTTTGAGGGCGGGTCTTTGGGTTTTTCAATCAGACGTTTGATCCGGTTGCCTTCCAGTTCGGCAATTCCAAACGCGCTGGGATTAGGAACCTCGGTCAGTGCAATGGCGGCACTGGCCCCTGTCTCTTCGAATTTGTGATACAACCCCATCATCCGGTCCTGGAAAATATTGTCGCCCAGGTACATGATAAACGGTTCGTCGCCGATGAACGACTGGCTCAGTTTGACGGCGTGGGCGAGGCCCTGCGGGTCTTCCTGGGCGATGTACGTGAGCGGCACTCCTACCGTATCGAGACCGTCGCCCAATTTTTCGCGAATAGGCGAATCCAGGCTGTTGACGACAAGCCCGATTTCCGTTGCGCCCATGCCGGTCAGCGTTTCAATGGCATATTTGACCAGGGCTTTGTTGGCTACCGGAACCAGGGGCTTGGGCATCGTCAACGTGACGGGGAATAGTCGAGTGCCTTTTCCAGCACACAGGATGATCGCTTTCATGACGTGATTTACCTACTTTCTGTTTGTTCAATCTGCCGATCCAACCGGCGCGTGAACAGGATGCTAACGCACGCATTTGAGTGCCACAAACGCCCGCCGGGCGGGTGTCATGGGGGCGCTGAAGAAGACAATGCTTTTCTGAAAATGGTGAGCCACTGCTCAGCCTGTTCGCGGCGCTTGTCTTTCGATTCTAGCAGGCTTTGCGCGAATTCCATATCGCGGATAGCTTCTTCGGCATTGCCTATCTCGTGAAAGACGACCGCCCGGTGGAAATAGATTTCGGCGCGTTCCGGGGCGACCCGCTGCGCGCGCGAGAAGTGATTGATCGCCTGCGGATAGTCGTGTGCCTTGAACGCCCGCATGCCGCGCACGTAATGGGCCAGCCATTGGGTCGGGTCCAGCTTTAGCCCCTGCGTGAAATCATCTTCGGCGTCGTCTTCCCATCCGCGTTGAAAGAGCATCAGGCCGCGTGCAACGTAGAACTCGGCGTTTTTAGGATCGTCTTCAATGGCCGCATCCATATCTTCCAGCGCCTGATCAAACCGGCCCTTCTCGTAGTGGTCCAGACTGCGCTCGTAATATCGTTCGGCAACGGTCAACCGTCTGCCGCTTGGCCCCAACAATCCGCGCCTCATACCGTCTTCTCGCTGTTTTTGTCGTGTTTGCGGATGACTTTTGTGTACATGATGATTGATATGTTATCTGGTAGACATTTCTCTGTTGTCAGGGTTTTTTGTTCAGGTATACTTTGAATACCTGCCATCTGGCAGGCGTGAAAGATCAGGTGTGCTTATGACCCAGTGTATCCATTGTAATCGTGAAAACCCAGAAAATCAGGTTTTGTGCGTCTATTGTGGCCTCCCGGTGGACGCTGATGTCCAGATTGCACCAGACGGAATGACGCGCTTGCTGGACGACGAGACGGCCATTTCCAGGTTCCCACGGTGGGGAACCGCCAGTCTGGGCATGGAGCGCAAGTTGCTGTTTCATGTACGCGGCTACGACAAGCCGTTGGTCGTGACTCTGGACAGCCAACTGGTGTTGGGCCGGTATGACACCGACACCGATGAGACTCCCGAAGTCGATTTGGAGCCGTTTGACGCGCTGGAATTGGGCGTTTCGCGCCGGCATGCAGTCCTGTTGATCGAGGATGACACGCTCAAGCTGATGGACCTGGGCAGTGCCAATTTTTCGTACATCAACGGGCAGAAATTGATCGCGTATCAGGCTCGTATTCTGCGGGATGGTGACGAACTGCGCCTGGGAAAATTGGTTATCCGGGTTAATTTTGCCTGAGTGTCCCGGCATTGGCTGGCGGCAAATGGCGCGCTGCAACTTTTCGGGTGGAAGGAACGCATGGCAGATTTTTCGGGCCTCACATGGTATAAAGACGCGGTTTTTTATGAACTGTACGTTCGCGCTTTTAAAGATGGCAGTGGTGATGGACACGGCGATCTCAAAGGTGTGCTGAGCAAACTGGATTATCTGCAAGCGCTTGGCGTGGATTGTGTCTGGCTGCTGCCGATTTATCCATCACCGCTGGTTGACGACGGCTATGATGTGGCCGGTTACCGCGACATTCATGAGCATTTTGGCACGCTGGAGGATTTTAAGGCGCTGGTAAACGGCGTGCATACACGCGGCATGCGTTTGATTGTTGATATTGTCGTGAATCACACGTCTGATCAGCACCCCTGGTTCATTGAGTCTCGCTCGTCAAAAGAATCTGCTTTGCGTGACTGGTACGTGTGGAGCGATACCGACCAGAAATACGGGGATGCACGCGTGATCTTTCTGGATACCGAAGACTCAAACTGGACCCTTGATGAAAAGACGGGGGAATACTACTGGCACCGGTTTTACAGTCAACAGCCCGATCTGAATTACGATAATCCGGCTGTTCAGCAAGAGATGCTTGACATCATCGATTACTGGATGGAATTGGGCATCGATGGGTTTCGGGTTGATGCCGCGCCGTACCTGTTTGAGCGCGAGAATACGAACTGTGAAAACCTGCCGGAAACACACGACTATATCAAACGGATGCGGGCGCATCTCAACGCCCGGTGGCCGGGGCGAATCTTGCTGGCCGAAGCGAACCAATGGCCCGAAGACGTGCGCGCCTATTTTGGGGACGACGACGAGTTTCACATGGCGTTTCATTTCCCGATCATGCCGCGTCTGTTCATGGCGCTCAAACAGCGCAGCCGCCGCAGTATCGTCGATATCATGCGCCGCACGCCGGAAATCCCACCGCTTGCGCAGTGGTGTATCTTTTTGCGCAACCACGACGAACTGACACTGGAAATGGTCACCAGGGAAGAGCGCCTCTACATGTGGGACCAATATGCCCCAGACCCACGCATGCGGCTGAATCTCGGCATTCGCCGCCGGTTAGCGCCCCTGCTCGATAACGAGAAACCCCGCATCAAGCTGTTGAATGCGCTGTTGTTTTCGCTGCCCGGATCGCCCATTATCTATTATGGCGATGAAATCGGCATGGGCGACGACATCTGGCGCGATGATCGAAACGGCGTGCGGACGCCGATGCAGTGGGACTCCTCAAAACATGCTGGTTTCTCCGAGGCGGATGAGATTTATGAGCAGGCGATTGATGATGATGTTTTTGGCTATCAGCAGGTGAACGTAGCCCAGCAGCAGGCCGATCCGAACTCGTTGTGGTATGCCATCCGCCAGATGCTCATCTTGCGCAAGCAGTACCGGGCATTTGGTCGCGGGTCGTTTGAGTTTGTGCTGCCGAAAGATGACGCCATGTTGGGTTATTGGCGCGTCTATGCCGACGAAGAGGGCGAAGAACAGGATCGTTTTCTGGTCGTCGTGAATCTGGCGAACGAAGCACACGAGGTCACGTTCGAACTGGCGGAATTCGCCGGACGCCAACCGATCGACATATTAACCGGCGAAAGTTGGCCGGAAATCGAAGGCGAGGCGTATTCATTCAGCCTCGCTCCGTATGGGTATCATTGGCTCCGGTTCTGATCCGCTGGGATGTTTAGATATCTTCGTCTTCCGCCTGGGTTTTGACCATATGAATGCCCAGGGTGCTGGCAATGACAATGGCTACCGTCCGGGCGAATGTTTCGGCTGCTTCATATGCTTCCTGGTCGGCTTGATGCTGCCGGAGGTATTCGATCCCGGCTTTGCTGTCAATGGCGAACTTGTTACCTACCATCGCCCGCTTGCGTGAAAGCTCGCTGCTGGTTGCGTGGTCGGTTTGGGCCAGCAGCAGTGATTCATCCGGCAGCGTCAGGTAAATACCCCACGTGTAGGTGGTATACGTTACCTCGGTGACCATATCTCCGCTGTCTTTTTCCGAAACGTAGTCGTGATTGATCGTCAAGCGCAGTTCGACGTTTCGCACGTCCCCGGTATTGATCTCGCGGGCTTGTTGTCCCCCCAAAAACGTGCCTAACAGGCCGGTCGGCGGCACCAGCCGGATTTTGCCCTGTTCGGGGTCGATCACGCACTGGTTAAAAGACGGGGCGATACCACCGCGTTTGCTGCCGACTGTGTCTTTCGCCAGCCGCAGCGTGACGCCGCTGCGCGCGCGTCCTAGCCAGATGCCGGGATATTGCACCGGCAGCTTGACCGACTGCGCGAACAGCCGGACTCGCTGCGGGCCGATATCCTCGCGTTTGTGGGG
>CAYMTN010000042.1:0-30440 GCA_964393335.1 uncultured Anaerolineaceae bacterium
ACAGCGCGCATACGCCGTGTACCAGCGAGCACGTCATCGGGCTGCGCACGTACACGGATTCGACCACCGCGCGCTCCAGCGCGTCGGCGATATCCTCGTCGATGATCTGGTTACGCGCCACGATCAATTCGCCCGTCTCCGGGTGGTACGTATCGCGTGATGCGGCACGCCCGATCACCCGCTCAGAGAGCATCTGCCCGGCGACGTCTACTTCCGGCAGTGGGATGCCGCGTGCATCCTGGTTGTTGGGATGCGCGGGATTCAACAGTCTGATGCCGCCCTTCGTGCCGCAGTCAAGGCGGTTGATGATCATATCCTGCGCCACGTCAACCAGGCGGCGCGTCATGTACCCTGCATCAGCCGTGCGCAGCGCGGTATCGGCCAAACCTTTACGCGCGCCGTGCGTGGAGATGAAGTATTCCAGCGCGGTCAGCCCCATGCGGAAGTGACTGCGAATCGGCAGGTCGATGATGCGCCCCGACGGGTCCGCCATCAGGCCGCGCATCCCGGCCAACTGGGTGATCGGGCCAAATCCGCCTTTGGTCGAGCCGGACAGCGCCATAACCGCAATCGGCCCAAACGGATCAAGCGTATCGCTGATCACGTCCTTCAAGTCGGATTTCGCCTTGTTCCAGCTATCAATCGTGATCTGGTACCGTTCTTCGTCGGTCAGCAGGCCGCGACGGAAGTCGCGCTGGGCCGTTTCAACCGTGTTATCGGCGTCCAGCAAAATCTGTTCGCGTTCTTCCGGCACGGTCAGGTCAGATACGGCAATCGTCGTGCCGGATACCGTCGCGTAATGGAAGCCCAGGTTCTTGATCGCGTCCACGACTTCGGTCGTTTCATCCGGCCCGTACCGCTGGTAGATCCGCGCGACCAGCCGTTGCAGGCTGCGTTTCGAGAACGTCTCCTGCACAAAGCGCATGTCATCCGGCAGGATGCGGTTGAACAGCGCGCGCCCCACCGTTGTGATCTCGCGTTCCGGCTGCGGCGGACGGTCGGGATCGTCGTAAAAATTCCCCAGCAGGATCGGCGTGTGCAGGTCCACCACGCCCAACCCGTACAGGTACTCGACCTCGTCCGTATCCACGACTAACCGGCGCTCGCCCAGGTTCGCCAGCACGAGCGGCAGGTCCGGGCGACGACTGAGAGCCTGGTTGAAATCTTGAGCGTTGTGCAGGGCCACATCGTAACGCCCTTCCAGCAGACCGTCGACCAACTGGTCAAAGGCGCGGTACGTCCGGCCATCTTCCAGCTTTTCATCCTTAAGGATGGTCACGTCGTTGACATAATCCAGCTCGCGATATTCGATCTGGCGCGAGCCAGCCGTGTTGTCGACCGCCACCAGACGATAGCGCCCTTCTTGCAAGACCGCCCAGTGACGGAACTCCTCGGCGCGGTCCCGGTGGCAGACGATCTCCGCCGTCGGGTCCATCGTCAGGTAGTAGTTGCCGAGCACCATGTCCTTCGACGGGGCCACCACCGGCGATCCGTCGGCGGGTTTGAGCAGGTTACGCGTGCTGAGCATCAGCTCGCGCGCCTCGCGCACGGCCTTCTGGCTCAGCGGCACGTGTACGGCCATCTGGTCGCCGTCGAAGTCGGCGTTAAAGGCCGCGCATACCAGCGGGTGAATCTGGATCGCCTTGCCCTCGACCAACTGCGGCTCGAACGCCTGAATACCCAGGCGGTGCAGCGTCGGCGCGCGGTTGAGCAGCACCGGGCGCTCCTTGATCACCTCTTCCAGCACTTCCCACACCTCAGGCCGCTCGCGCTCGATGATGCGTTTCGCGCCCTTGACGTTGCTGGCGTAGTTGTATTGAACCAGGCGGCTGATCACAAAGGGCCGGTAGAGTTCCAGCGCCATGATCTTTGGCAGGCCACACTGGTGCAGCTTCAGCTTGGGGCCGATCACGATCACGCTGCGGCCCGAATAATCCACGCGCTTGCCCAGCAGGTTGCGGCGGAAACGGCCCTTCTTGCCCTTCAGCATGTCGCTCAGCGATTTCAGTTCGCGGCGGCCTCGGCGGCTGAGCGCTTTACCGCGCTGGCTGTTGTCGATCAGGCTGTCGACCGCTTCTTGCAGCATACGTTTTTCGTTGCGCACGATCACGTCCGGCGCGCCGAGTTCTAACAGGCGCTTCAGCCGGTTGTTGCGGTTGATCACGCGGCGGTACAGATCGTTCAGGTCGGAGGTCGCAAACCGCCCGCCGTCCAACTGCACCATCGGGCGCAGGTCGGGCGGGATCACGGGCAGCACCGTCAGGATCATCCACTCCGGGCGGTTATTGCTTTTCATCAGGCTTTCGACCACGCGCAGCCGCTTGGTAGCCTTCTTACGGCGCTGCTTGCTGCGCGTCGAGCGGACTTCGTGCCACAGCTCGGTCGCCAGTTTTTCGAGGTTCATGTGCTTGAGGATTTCGAGAAACGCCTCAGCGCCCATGTTGGCCTTAAACACCTGGCCGTACTTCTGCTTCAGCTCGCGGTAGCGCGGCTCGCCCAGGAATTGCAGTTCTTCCAACGACAGCAGTTCGTCGCGCGCCTCGCCGTACAGTGCGTGCAAGCGTGTCAAGCGGCGATCCGACTGCGCCTGGATGTCCTGAATCTCGTCGGCGGCCTCGTTCGTGCGCTCGTCGGCGCGCGCATCGACCAAGTCAAGCTCGTTCTGGCGGCGCGTGACGATCTCGTCCAGAATCTCGTCCAGCCGCTCTTTCGCGGCGGCCTGCACCGCTTGCAGCAGGTCATTCTCGACGCGATCCCCTTCGGCGGCGATCAATACGCCTGCCGAGTCGAAAAACAGGTCGGACTTCAGCCGCCCGCCCATTTGCGCTTCGATGCGTTCTTGCAGCGACTGCGCCTCGGCCATCACCTGCTCCGACTGGCGCGCCTGCTCGTCGTTGAAATACTGGTTGAGTTCGGTGATCCTGTCTTCGAGGCCGGTCAGGTCTTCTTCGCGCCCGACACGCACGCTCTCTTGCTGGCCTTCAAACTCAGAGCGGATCAGGTCTTGCTGGCGGACCAGGTCTTCCTCAAGACGCTTGAGCGCCTTCTGCCGGGCTTCTTCGTCCACGTGCGTGGTCACGTACTGCGCAAAATACAGCACGCGGTCGAGGTTGCGACGACTCACATCCAGCAAGATGCCCAGATAACTCGGCACGCGCCGCGTATACCAGACGTGCGCCACAGGCGCAGCCAACTCGATGTGCCCCAGGCGTTCCCGGCGCACGGATGACCGCGTGACCTCAACGCCGCACTTATCGCACACGATGCCGCGATAGCGGACGTTCTTGTACTTGCCACAATAACACTGGTAATCTTTTGTGGGGCCAAAAATCGCCTCACAAAATAGCCCGTCTTTTTCCGGGCGCAGCCGACGATAGTTGATCGTCTCTGGCTTGGTCACCTCGCCATACGACCAGGAGCGGATCTGTTCGGGAGATGCCAAGCTAATACGCAGTGCGCTAAAGTCTTTCGCCTCCAAGGCGTGCCCTCCTCTGCGCTTGGGTAAACGCTATCCAACTGGAGTCCATACTACGTGCGTGATACAGTCCTATAGTGGAGTGGTGATTTCCGGCTCAAGGCCAAGTCGTGTTCTACCTGCTTACAAGCAAAAATGGCGCATGAAACACGTGTTCCAGCGCTTTGATTTGTTCTCCCGCTTTCAAGCTGGGACAAGTCTCGCTCCACCGCCAAAATCCGACACACCCGGCCTGGGGTTACTTTCCAGCGTGATATGTTCAACGTTTCAATTCCCAGCGTGCCCTGTGCCATCCCCCCACGACCAGACACAATCGCCACACAGGGAATTGCCGTCACTTTGCCAAAATCATAGTATACCAGACTTTGTCAAAAAGTCCAATATTTTTCCACAAATTGCCTGATACCCGCCGCACGAGCGAAAATGGCGTCACGGGTGCCCCGTGACGCCGCGCACCGGATTACAGCCGGACCACCGTCCCGCAGTACTCGCACGCCAGCTCGGTCATGCCGCGCGTAACAGATGGCAGCGTCGCGCCGCAGGTCGGGCACGCCGTCGGCGCGCTGCTCACCGCCTCGGCGGCGGCAGCATCCACCGGGATCGCGCGTTCTTTTTCGATCTCCCCGGTGATCACGCGGTTCAACTGCCCCGCGTACCATTTTGAATCGATGCCCCCGCTTTTCACTTCGAACGTTGTTTCGGCATAATCGCCCGACCCCATCTTCAGGTGGATCAGGTCTTTCCCGCCGAACAAACCCTTATCCTCCGCCTTGACCTCGGTAATTGCGCCGACCGGTACCTCAAACAGCACCTGCTGCACCTTTTCGCCGCCCATGCCAAACCGCCCGCCGACTTTCTCTTTTTGCTCGAAGATCAGGCGCTGGTCGGTAAGATACAGCAACCCGTCGGGGTCTTGTTTGCCTTTGCCGGTCTGGGCCCACTCCGCTTCGTGCACCATGAAGATCGCCTCGGTCGGCTTCCACGACACGGTCGCCTCGTCGGCTTGCTGGAGGTAACGCTCGATCTGGCGTATCTGGGTCTGAGTCTGGCTCACGTTACCCGGCACCGCGCCGTACATGCCTTCGATCCGGCTGCGGGCAGCTTTCACCGCGTTTTCCACGTCAGAGATCGCGCGGTCAATCTGGCCGTAGACCTGCTCCTTGCCCTTGTCGCCCCACTGTGCGTCCAACGTGGCCCACAGCGCGCCAATCGCGCTAAACTGCCCCTGCACGCGTGCGATCTCCTGGTTCACCGCGCTGCGCACCTGTTGTTGGACGGCGTCCCACTGTTCTTTCAGCACGTCGGTTTTGCGTTCCAGGTACCCGGCGAACGCGTAGCCCCGCTCGCGCAGTCCGGCGATATCACCCGGCAGCCCGGCGATATCCGTCGCCACGCTGCCCAGATTCCGCGTGACGTCTTCCATCGCTATCGACTGCTGCAATTCACCGTATTTTCGCCGCAGCGCCGCTACCCGTTCGTCCCAGGTTGGTTGTTGAGCACTCATAGTGTCAGACTCCTAGTGTTGTCACAAAATACCCGAAACCCAAGTATACAATGAATCGCGGAAAACACGCCTGTGACAAATGGCGCATTCCAGATTCGGGGCCAGATGTGTTTTGGTAGGGGCGCTGCTTGCCGCGCCCTGCAAAAACCTGGGCTGAGGCGACCCGCGGTTCGAAGCGCCGCCCCTACGAAAAGCGAAAAACCGTTGCCCAGGTCAGAAAATCGCCCCAGATTTGGAATAAACCCTGTGACAAATGGCACACATTGACAGAATTTCCGCGCTGGCCCACAATTCACATAATCGTGGTGGAAAAGGAGATGGTGATGTTCTCGCTGCTTGCACGACGAATGGTTGTGTTGGTGATAGTCGCCATCGCTGCCGGCCTGACGCTTGCCTGTATCTTGCCCGTCCTGCCCGTCCTGGCACCTGCCCAAACGGGTACGCTGAAAGTCACCATAGACTACACCGGCACCTGGTACCGCGAAACGTTCGGATATACCCGGCAGGCCGTGAATATCCAGCATATTGTACTGGTTGTCCCCAAGGCCCGGCAGGACGAGATCAACCCCGCCGAGATATTCAGCGCCCTGCTGGTCACCACTGACCAGGGCGATGTGCCGGTAACTGACATTCGACCGGACCTTCAATGGGTGTTGGACTACCTGCACGATGCGCCCGCAGGTTATTACACGGGGGAGTTCGAACCGGGCGACTATGCGGTTGCCGCTGCCTTCGTCGCCGCGCCGCTCAGCAGGGAAGAGGCAGGCGTGTCCGAAGATATGATCCTGTATGGGGGCATTACGGGCGGCGGTGCATCGACCGGCTACCGGGATGTCGTGATCGAGCCGGGCAAGACCACCACGCTAACCGTGACGCTGACCGACGACAACGGGTGGGCGTGTCCCTGGTTGTACGTTTTTGATGGCCACGCCTTTGAGCGAAGAACCGAGATTCTCCGCAACCTCAACGGAAAAAACAACGAACAGACTGAGGTAACGTACCTGGGACTCATAAGCCCGGTTGAGGGTGCAATCACCCTGAAGATTGCCGAAGAAAAGGACGAGATCACGTTCGTTGACGTGTTGTATCTCATCATCGACGGCGTACCGGTCTATGCCGATGCCGGACCTGCCAGCGCAGCCCGGTTAGCCCATGACGATCAAGACTATCTGGTCATCGCCAGCGGCGAGTCCTATACATTCCGCTTCGATCTGCCCGGTCGGGCGGCTGGCCAGTCGCCCGTTCCCGTGTCTGTGGTTGTGACAGGTTACTATTCGGCCTCGTACTGACGCGAACCCACTCACGCCGGATGAAAAAACATCCCGGCCAGACAGCCGGGACGTTCGTCGTATGCGTTCTGCGGGATACGAGTCCAGTGGATACAGGGGCCGTGCGCGAGGCAGTGCGCTCGAAAACAACGCGCCTTAATCGCCCGCCCCGACCTTCTCCGCGAGGTACGCTTCCATGAAGGCGTCCAGATCGCCGTCGAGCACGGCCTGCGTATTGCCCGTTTCGTGCCCGGTGCGTGTATCCTTCACCAACTGGTACGGGTGCAGCACGTAAGACCGGATCGCGTTACCCCACCCGGCGCTGATGTGTTCGCCCTTCAATTCCGCGAACTCCTCGTCCTGTTTCTGGCGCTCCAGGTCGAGCAGGCGCAGCTTCAGCACCTGCATCGCGCGTTCTTTGTTTTGCGCCTGGCTGCGCTCGTTCTGGCAGCTTACCACCAGCCCGGTCGGCAGGTGCGTGATCCGGATCGCGGTTTCGTTTTTCTGGACGTTCTGGCCGCCTGCCCCGCTGCTGCGGAACGTATCGATCTGCAAGTCTTTTTCATCGATCACAATATCGACGTCTTCTTGCACGTCGGGCCAGACTTCCACCAGGCAGAACGACGTATGCCGCCGGTGATTCGAGTCGAACGGACTGAGCCGCACCAGCCGGTGCACGCCGCGTTCTGACTTCAGATAGCCGTAGACATAATCGCCCTGGATCGCCACCGTCGCGCTTTTGACTCCGGCCTCGTCGCCCGGCATTTCAGACACGATCTCGATCTTGAACCCGCGCCGTTCTGCCCAGCGCAAATACATGCGCAGCAGCATTTGCGCCCAGTCCTGGGCATCGGTGCCGCCGGCCCCGGCATGGATCGCCAGGTATGCGTCTTCCTCGTCATATTTGCCGCTGAGTTTGGCGCGGAACGTCAGCCGCTCGACGGTCTGTTCCAGCGCGTCGGCTTCGTGTTCCAGGTCGGCGGCGATCTCGTCATCGTCGAGTTCGGCCAGTTCGACGGCGTCTTCAAGGCGCGACAGCGTGCCCTGCCACGTGGCAACGCTGCTCTTCAAACGGGAGAGACGGCGCATCACGCGCTGGGCGTCTTGCGGATCGTCCCAAAAATCGAATTCGGCAGATGCGGCTTCGAGGGTCTGCGCTTCGTCAGCCTGTCGAGCGATGTCAAAGACGCTCCATAAGCTGTTCGACTGTTTCGCGCATTTCATTGAGTCGGCTGATCAGAGTTTCCACGTTCGTTACTCCTCGTCTCCATCTTCAAACAGGCTGTCTACAAATGCGGCGGGGTTGAAAAACACGAGATCGTACATCGATTCACCGATGCCGATGTAATGTACCGGCAGCCCCAATTCCCGCTGGATGGCGAACAGCATCCCGCCTTTGGCGCTGCTGTCGAGTTTGGTCACGACCACCCCCGTGATGTCAATCGCTTCCTGGAACTTCCTGGCCTGGGTCAACGCATTCTGCCCGGTGGTGCCGTCCAGCACCAGCAGCGTTTCGTGTGGCGCATCCGGGATCACCTTGCGCAGCACATCGCGCACTTTGGCCAGCTCGGCCATCAGGTTGAAATTGCTGTGCAGCCGGCCCGCCGTATCCACGATCAACACCTCGGCTTTGCGCGCGCGGGCCGCGCTGATCGCGTCGAAGACCACCGCTGCCGGATCGCTGTTCGGCAGCCCGGCGATGACCGGCACCCCGGCCCGTTCGCCCCACAGCTTGAGCTGGTCAATCGCCGCCGCGCGAAAGGTATCGCCCGCTGCCAGGATCACCTTACGATTGTTGAGCCGCATCCGGTACGCCATTTTGCCGATCGACGTCGTCTTGCCGGAGCCGTTCACACCGGCCACCAGCACCACCGACAGCTCGCGCCCGCTCAGGTTCAGCGGAGTCGGCTCCGTCAGCAGGCCGCGCAGTTCCTCTTTGAGCGCGCCAATCAATTGATCCTGGCGCGTGATGCCTTCGCGCCGCACCCGGTCGCGCATGGTGTCGATCAGTTTCATCGTGGTCGGGACGCCCACATCGGCCTGCACCAGCAGCGCCTCGACATCGTCCCACGTGTCGTCGTCGATTTCTGTCGCGCCAAATGCCTGGGCGATGCGCCCGAAAAACGACTGGCGCGTGCGTTTTAAGCCCTGTCGTAAAGATCCCACGCTGTTCTACCCTTTTTTGACATTCACTGATAACATGGTCCCGGGACGCGCCACACCTGCGCGATCCGCATGGTCGTGCAAGGCAAGAGTATAGTGGTTCGACCCATGCCCTGCAAGACTCAACGGCATAACACGCACAATGGACCCCGCCATGACCATTCCGACGCTCGAACAGACCTACGCCTATCTCCACGAAGCCGAGCGCTTGAATCCCGGCCCCTGGGTGCCGCATTCGCTGCACGCAGCCGAAGCCGCGAGCGCCATCGCCCGCCACCACCCGGCCCTCGACCCGGAGCGCGCCTACATCCTGGGCTGCCTGCACGACATTGGCCGCCGTTTCGGCGTCACCGACATGCGCCACACCCTCGACGGGTATCGTTTCCTGCACACCAAAGGTTTTCGAGACGCCGCGCGCGTCTGCCTGACGCACTCCTTTGTCATCCAGGACGTCGAATGTGTGGAAGGCACCTGGGACTGCACGGACGAAGAACTGGCGTTCATCCAGGACTTGATCGCGTCCCTGCCCATGAACGACTACGACCGGCTGATCCAGTTGTGTGACGCCATCGCGCTGCCATCCGGCTGCTGCCTGATGGAAAAACGCCTGGTCGACGTGGCGCTGCGTTACGGCTTCAAGGCGCACACGATCAGACGCTGGCAGGCGCTGTTCGACATCCAGCGCGGTTTTGAAACCGCCATCGGCCAATCGATCTATGCCGTGCTGCCGGGCGTGGTCGAGACGACGTTCGGATTCTGAACAAGCAGGCGCTGTGTTCAAGTGGCCCCAGTTGGGCTATACTAGGCGTATAGCATACCAGGCACGACTCACCAACCCTTTCGATACCGGTTGATTAACGGAATACAATGGAAGAATCCAACATTCGCAATTTCTCGATCATCGCGCACATCGATCACGGCAAAAGCACGCTGGCCGACCGCCTGCTGCAACTGACCGGCACCATCAGCGACCGGGATATGCAGGCACAGGTTCTCGACGACATGGAACTGGAACGCGAGCGCGGCGTCACGATCAAAGCGTCCGCCGTGCGCATGAACTACACCGCCGCAGATGGCATCACTTATGAGATGAACCTGATCGACACACCCGGCCACGTCGATTTTTCCTACGAAGTCAGCCGCGCCCTGCAAGCCTGCGAAGGCGCGATCCTGGTCGTCGACAGCACGCAGGGCATCGAAGCGCAAACGCTCGCCAACCTGTATATGGCGCTCGAACTGGACCTGGACCTGATCGCCGTCGTCAACAAAACCGATCTGCCCGCCGCCCGGCCCGACGAGATCGCGCAGGACATCGAAGAACTGATCGGCCTGGACGCAGCCGACGTGCTCCAGGTCAGCGCCAAGACGGGCCGTAATGTCGACCAACTGCTCGAAACCATCGTGCGCCGCATCCCACCGCCCACCGGCGACCTGGCGGCCCCGGCGCGCGCCCTCATTTTTGACAGCCATTATGACTCGTACAAGGGCGTGATCGCCTACGTGCGCGTCATGGATGGCGTGATCGACAAACATGACATGCTGCGCCTGATGGCGTCACGGACCGATATCGAGCCGGTCGAGATCGGCATTTTCAGCCCGACCATGAAGCCGGTCGATTCGCTTTCGGCGGGTGAAGTCGGCTACGTGGCAACCGGTCTGAAAACCGTCCGCGAATGCCGCGTAGGCGATACGATCACGCAGGCCGAAAACGGCGCACGCAATCCCCTGCCGGGTTACAAACAGGCCAAGCCGATGGTCTTCGCCGGGTTTTACCCCTCGGATAACGACGACTACGACAATCTGCGGGACGCGCTCGAAAAACTCCAGCTTAACGACGCCTCGTTGATCTACCAGCCGGAGACGTCGCAGGCGCTGAATTTCGGGTTCCGGGTTGGTTTTCTCGGCCTGTTCCACATGGAGATCGTGCAGGAACGCCTGGAACGCGAATACGACCTGGATATCCTGGCGACCGCGCCCAGCGTCGAATACGAGGTCGAACTGCGCAGCGGCGAGGTGATCACCATTCACAGCCCCGCCGAACTGCCCGACGAAAGTACCATCGCCGAGATCCGCGAACCCTGGATGGAGATCGAGGTTTTCACGCCGGAAGACTACATCGGCCCGATCATGGACCTCGTCACCGGCAAGCGCGGCGAATACATCAGCATGGAGTATCTCGACTCCAAGCGCGTCCAGCTCAAGTACAAAATCCCGCTGGCCGAGTTGATCGTCGATTTTTACGACCGCCTGAAATCCGGCACGCGTGGATATGCCAGCCTGGACTATCATTTTGACGGCTACCGTGCCGAGGACCTCGTCAAACTGGATGTGCTGGTCAACAAGCAGCCGGTCGATGCCCTGGCGTTGATCGTGCATGAATCCGATGCCTTCCACAAAGGGCAGCGCCTGGTTTCCAGGCTAAAACGGCTCATCCCGCGCCAGCTCTACGAAGTCCCGATTCAGGCCGCTGTCGGCAAAAAAGTTGTCAGCCGCGCCAACGTGAAAGCCCTGCGCAAAGATGTGCTGGCGAAGTGTTACGGCGGTGATGTGACCCGCAAGAAAAAACTGCTCGAAAAGCAGAAAAAAGGCAAGAAGCGTCTGAAAATGATCGGCAACGTCGAAGTTCCCCAGGAAGCGTTTATGGCAGTGCTGAGGTTAGATGACGATGACTAACAACTGTAAGTCCGATTTTCCCCCCGTTCCTCAGCGCGTGGTTAGCGAGCGGCTGATCATACGCCCCACCCAACGATCTGATGCGCCCTGGCTGAAAAAATGGTGGAACGATCCATTCGTCACCGAGCCGGGCGGTAATGTGGACGGCATGCAGTACGACGATGCCGATATCGAAGACTGGTTCCAGCGGTACGTGGATGGGCGTTCGTGCAGCACGCATTTTGTCGTCTGCCTGCGCGACGCCGCGCAGCGCCCCATCGGCGAATTTTACATCGCCAGCGACGACCGGCCCGGTTGTGTCGGTTTCGCGCTGTTGATCGGCGAAACGGATCTGTGGGGCAATGGGTATGCCACCGAGACGACGACCGCCTATGCCGCCGCCCTGTTCAACAGCGGCTTGTGCCAGTCGATGCGGATGGATACGCGCCGCGATAACGTGCGTGCCATCCAGATGTGTCTCAACATCGGGTTCGAGGTCGAACACGTGTGGGCGAATGGCCAATTCCAGACCATGATCCTGACCAAAGACGCCTTTGAGATAAAACACGCAGCCCAGACCGGCTGACAGGGTGCGCCCGTCGTATCCTGCCGTATCCTGCTACGCGTACTCGAACAAAATGACACACACCATGCAACCCAACACGCGCCCGCCCCTGCCCCGTGCGTTTTTCATGTCGCTGCTGGCGACTTTCATGTTTGCGCTGGGCGTGACGATCCTGATCCCCATCCTCCCACTGTACATCACCGATGGCTTGAGCCTGGCGGAACACTGGATCGGCACCGCCACGCTGTTTGTCGCGTTCACCGCCGTGACACTGCGCATCCCCAGCGGCGCGTTCTCCGACCGCCACGGCAGGCGCGCGATGATGTTGGTCGGAGCAGCGGCGGGTGTGGGCGCATCGATCCTGTACACCCTCAGCAGCGGGCTGCTGGTCTTCATGCTCGCCCGCCTGGCAACGGGTTTCAGCCTGGCGCTGTTCACCACCGCCGCCAAGGCGCTGGCGGCGGACCTTGCCCCGGCGATACGGCGCGGTGAAGCCATGGGCCTGAGCAACGCCGCGTTTTCCCTGGCAACCGTGATCAGCCCGCTGCTCAGCGAAGGCATCAAAAACGAGGTGAGTTTTCAGGCTGTGTTCGTGCTCAGCGGCATCCTGACAATCGGCGCGCTGGGCGTGTCATACGCCCTGCCCCGCACCCTGCCGGAGCGCAGCACCAACCCCGGCGCGCGCGGTGACATCCTGGAGACGCTGCGCGAGCGCGGCACGTGGGCGTCGATCCTGATGCTGATGGGCCTGGGCGCGATCCTGGCGTTGATGTTTACGTTTTACCCGCTGCTGGCCGAGCGCAAGGGCTTTTATGCCGATGCGCCGCGCCTGCTCTTTCCCATCGCGATGGGTATTGGCCTGAGCATCTGGGCCATCGTCGATACCGTCGCCGAACCGCTGGCCGGGGCGCTGTCGGACCGGATCGGACGCCAGCCGGTAGCCGTGCCGGGTCTGCTGGTCGCAGTCGGTGGCGTTTTTGTGCTCAGCCGGGCGCATAACACGATCTCAGCCTATGTCGCCATCGCGTTGATGGCAGCGGGATGGGGTACGGCGCGCGCCATTGCCGACTCGATCTCTCAAGACGCAGTCCCGCCCGTCCTGCGCGGCATGGGAGCCGCCGTGATCTACACGAGTTTTGACCTGGCCGTGGGGCTTGACGCGCAAGTGCTCGGCAGCCTGATCGATGGCAGCGACTTTGGCGCCTTTTTCACGGCGACCATCGCGGCGTCGCTCGTATTTGGCCTGGCGGGGATTCTGCTCACGCGACGGCTGCTCAGTTACGACCAGCGGGTCACCTGCGCCGCGACGGGTGATTAGGCCCGCTCTAGTCGCCGCGCCCGACCGCCATCCACCGTTCGACGGTCACTCGCATCACCGGCGGCAGCAGTCCCGCGCCCTCCAGCGCAGGCAGCAGGTCACGTAGCGCCAGCACGCAGCGTACGGTGTATCCCAGGGTATCCAGCGCCTCACGCGCCCCCAGCCCCAGATCGAGCACGGCCAGCACGTTATGAACGTCCAACCCGACACGGCCCGCCAGCACGGCCAGCGCCTGCGCCTGCCGCCCATCGACCAACACGTCCGCCAGCAGCAGCGTCGGGTGTCCCACGTCATACGCCCCTTCGATGACAAACGCCGCCGGTTGATCGCGCGCGCCGCCAATGGGATACACCACCGGCACATCCGACCGCAAACCGAGCGCGACTCCGATCGGAAGCGCCTCAGCCGTCGTCAGGACGCGGTCAACCTGGAACGATTGCAGCAGGGGATGCAGCGCGGCTGCCACGTCGCGCAGCAGCGCCGGGTACGATGGCAGCCACACCAGCCGCGCCGCCAGCGGCCAGATCGCGCCGTCCGGCTGAACAAACCGCCCAAACTGGATCAGGCCCGCCCGCGCCAATGCCAGCCCCAGCACCGTATCAGGTGCCTGGCTGCTCACGGACATCCTCTCCCCTGATCCCGCGTACCAGGTGCCACGCCATGCTGATCGCCCACGTCCCGGCCCACAGCGGCGCATCGGTCGAGACGCCGCCATAATGGTAACGGCGCGTGCGTTCTTTGTCGCGTGTCATGGCCGTGATGCCGGTGCCTGCGTCGTGCGTCACGTAGGCGATCACCACGTCCGCGCCGCTGGCCTCCAACATGCGCCGCGCCTCCCCGCGTGACAGCTCGCTGAAATCGAGCGCCGCCAGATCGCTGGCCTGGGACGTCATGCCGAGCCGGTCGAGCAAATCGCCCAGTTCCGTCCCGGATTCGCGCGCGATCACGACGTCGTCGAACTGGAAGCGCTGCATCACCGACAGGTCTTCCGGTCCGTTATAGCTCAGGGCCAGCGTCAAGCCCTTCTCGCGCAGCAGGCGCACAAACACGTCTTCCAACGATTCTTTGTTAATGCCAAAAATGTACTCACCCACGCGCTCACGGATGATCGTCTCGGCCTGCGCGATCAGCGCGTCGGCCTCGGCTTCGCTGTCCGCCCGCGCCGTGATCCGTATGTCCGTCTGCCCGGTATGCGCCGCCAGCCCCACCGTCGGATTGCTCCACGTCTCCAGGTCCGCGATACGTGCATCGACCTGGCTCTCGCCGATCCCGGCGGTCCGCAGCACCAGCGCCTTGATGATGCCTTTGCCGCCGGTCCGCTCGCGCAGGTAGGGGATCACAGACGCCGCGAGGATGTCTTTCATTTCGCGCGGCACCCCCGGCAGACTGATCACCGCCCCTTGCTCGGACTCGACGATGAAACACGGCGCGGTGCCCAACCGGTTATACACCGGGATCGACCCAGCCGGGATGAACGCCTGCACCCGGTTATTGTCGCTCATCGTCGCGCCGATCTGGCTGAACCGCTCGCGGATCTGCTCGAACAGCTCCGGGCGGAACTCAAGCTCGCGGTTCGTGGCATTGGCGACGGCCTGCCGCGTCATGTCGTCCACCGTCGGGCCTAACCCGCCGGTCGTGATCACCACGTCCGAGCGAGCCAACGAGGTGCGGATCGCCTGCGCGATCCGTTCCAGGTTGTCGCCCACCGTCGTCAGGGAATAGATGCTCACGCCGATATCACGCAGTTGGCGCGTAATGTACGCCGAATTGGTGTCCACGATCTCACCCAATAACAGCTCGGTGCCAATAGAAATCACTTCTGCGATCATGTCCAGTCCTCTCACACACAGCAACAGAAAAACAGGTGGTAGGGCCGCCGCCCCATTCGACCAAAAAGAGGCTGCGTGCAGCCTCTCCGAGTATCACCATGCGCCGCATTGGCCGCACTGCGCCGGACGTGTTACCCCAGGCGGTTCGACGCCCAGATCAGGTGCTCGCGCACCTGCAAATCCGTGTTGCGGATTTTCATCGCCAGGTCGGCGGCCAGGTTGCGCATCAGCCGGTACCCAAGCTGCGGGTACGTGTCACACAGCAGCATCAGCTTATCGCGCGGGATGATCACCAGCCGTGTCTCGTGATCGGCGACACGCGCCGCCGCCGAGCGCACCCCTTCATCGACCAGTGATACCTCGCCAAACGACTGACCGCGCCGCAGTGTGGCAATCGTCTGCGGGCCGAGCGTTTCGCTGCCGCCGATCAGCTTGGGATCGACCTGGATGTCAATTTGCCCATCGGCAATCACGTACAGCTCGTCGCCGGGTGTGTTCTCGTCAAACACCAGCGCACCCAGATGGTACGTCCTGTCCTCGCAAATCGAGGCCACCAGCTCAAGCTGGGTACTCGTCAGCTCATAAAAAATATCCGCCTGCTTCAGCACGCTGGTGATAGGCATACCTGGCTCCTGACCCAAGTGAGTATCCGGAACACGACCCTGAACCTGGCGCGATTGTAGCATGATCTCAGAATCCCTGGCAAGATAGGGTAGTTAGTTTCTATCGGCAAATTGCTCTCGCAGGGGTGCTGCTGCCGAACCGTAGGTTCGCTCGCGCCCGGCATAATGTACGGATAGGCTGTTAGGTGTGGCTGGTTGTCGATTTGCAGCGCAACGTATCGCGCCGGGTGCGGACTCGTGCCTGCATGAAAGTCGTCACCCTGCTGAAAACTGATAACTGAAAACTTTCGACAAGGAAGAAAGGGACGGATCATGCCGGACCCGCGCCACAGCCTCGGACAGCGCGGAGAAACCCTGGTCGCTGACAGCCTGCGCCGCGCCGGATACACCATCCTGGCGCGCAACTGGCGGCATGGTACCACTGGCGAACTGGATATCGTCGCCCGGCGCGGTGACCAGATCGTGTTTGTCGAGGTGCGCACGCGGCGCGGCCCGCTGGAGGATGCGATCGGCTGGGCGCTGGAAAGCGTGGACGAGGCCAAACGCGCGCGGCTGGCGGACCTCGCGCAGGCTTACCTCGCGGCGCACGACCTGGAACGGCTCACATGGCGCATCGACGTAGCTGCCGTCAGTGTCCAGGGCAGCGTCATGGCGATGGAGGTGGTCCACCATGCAGTGGACTGGTAAGCGCAGGACTGGCACGCTGCCAGTTGTCCAGTTGCCGGACCCTGCCGCCGAGCCGCAGCCCGCCCCGGCTGCGCCCGCGCCGCCGCCGTTGGTCGTGATCCTCGGCCCGACCGCCAGCGGCAAGACGACGTTCGCCATCGAAATCACCAGGGCGCTCAGCGGTGAGATCGTCAACGCCGACAGCCGCCAGATTTACCGCTACATGGACATCGGCACGGCCAAACCGTCGCCTGCCGAACGTGCCGCCGCCCCGCACTACCTGATCGACCTGGTGACGCCCGACAAATCATTCACGCTGGCCCAATACCAGCGCGCCGCCTACGACACGATCAATGCCATTCACGCGCGCGGTAGGCTGCCGCTGCTCGCCGGTGGGACCGGGCAGTACATCACCGCCGTGATCGAGGGCTGGGGCATTCCACGCGTCCCGCCCAACCCGGACCTGCGCGCCGAGTTGGAAGATTACGCCGCCGAACATGGCGCGCGCGCCCTACATGACCGGCTGCGCACCGCCGATCCAGCCGCCGCTGAGCGCATCGATTACCGCAACGTGCGCCGCGTCGTGCGCGCGCTGGAAGTGTTCCTCGAAAGCGGCGTCCCGATTTCCGTGCAGCAGCGCAAGACGCCCCCACCCTACCGCATCCTGCAAATCGGCCTGACGATGTCGCGCGAGGCGTTGTATGATCGCGCCGATACCCGCATCGACCGTATGATCGCTGCCGGGCTGGTCGATGAAGTGCGCGCTTTGCTGCAAGCAGGATATACTTGGGATTGCCCGGCCATGAGCGGGCTGGGTTACGTCCAGTGGCGTCCATATCTGCAAGCTGCCGGGCATGACGACGTAACGAACGACCTTTTCGCGGAAGCCGTCGCCGCCATCCGGCGCGAGACGCGTGCTTTTATCCGCCGCCAGTATACCTGGTTCAACGGGCACGACCTGGGCATTCGCTGGCTGGACAGCGCCAGCACGCCGCCCGACGCCGTGATCCGGCAGGTGCAGCGCTGGCTCGCCAACGAGGGGGATGAATAATGGGACGAGGACAATATTCAGGCGGGCGCAGCTTGCGTGATCGCGTTCCAGAAATAGACCGCACCACGCTGGCGATCATCCTATCCGGCGTGACGCTGGTCGTGGCCATCGTATTCCCGCGCATCTATCCTGCCGCCCGGCGCGGGCCGGAATGCTCCAACCTCGCCCCGCCATTGGGCGGCAATAACCGCTCGGTGCTGGCCTACGAAAGCCATAATCCCAACGCGTTGAGCCTCGACCTGACCCTCGCGCAGAGCACGTTCACCGTCAATGAAGCGCTGGATATCCGGCTGACGTTCGTCAACAAAGACAACGCCCCGATCATCCTGCACCTGAACCCGGAAGGCCCGATCCTGACCGCTAACGACGCGGTACAGGGCGTCACCTTTGAGATCACGCGTGTCGGCGGCGGCGCGGTGGCCGACCAGCCAGAGACATACCAGCCGCCCACCACGTTTTCTAACCCTGAGGAATTGCACCTGCTCGGATCGCGCGCCCGCTGCAACGAAAGTTACGGCTTCAGCCCGACCGAACTGACCGCCATCGGCGTCGGGGCCGGGGAATATCGCATTCGCGCCTTTTACCGCAACTCCAGCCCCGGCGATCCGCGCCCGATCCAGCCCGCGAACGCCACCGCCACGCCGATCCCCGAATATGCCGACAGTCAGGGGGTATGGGTTGGCAGCGCGTCCAGCCAAGAAGTGCGTTTCTCGATCGTCACGCCGGGTCCGTGAGCCTGTTTAGTGCCGGCGGGGGTGCCCGTTCAGGCCGCTGGCCAGCAGGTTGATAGCGAACACCGTCAGGCTGAGCGCCACGCCCGGCGCAACCGCGATCCAGGGAGCCACGCGGAACGCGGCCCGCCCATCGGCTAGCATCACGCCCCAATCCGGCGCGCTGACGTCGCCGCCGTAGCCCAAAAACATCAGCGCCGCGCTGTTGAGAATCGCCCAACTCAGCGTGACTCCCGCAAACGCCAGCAGCGGCGGCGCGATCACGGGCAGCACGTGCCGCCACAAGATGCCCTCTGGCCGTGCCCCAACCGCCCGCGCCGTTTCGACAAACGGTTTCCCGCGCGCTTCGATCACGGCGGCGCGCGTCACCCGCGCATACGCCGGAATCCCCGCCACGCCGACCGCCAGCGCGATCTGCACCATACCGTTCCCGAACAGCGCGATCAACGCCAGCGCCAGCAGCAAACTGGGGAACGCGAGCAGCGCATCCATCAACGTCATCAGCGCCAGGTCGATCCAGCGCCCGGCATAACCGGCCACCATCCCGATCACCAGCCCCGGCAGCGTGACGGCCACCGTCAGCAGCGCGACGCCCAACGTCCGCCGACCGCCGTACAAGACACGGCTGTACACGTCGCGCCCTAACAGGTCCGTGCCGAAGGGGTACTGCACCGAGGGAGCCTGCAACTGGTCTTCTGGGCGGGCTGTGCGCGGATCGTGACGGGCCAGCCAGGGAGCCAGGACCGACAGCGCCACAATCAGACCCAGCAGCACCGCCGCCACTCGCAGGCGATAGTTGCGTCTGCCGCTCATGATCGCACGTCCACGCGCGGATCGACCAGCCCGTACAGCACGTCGGCCAGCGCGTTGACCAGGCTGTAGACCAGCGCCGCCAGCACGACCAGCCCCTGGATCACCGGGTAATCCCGGTTACTGATGGCTTCCAGCAGCACGCGCCCCAGCCCGCGCCGCACGAAAATCGACTCCGTGATCACGGTCCCGCCTAGCAAAAACCCAAGCTGAAGCGCCACGACCGCGATCACCGGCAGCAGCCCGACCCGTAGGATGTGGTCCAGCACGTCGAATTCGGAGAGCCCCTTGGCGCGCGCCGTGCGCACGAAGTCTTGCGTGGATGATTCGCGGATGCTGCTGGCCGTCACCTGCGCGATGCTGCCTGCCGTGTGAAAACCCAGCACGCAGGCTGGCAGGATCACGTACCGCACGCCCGACCCGCCGACGCCCGGCAGCACGTCGAGCGTGACTGTAAACACGTAGATCGCCAGCGTCGCCGTCCAGTAGACCGGCGTGGAGAGCGCCAGCGATGCGGCAAATTCGGCGGCATACCGCGCCGCCCGCCAGCGCACCGCCCCGGCCAGAATGCCGAGCGTGACGCCGAACATCACGGCGACCAGCAGCGCCGCGCCGGTCAGCGCCGCCGTCGAGCCGAGGTTCTGCCAGATCAGTTCGGTGACCGGCTGGCCTGACATCAACGACTCGCCCCAGTCGCCGCGTGCGATCCCGGTCACGTAATCGGCGTATTGCCGCCAGAGCGGGTCATTCAGGCCGAGCGCCGAGCGCCGCGCCGCGATCTCGTCCGCCGCGATGCCCGCGTGCGCCAGTGTCGCATCGACGGCATCACCCGGCACCCAGCGCAGCGTGACAAAGGCCAGCGTTAGCGCCAGCCACGCCACAACCAGCGCCACGCCTACCCGTCTGAGAGCAAAGCCAATCATTCAGCGCCCGGCATCACGGCGACAACTGGAAGTTGCGCAGCAGCGGCCACCAGCCCTGCGCGCTGAAGATCACGCCGTCAAGCCGCGCCGTTGTGCCATCCAGGTTCACGTACTCGCGCACGGGCAGCACCACCGCCTGTTCCATGATCCGCATCTGGATCGACTGGTACAATGCCGCACGGGTATCCGGCGACGCCTGCCGGGTCGCTTCGGCCAGCCAGCCGTCCAGCTCCACGTCGCTGAACCCGGACCAGTTGTTCGCCCCTCCAGTCGCGTAATATTCGTTGAGGATGCTCGCATCGACGCCAAAATCGTAATAGGCGATCAAATCATACGTGCCTTCGTCGGCGTAACTGCGCAGCGTCGGGAAATCCGGCACCTGGATCAGTTCCAGGTCGATGCCCAGGTCGCGCCACTGGCTTTGGATCAACTGCGCCACGTCCGCCATCTGGTTCCAGGGCGCGAAAACCATCGTCAGCTTGAGCGGCGCGCCATCGCGTTCCAACATGCCGTCGCCGTCGCTGTCCGCGTAGCCAATGCCTTGCAGCAAGCTGCGCGCGTAGTCGGGATCGTGTGGGTACATCGTTTCCACGTCCGCGTCGTAAAACGGCGTGACGGAGGTCAGCGGGCCATGCGCCACCGGCGACTGCCCCTGAAACACGGCGTCGACAATCGCCGTGCGGTTGGTGCCGTAGATCAGCGCCTGCCGCACGGCGGGATCGTCCATCGGGGCGCGCCGCGTGTTAAAAAAGAACTGCTGCGGCATCCCGGCAATTGGCACGCGCAAAATCCGCAGCGCCGTATTACCCAGCAGCAGCTCGGCATCCGTCGGCAGCAGCTCCCCGATCACCTGCACCTCGCCGCTTTCCAGCGCCAGGCTGCGCGTCGGTGGATCGACGTAAAAACGGAATTCAATCGTATCCAGCGTTTGGTCGGTCACGTCCGCATAAAACACCGGGCCCCACGTATAATCCTCGTTGCGCGTCAGGATGATCCGGTCCCCTGGCACGAACTCGGTGAGCTTGTACGGCCCGGTGCCGACCTGATTCCACTGGTAGCTGTTCTTGGTGTACTCGTTCAGCGCCTTAGGGCTGGCCATGCCCAGGTAGACCTGGCTCAGACCGTCCAGCAGCGGCGCGTATGGTTCGGAGAGATGCAGCGTGATGGTATACGGGTCTTCGACCGTGTACCCCGTGTATGGACCCAGCAGGTACTGCGCCTTGCGTGACGCAATGTCGGGATTCACGACACGGTCCAGGTTGACGCCGACCGCCTGCGCATTGAACGGCGTCCCATCATGGAAGGTGACGCCATGTTTGAGGTAAAACGTCCATGCCAGCCCATCGGGACTCATCTCCCAGCGGTCGGCCAGCCCCGGCACGAAATCAGCCGTCTGCGGGTGACGGTACACCAGCGTGTCGTACACCGAAAAAAACGGGATGCCGAGTTCGTTTGAATTATGGATGTGCGGGTCGAAGCCAGATGGATTGAGCGTCAATCCGTACACGATCCGCGTACCGGATTGAGTCTGCGAATCCGAGCTTTCACGCAGCACCAGCAGCGCGATCACCGCCGCCGCCAAACACACCAGAATGAGCAGCGTGCCCAAAACCCCAAGACTCACCGGAACACGCCTGCGCGTCGATCCAAGGCTCATGATCACACATCCTATCTTGTCAGCCGCCGTCTCCGCCCCATTCCCAATCGCGCGATGGGCGCATTGCCACGAGCGCGGTAGAATGGTCTTCGACCCAGACGGCAAGTCTACCACCTGCCGTAGACGTGATCAATAGAGGAGCGCCGCCTTTTGTCGTTTGAACCCATCCTGCTGGCACCTGAAGAAGAGATTCAGGAGGTCTATCCCTACCGGCGCGTCTGGCGCACAAGCTGGCTGGAAGTTACGCTGCTGCTGGTCGCCGTACTGGTGATCGTGCTGCTGACCGACCTGTTCGACCTGCTGCCGGGTGACCTGCGCGATCCCCTGCCGAAGCTGGCTTTCGCCCTGCTGCCGCTGGCCGCGTGGCTGGTGATCTCGTACCGGTCCGAACACCGCGCCTTGCTGCCGCGCCGGGGCTTGATCGGCGTGTTGATCCTGGGCGCGCTGGTCGCCAACGGGATCGCGATGCCGCTCGAAGAACGCGTGTTTATCCCCGATCAATGGCTGCCGGGCCAGGGCTTTTTTGGCCGCGTGCTGGGTTATATGGCGACGGTCGGATTCACTGCCGAGTTTCTGAAATACGCCGTGATGCGTTACACCATCTGGCCGGATCGCTTCCGCCAGCGCCTCGACGGGGTCGCCTACGCGCTCGCGGTATCGGTCGGGTTTGCGACCGTGCTCAACGTGCGGTTCGCCCTGTACACCGATGCGACGCTGTCGGCTACCGCGCTGCGCGTGGCCAGTCTCACGTTCTCCCAGCTTGCCGTTGGCCTGATCATGGGCTTTTTTCTGGCGGAACTGGTCATCGGGCGCGTGCCGGTTTTCTGGCTGCCCGCCGGGTTGGGCCTGGCCTCGTTCTTGAGCGGCGTGTACTACGGCTTTCGCGGCATTGCGATCGTGAGCGGTCTGAGCACGACCGGGGCCGCCAGCGCGCCGGTTCGCGGGCTGATTCTGGCCTTCGGGCTGGTCGCGCTGCTGTTCGCCAGCATGGCGTTCATCATTAACAGCGCCGATACGCGCATGGAGGCCGCGCAGGGCCGCCGGGATACGTTATGAGCGACATCGTCGAAACCTACGAACCCACCGGGCTTAATTTCAACCAGCGCTGGAACACCTATCTCGCGCTCGTGCTGGCGGCGGGCGTGCTGTTTTTGGGCATCACGCTGCGCAACGGCGCACTGAGCGCCACCCAACCGTTTGAAAACCTGGAAGCCGGCGTCCGCGCGCAGCTTCCGGCGGGCTGGTTGTTGGACACGCAATCCGGCGACGTCGTCTTCCGCGCCGAAGACCCCGACGCGCTGCCCTTCAAGACGACGCTGGAAGTATCGGTGATCGCCGTCGGGCCGGACGCCATGCCGAATACCGTGCTGGACATCCTGAAGCTGACGCGCGCGCCGCGTTTGTCAAACTACCGTGAGCTTTCGCGCACGCCCACGACGCTGCGTGATGATCCCGCCATGCGCATGACCTACGCCTACACGCAGGACGAGCGCGATCCCTTCCAGGCCAGCGTGCCGCTGGTCGTGCAGGGCGTGGACCTGGTCGTCCTGCGCCGGGGCCAGGCTGTGATCATCACCTACCGCGAGGAACGCACCGCGTTTGACAGCAACCTGTATCGCTTTGAAGACCTGCTACAGACGGTGGAGATTTTTTAGATGGCTCATACGCAATCGCGCTGGTTCAGGCTGCTGCTGGCTGCCGGTTTGATCAGCCTGCTGATCGGGCTGGGGATCCCGTTCATCCCGCTGCAACAGGGGCAGGCCCAGGGCGGCCCCGCGACGCCGACGCCTACCGCCACCCCGCCCCCACCCGCATTGATCGAGCTGAACGAGGACGTGATCAAACACGCGACTGTGTTTATCATGCAGTCGTACCAGAGCCGCAACCAGCCGGTGATCTCGTGCGTCGGATCGGGCACGCTGGTCAGCGCGGACGGCCTGATCCTGACCAACGCGCATGTCGCGCTGCCCAGCGAAACCTGCCGCGCCGACCAGCTCGTGATCGCGGTCACGGTGCGCCTCGACGAACCACCCATCCCGACTTACACCGCCGAAATTGTCGATTCCAGCCGGGGCCTCGACCTAGCGATCTTGCGCATCAACGGTTACCTGGACGGGCGCATCGTCGAGCCGGGTAGCTTACAGCTTCCTTTTGTCGAGTTGGGCGATTCGCTGAGCGTCGGCCTGGACGCGACGATCTCCGTCGTCGGTTATCCGAATTTCGGCAACGACCCGGTCACCATCACGCGCGGCACGGTCAGCGGCTTCACCGCCGAAGCCCGCGCCGGTGATCGCGCGTGGATCCGCACCAAAGCCACCATCCCCGGCACGATCAGCGGCGGCGGCGCGTATGATCGCGACGGCAAGCTGATCGGCATTCCGACCATCGCCCCGGCGCGCGCGGGCGGCACCCTGGTTGACTGCCGTGTGCTGCAAGACTCCAACGGCGACGGGCGCGCCGACAGCAACGATCAATGCGTGCCGGTCGGTGGATTCATCAGCGCGCTGCGCCCGTCGCGGCTGGCGCGCGGGCTGGTACGCGCCGCGACACTCGGCATCCGCCAGGGTGAGTCCCTGGCGCAGACGACGCCGCAGGCCCCGCAGGGGTCGCCAACCTTCAGCCGCCTGTTTTTCGCCACGGGCATCAACGAGGCGGGTGTGCCGAGCACCGTCGTCGGCAGCGTGCCCAGCGCGACCAGCAGCCTCTACCTCTTTTTTGACTACGACAACATGCTGGACGGCATGGTCTACGAGCTGCGCGTAACGGTTGATGACGTACCCAACGCCACCTACAGCCTGCCGGCGATCACGTGGAGCGGCGGCCCGCGCGGGACGTGGTACATCGGCAGCACCGGCACGCCCTGGGAAAACGGCTCGTACAACTTCCGCCTGTTCATCGAGGGACGGGAAGCCGCCAGCCAGAGCATCGTCATCGGGCGCGGCCCGCAGGATGCGCCGCAGTTCTCCGACATCGTATTTGGCCTGCTGGACGCCGGCGGAAACCTGGTCGGCACGAACTACGTGCTGCCCGAAGGCAGCGCGATCCAGGCGCGCTTCAATTACCGCAACATGACGCCCGGCATCCCCTGGAGTTACATCTGGTATTACGAAGGGCAAGAGGTGCTGCGCGACACGCTCACCTGGGAAAGTGACGTCCAGGGCACCTGGATCATGGCCGCCTCGGCGGAATTCCTGCCCGGCCAGTACCGCCTGGAGCTGTACCTGCAGAACTCGCTCAGCGCCACCGCCGACTTTGTGGTCGCGGGCGGCGCGCAGGGCAATGAATCCATCGTGTTCAGCGATTTCCGGTTCACCACCGAGCAGCGCGGCGGCGAACCGACCGGAGCTATCCGCGCCGATTTTCCCGCCGGGATCGAGCAGCTTTATGTGTTCTTCAACTGGCGGCTGCTGCAAGCCGGCACGCTGTGGACGCGCCGCTGGACGGTGGACGGCGACGTGTTATTCGAGGTCACCGAACCCTGGCAGGCACCCACCGACGGCGAAAACTTTTTCGTCAGCCTGGACAGCCTGGATGTGTTGCCAGATGGCACATATGGCCTTGAGATCACGCTGGCCAATGTCCGGCGCGCGAACGTCACGGTCAAGGTCGGCCTGGGACAGCTTCCCGTCGGCGCATTTGCGAGCGCGGCAGGCGTGCAGATGACCGGGCGCATCACCGACGCCGAAACGGGCGAAGGCATTCCGGGCGCGATGTTTATCGTGCTAAAATCCGAGTACAGCGCCGAGGACTTCGTGTGGAACCAATCGCAAGTGCTCGGCCTGTCGCTGGCCGACAGCGAGGGCCGTTTTCGCATCCCGGAACTGCTGCCGCGCGGCACCGCCGACGAACCGCTGCTGTACAGCGTGCTGGTCCGCGCTGAAGGTTATCTGCCGGTCAGCGCGGATGGCATTATCGTCATCGAAAACACCGGAAGCCCGGTCGAGATCAACGTCAAGCTCAGCCGGAACTAAGCATCTATCCGCAAAGTGCTCTTGTAGGGGCGCTGCTTGCCGCGCCCGGTATGATCCGCGGATAGGTTGCCAGGCAACCGGGCACTGCCCGGCACAGCGGACGGTGTGAATTCGCCCTGTTTGTCGCATAAGCTGTTGGCTCAAATACCATGCGTATCCTGCTGCCCATTTTGTTGATCGTCTCGGTCGCACTGGCTGTTCTGCCCGCCCGGCCTGCCGCAGTGGCATCCGGCGATCCCGATGCACAGATTCAGGCGATCATCGACACGCTGACACCTGAAGAGCGAGTCGGCCAACTGATGTTGGTCACGTTTGAGGGCAGTAACCTGGGGCCGGATACCGCGATCGCCGATCTGGTCCGCGAGTACAACATCGGCGGCGTCGTGCTGCTGGCCGGAAACGACAACATCAACGGGCAGGTCAACACGCCGCGCCTGGTACAATCGCTGACGACCGAACTCCAGCAGCTCGCCTATGACAGCGCCCAGGTAACCGTCCTGCCGGACGCTGCCACCCCCGCCGCCCTCCTGCGCCGGGCCGAACCCCGCGCATTCATCCCGCTGTTCATTGCGACCGAACACCCCGGCAACGGCCAACCCAGCACGCAGATCGCGCTCGGCACCACGCCGCTGCCAAGTTTCATGGCGCTCGGCGCAACGTGGAATCCGGCCTATGTCGAGCAGGTCGGGCAGATCGCGGGCACCGAGTTGAGCGCGATGGGCGTGAACATGCTGCTCGGCCCGGCGCTGGATGTCGCGCAGCAGCCCCAGGCCGAACGCACGCTTGATCTGGGCGTAGACACCTTCGGCGGCGAACCGTACTGGGTCGGCAAAATGGGGCAGGCTTACGTCACGGGCGTGCACGAGGGCAGCGCCGGGCACATCGCCGTGATCGCGCAGCACTTCCCTGGCCTGGGGCTGGCCGATACGCAGCCCGATCAGGAAATCCCGGTCGTGCCGCGTTCGGTGCAGGCGCTGCGCCAGTTTGATCTGGTGCCCTACCACGCCGTCACGGGCGGTGCAGAAGACCCGCTCGCCCGCGCGGACGGGATGCAGTGCGCCAATCTGCGCTACCAGGGCGAGACGATCCGCTCGATCACGCGCCCGGTGTGTGTCGATGAACAGGCCGCCGATCAACTGCTCTCGCTGGACTACTTCCGCTCGTGGCGTGACGACGGCATCCTGATCAGCAGCCCGCTGGGCACGCGTGCCATCCGCCGCTACTACGACGTTTCGCCCTTCCCGCACCGGCAGGTCGCCCGCGAGGCCTTCCTGGCGGGAAATGACCTGCTCTACCTGGCGGATTTCGGCGCGCAGCCCGGCGACAACCAGTTGGATAACGTGGTGGACGTCATCCGGTTTTTCGCCGAGCGGTACGAAGTCGATCCCGTGTTCCGCGCGCAGGTCGATGAGTCGCTGGCGCGGATTCTGCGCCTCAAGCTGCGGCTGTATGACGGCGATTTCGCGCTGGACCATGTCCTGACGCCGGTCAATGACATCGACCGCGTGGGCAGTGACATGGCGCAGCTTTATGCCATCGCGGAACACAGCGTCACACTGCTGGCCCCGCGCCGCGAAAGCCTGCCGCCGCCGCCCGCGCGTAATGAAAACATCGTGATCTTCACCGACGTGCGGCTGGTCCAGCAGTGTTCGTACTGCGCCACCTACCCGCTGGTATCGGTCAACGCGCTGGAAGTGGCGATTGAGCGCCGCTACGGGCCTTACGCCGACGCGCAAATTCGCCCCGAACAGGTTGTCAGCTTCTCGTTTGGCCAGCTTCAATCCTACCTGCAAGGTGACGTGGCCGGGCTGACCTCGGACTCAAGCCTGCTGAAGACGAACCAGCGTCTCGGCGAAGTGCTGCGTGATGTCGATTGGATCGTCTTCGTCATGCTGGACGTATCACCGACCGTCGAGACATCGAACATCGTGCGTCACCTGCTCGAAACCGAATCCAACATCGTGGATCGCGCTCGCGTGGTCATCATTGCGCTGGGTGCCCCAACCTACCTGTCCTCCACCGAAATCAGCAAATTCGCGGCGTACTACGGCCTGTTCAGCAGCATCCCGCCCTACATTGACGCGGCGGCCCGCGCGCTGTTTCAGGAGATCAATTTTCCTGGCGCGCTGCCGCTCAGCATCCCGGCAGTCGGTTATGATATTTTTGAGCGCACCGCCCCCAATCCGTCACAGACGATCCAACTCGAAGCGGAGTCGCTGGCCGGTGCGCCGCTCAAACCATCCGTGACCGGGTCCGATATTCTCACCATGCAGACCGGCGAGCAGCTCGTCCTGCGGACGCGGCCCATCCTCGACCGCAACGGGCACACCGTCCCGAACGGCACCCCGGTTGAGTTCATCCTGACGTTTGTCACCGATAACCTGCAAACACGCCAGAACGGCATCACGGCAGACGGCATCGCGCGCACGACCTTCCGCCCGACCCGCCCCGGACGGGTGCAGATCACCGCCACCAGCATGAACACGACCCGGTCGGCCACGTTTCAGATCAACGTGATGAACAGCGAATCCGCCGCCGGGGGCGCGTCCGTGTTGGATGGCACGCCGGCAGAAGGCCCGGTCGCCGCCCGGCTCGATCAAACGCCCACCGCGACGTCCGTTGCCGGAGCAGGATTGGCCAGCGCGGGCCAGCCCGAAGCGCCAACCGGCGGCCTCGAACCGGCTGGGAACAACCCGCTACCCGGTGCGGGATCAAAGACGGCCCTGGTCCGCACGCGCCGCCGCCTCACATCCGGCGATCTGGCGTTGGCCCTGGTCGTGTTGAGCGTGGTCAGTTTCGTGGCCTATTATGCGGGGCGAACCATTACACTCACGCGCAACGGGGGAATCCGGGTCGTGCTCGGCAGCGTGGCGGCGGGCCTGACGGGGTATATCTATTACGGCGTGGCTGGCCCCGGCATGCACGGGCTGTACGACCGGCTCGGCACGTTCGCCCCGCTGGTGATCACGGCGGGATCAGGGCTGCTCGGCCTGGCCTATACCTGGTGGCTGCTGCGCCGCGACCGCCAGCTCGGCTAGCGCGATCACAACATGGGGGAAAACAGGGTCACGAGTACGGCCACCACCAGCAGCCCCAGCGCCAGCACCGCCAGCACGACGTTGCCCTGCGCGACGGCCCGGTCATACGACGATTCGAGCGCGCGCAGGTCGGCGCGGCGCAGGTTCGGCGCAAAACGACGCGGGGGCAGCGCGCCCCGGCCAAACAGCGCCTCGGTGAACGTCGCCACGTCGGCGGGGCGGTCGTCGGGGTGCATCGACATGGCCCACAACACGGCGCGGGCCGTCCGGTCGCTGATCGCCGGGTTGATGTCACGCGGATCGCGCAGCGAGCGCGGGTTCAAAAACCGCTGCTTGGCTTCGGTCGGCGGCGTGCTGGTCAGCAGGTGATACAACGTCGCGCCCAGGGCATACAGGTCGCTGCGCACGTCGGTATGGCCCATGTCGCCGCCATACTGCTCCAGCGGCGTGTACAGCGCGGTGCCGCGCCCCTGCACGACCGTGATTGTACGGTTCTCGTCGGATGACATTAACTTGACGAGACCGAAATCCACCAGTTTAATTAGTCCGTCAGGTGTGAGTTTGATGTTGGCAGGTTTGATGTCGCGGTGCAGCACGGGTGGGCTTTGCGCATGCAGATAACGCACGGCGTCGGTGAGCTGTCCGGCCCAGTCGAGAATCTGGTCCTCGCCGATGAATTCGCCCCGGCGCAGCGCCTGTTCAATCGCTTGCCTCAAATCGTATCCTGGCACAAAATCCATAACCAGGAAGTCGCGGTCATCGTCGGAGAAAAAATCCGAGACTTTCGGTAGATTCGGGTGATCGAGCCGGGCCAGCGTGCTGGCTTCGCGCTGGAACTGGCGGCGATCTTGTTGGCGGTCTTCCGGTGTATCATTTGGGTCAGGCTGAACATCCTTGATCGCCGTAAAGCGGCCTTCGAGCCGGAGGTCCGCCGCTTTGTAGATACAACCCATGCCGCCCTGGCCGATGATTTCGACAATCTTGTACCGGTTGCGCAGCACATCGCCGGGCTTGAGGTGAGGCATACTTATCGTTATACTCCTATGCAGCTTGTTTGCCGCCGCCGACTTGTGCGTTCACGATAGCCCGGCGCACATCAATTGTCAAGGAATGAAACCATGTCAGATGCAGTCGATAAACCTGTGCTCATCATCCATGAGGGCGAAAAAGCCGGTCAACGGTGGACCATTCGTGAAGATGAACTCGTCATGGGACGTGGGGGCGAGTGTGACCTGGTATTGCCCGAACGGCAGGTGTCGCGCGAGCATATCCGTATCTTCAGAGACGGCGACACGTATTACCTGGAAGACCTGGACAGCAAAAACGGGACGTGGGTGAACGGCAAACAGGTCAAAGCCAGCACCGTGCCGCTCCGCGACGGTGACGAGATTCAGATCGCACTGGCCGTGAAGATCACGTATGTCGGCTCGGAGGCGACCGCGCCGCTGCTGGTTGACGAACTGCCCAACACGTTGGGCCGCTTGCAGCTCAACCGCGATTCGCGCCGCGTGTTCATCGGCGGCATGGAAGTCGATCCGCCGCTCAGCCTGCCGCAGTATCGCCTGCTCGAGCTGCTCTATGACGGCGCGGGGGCGGTCCGCACGCGGGATGAAGTCGTCGAGTCGGTCTGGCCGGACGCTATCGGGGAAGGCGTCAGCGAACAGGCCATCGACGCGCTGGTCCGACGTCTGCGCGACCGCCTGGCCGAAGTCGATCCCGAATTCCAGTACATCGTGACGGTGCGCGGGCACGGCTTCCGTCTCGATAATCCTGGGGAATAGATGGCGGTTTAGCTTGTTAGGAATAACGAATGGGCAGGGGTGGACTCTGCCTGTTTGTTTTTTGAGGTGAAGTGAATGTCAAAAAAAGCTCTACGAAAAAAGCTGTTCGAGATTCACTCGGCGGATTTGCGTAGTATTTATTTATCCCGACGTGGATAACGCATTCAGATGCCCAATTTGCTTATCTTTGTTTTCTGCCGAAGACATAAATGAGCGTTTGACTGATGGGCATATATGGCCTCAAGAACTAAGGAAAGCTTCTGAACTTGCCGCTAGCCAGCGTATTTTATTGTGCAAAGACTGTAACAGCAAATCTGGCAGTAAAGGTGACACGCATCTCCAAACATTACATCAGATTCGGGAGGCCCGTAAAAGTGGAGACCAGTTAGGAACTCGGCAATTTCAATTTATGAAG
>CAYMTN010000043.1:0-28563 GCA_964393335.1 uncultured Anaerolineaceae bacterium
GGCCAACTGATCGCGGGTCAGCCAGCCGGTCTGACCCAAGCAGTCCACTTCGTAATACGCCACGCCGTCGAGTTGGCCCGCGCGTAACACCGTGATCTGCATCCCGCCGAAACATTGACCGCTCGCCAGCGCGCGCGGCGCGGGTTTTTCCGCCAGCGGGACCAGTGCCGGAGTCGCGGGCAGCGTCACGGTGTCCCCGACTTCCGCTACCGGGTCGTCGAGCGGTTCGAGCGCTGCCGCCGGGTCACGGTCCGCCAGCGTGAGCGGCTCCAGCCCGATATACTCGCGCCAGCCGTTTTCCAGGTCGGCGAATGACGCGCCGGTCGCCTGTTCGACCGCGTCGTAAAAACCCGTGCCGCCCGCCATCAGCGCGACGATGCGCGCGTGTGTCTCGATGCCGCCGTGTGTCGCCAGCAGCCAGTTGATGAACGACGCGCCCATGTCGTAGCCGAGGTCGGCGCGGCCATCGGCTTGTTTTGAGTCCAGGCTGATCGCGGTCGTCAGGCTGGGCAGGTCTTGCAACGCGATCAAACCGCGCAGCCGCGCGTCGTAGTCATCTGGTTCGACTGCAAACCAGTTCGCCTGGCCCTCGACCCACCACAACGGGCCGATCACGCCGCCGATCACGTCAAACTGGTAGAGGTGGACCAACTCGTGGGTGGTCGCGAACCGCAGCCAGCCGATCTGGTCGTCGAGCGGCGCATCGGCAACCGACAGCACGCTCAGGCCGATCTGGTTGCTGGCATAACCCCGGTTGGGCGTGCCGCTGCCGGTCATCTCGCGGATCGCTTCGCGCGAGCCGTAGACGACCGCCGTCGAGGTGTAACTGAGCGGCGCGCCAAACCCGGCGAGGCGGCGCGCGCGGGTCGCGGCGACGGCATCCAGCACGGCGGACGCCAGCCGGTCGGGATCGTCCTCGCTCAGCCCAAACCAGTACAGCACGATGTCGGGACTCTCCGCGCGGAACCACTGCCGCGTGGGATCGGCATACACGGCAGGGCGGGGCGGCGTGTCGATCACCGCGCCTGTCTCGTCACGGATGCGCCAGTTCACGGTGATGGGCGTCCAGGCAGGCGCGCCGCCGGTCGCCCACAGCCGCGCGATCCACGCCCCAGCCGCCGGGTCCCAGGCCGCCGCCGCACGCGTGCGGACGCCGTTTGGAAAACGCGCAAACACGGTGACATTCTGAATCGCGCCGCGTCGTGACGCGGGATCGATGCTGAAGACCAGCCCATGCGGGTACTCGGACGTGATCGCAGCCGCGCCGGGCGTGAAACCGTCCGCTGCGTCAAAGGGTATCGTGTCGGTGGCGGGAACCCCGCCGACAGTGGTGAGCGTGCAGGGCGTGTCGCCGACCGGGGCCAGCGTCGGGGTCGGGAACGGGTCGCCGGGCGCGGCCCCTGCCGGGTTTGACGCCCACGCCAGGATCACAAGGGTCATCCCGGCGATCAGGAGCAGGGCGCATATCCCGCCGCGCGGCGGTTTCGGCGTGGAGCAGGGCGGCATGGTAGTTTTCCTGGTTCGCTCAGAAACTGTTTGAAAACCCTCACCTCCGGCCCCTCTCCCGCCAGGCAGGAGAGGGGAGAAGGGTGCCTATCATTTTGATGTTGTTGGCGAATTCGATGGCAGGTCGTTGAGGTAGGGGCGCTGCTTGCCGCGCCCTGCAAAAACCTGGGCGGAGGCGAACCGGTGGTTCGAAGCGCCGCCCCTACGAAAAACCACTTCGCCAACTACCTCCATTTTGGGGGCACGATTCTTCACGCAGGAGCGCTGCTGACGAACGGCAGATTCGCCTGCGTCCCAGTATGCTCATCGCGTTGGTGTGCCGCGCGAATCCTATTCCGGCCCGACGATCTGGTCGCGCGTCATCCAGCCGACCTGGCCCAAACAATCCACCTCGAAGTAGGCCACGCCGTCAAGCTGGCCCATACGCAGAATCTTGATCGGCGTATTGCCAAAACACTGGCCCCCGGTCAGCGACCTGGCTTTCGGCACTTCGTAGATCGGCACCAGGGCGGGCACGGGCGGCAGCGTGACCGTATCTCCAACCGCGATCAGCGAGTCCTCATACGGTTCGAGCGCCAGCGCGGGGTCGAGATCGGCAGCGGTCAGCGGGCGAAAGCCCAGGTACGTGCGCCACTCGTTCTCGATCTCCATGAACGGCTTGCCGGTCAGTTCTTCGACGGCATCGAAGACCGAGGTCCCGTAGCGCATACGCTGCACGATTTCGCGGTGCAGTTCCAGCCCGCCGTAATTGGTCAGCAAGAAGTTGATGAACGACGGGCCGACGTAATAGGCCAGCGCGTAACAGCCGTCCGCCTGGTTCAGACTGGAGCCGATATTCGTGTGCAGGCTGGGGAGGTCTTGCATCGTCGCCAGGTTGCGCAGCCGCTCGTCGTAGTTGCGGGTCATGTTCGAGAACCATTCCGGCTCGCCCTCGGTCCACCACAGCAAACCGAGCGGGCCGCCCAACACGTCGTACTGGTACAGGTGCGTGGTTTCGTGCGCCGTCACCTGGTAGATCGTGTTGATGCGTCTCTCCATCGTCCATTCTTCGGGCGGCGTGACGTAGATGCAGTTTTCCTGCCCTGGCGGAATTTCGGTGCTGCGCAGAACCTGCACGCTCATGCCCAGGTCGCTGCTGGTGAAGCCCGCTACGCGGTCGTTTGCCACACCCGAGCCGTACATGTTCGCCAGCGCGTCACGGTCCGGGTAGATCACGGCCAGCGGTTTGTAGCTGATCTTTGCGCCAAAGCCTTCGATGCGGCGATCTTCGATCCCGGCCAGGTAATTCGCCATTTTCTGCGCGATCTCATCGGGGTTATCCTCGCCAAAGCCGCGCCAGTACAGGATCAGGTAATCACTTTCGCTGCGGAACCACGCGTGTTCCGGGTCGAAATAATCCATGTGATGGGCGTCCGTATCGACCGATGCGCCCGACGAATCACGCACCCGCCAATAGAAGTCGAACGACGACCACACGGGACGCCCACCCGTATCCCAGGGGCGCGCGACCCACATCCCGCGCCCGGAGTCCCACTCGGCAACGACGCGCGTCCCTGAATCGTGCACAAAGCGGATGAACAGGATCACGTCTTCAATCGAGCCGTTTTCGGACGATGGGTTGATCGTGAAGGTCATGCCCAGCGGGTATTCCGACGTCACGGTCGTGTCGCCCAGCGTGAAAGCATCCTGATCGGGATAACTGAAGGTGACCGTTTCAGGCGAACCACCGACGACTTCGAGCGTGTACGGCTGGTCTTCGACCGCCTGCATGGTCGGCGTCGGCAGGAAGTCGCCGCCCTGCGCGCCCGGCGACGCCATCACCGGAAAGGTCAGCGCCAGCGCCGTCACTACCAGCAGCGCGAGTGCGAGTGACAGATAAACTGAACGTTTCATCGTGTGATTCTCCGAATGTTTCTAAATGTTTGACGTGAACCGTTTACAGTAAACAGTGAACCGTTTGAAAGCCCTCACCCCCGGCCCCTCTCCCGCCAAGCAGGAGAGGGGAGCAAAACCGGCCAGCCGATCAAGTCCCTTCGCCTATCGCGTGCGATGGGAGAGGGGATTTAGGGGTGAGGGCCGTCTACGCAATCTCCACGCGGAACCCGTCGCGGCTGGAGCGATAGGCCGCGTCCAGCACGCGCTGCACGGCCAGCCCATCCTCAAACGTCGGCGGCGATACAATCGCACGCCCGCGAATCTGGTCGACCATCAGCCCGACCAGCTTGACGAACGGGCCGATCAGCAGGTTTTCATCCGGCACCCACAGCGGCGGCTCGTATTCGGGCGGGACGTCGATCAGCGCCAGCGGTTCGCCCCGGCGGCGTCCCCAGAGCTGCATGTCGTCCTTCACGACGAGCGCGCCTTCGGTGCCGTGAATGGCGAGCCGCTGCGTTTCGCCCCCGGCGACGGCGCACAGGTTGATCACGCCGCGCAGCCCGCCGTCCAGTTCCAGCACCAACGTGGCCTGATCGTCGCTGGTGACGGCGCGCGAGCCTGCGCCGTCCGGCAGGGGACGCGTGCCGTACGGCGGGGTGGTGTGCAGCGCCGCCGTGACGGCGCGAATCTCGCGCTTGCTCAGCCAGCGGAACGCGTCGATGAAGTGCGAGCCAAGCGCCCCCGTGATCCCGCCGCCCTGGTCGGCGTCCATCCACCAGTTCCAGGGCCGCGCCGGGTCCCAGCGCATCGGGGCCATAAACGTCGCTTCGAGCAGCACCGGCTGGCCGGTGTAGCCCTGATCGACCAGCACACGCTGGTAATAACGGGCGGGCAGGTAGCGGAACTCGTGATCGACGGCGTGGACGCACTTGGCTTGCTGCGCTTCGGCCAGCATCTCTTCGACTTCGGTCACGTTCAATGCCAGTGGTTTTTCGCATAATACGTGCGCGCCAGCCTGAATCGCCGCTACAGCCATCGGGTTGTGCAGCGCGGGCGGCGTGGTGATGCTGACGAGGTCCGGCTGGACGTCGATCAACATCTGCTCGTAGTCGGTATAAACGGCCCTGACGCCGTACTGGGCGGCGACCTCTTTGGTTTTTTGCTCGTGTGCGCCGCACAGCGCGACCACGTTGGTTTCAGCGTATCCCAAAAAGCCGGGAAGCTGCACGCGCGATCCGAATCCAGTGCCGATCACGGCCACGCGCAGCGGGTCTACACGGGTACTCACCATGTGCGTTTCCTTTGCGTACTAGGTGGGCGGCCAGATGGCGACCGGCCTCACGCAAGACAAGATATGTGCTGGTTGGCAGCCTTTATGTCGTGAACGGCAGCCCCCGGTGGTTGATTCCACATGCCGCACGATCGGGCTACCACATATCCCCGCCGATGACCCAGGTCTGCCTGTTCTGCATTGAACCGGGGCCGTTGGTCATACGCAGTGATTATACCCCTGACATGGCATGTCATGGCAAATGTCGCACAAAGCGGCAGATTCCAGATGCGGGAATCGTCTCGCCAGGCGGAATACCACGCGGAACGCAACCAGGGGCACACGCGTGTACCCCTGGGAATGACTATCACGAAAAAACGCCGGACTAATCCGTTATGGCGATTTCAGTTGGCGTGCCTTCGGGCAGGATGATGTTCTCATCGCGCAGCAAGGGCGATACGTCCTGCGGCAGCGGTTCCTGGGGCGTGTAATCGATCCAGTTGTTGTAATCCGTCACGTACGCCGGATCGTCCATTTTGTCTTCGACCCACTTCAGAAAATATTGCTTGCGCAGCGCGTCGATGTCTTTGGGCGAGAGCGCGTCGAACACTTCCTCGCCGACTTTGCCCACGTACCAGCCCGCCGTGATCTGAAACGGGCCGACCACGTCGCCGGGATTGGCCTCGAAGACCGCCGACAGCACTTCGTCGGTCAGATTCGGGTCGCTCCAGCGCAGCAAACGCGACGAATCCGGGCTGGACGGCGCGTAACCGAGCGAGGCGGCGATGTCACTCAGCGGCTCACCCGCGCGCAGCCGGTCCGCGATGACCTGCGCCTCGGCCTGGCTGCTTACCACGATGTCTTGCATATCCACGCCGACGCGGGCCTGCTGGTCGGTGGGGATGGCGTCCGGGTCGTGGCTGATCAAAAACTCAAGCTGGGTATAGAGCGTGCGCGCCCGCACGATGCGGCGGAATTCTTCTTCCGACATATTGGCATAGGTTTTGATGCCCTGCAGGAATTCCGCGTACCGTTCCTCGTATTCGGGCGGCAGCTTGCCCCCTTCGGCGACCTGCAGGCCGAGGTACTCGGCCATTTTTGCGTCGAACTGGAAGGGATCGATTTCCATCCCGCGCCGGATCGCTTCTTGCAGCGAGATGGCTTCGATCACCATCAGGCGTTGGGTCTGCGCGCCCAGGCTGTAACTGTCGGCCAGCGTGGCGAACAGCGACGAGACATACGCGTTATCCTGGTTGGACAGGTCGAGAATCTGGGCAGGGCCGTACTTTTCGGCCACTTTGACGATTTGAAACAGCAGCCGGTAGCGGTCAAAGCGCACGTGCTTCTGATAATCGGCCAGCGTCAGGTCTTGGTTGCCGACGCGCGTGATCACGGTGCTGCCGTCAAAGTCGGGCGGATTGGTGGGGATGACGTACGGCGTCCCGGTGACGGTGGGGGTGGGTGACGGGCCGGGGGTGGCCGTCGGATTCGCCAGGGCGATGGCTGTTTCGGCGGCCTGCGTTTCGGTTGCGCCCTCTTCGATGTGGACGAAGCCGGGGCTGCCGGCGTTACTGGTCGAGCACGCCCCCAGGATCACGGCTCCTATCGCTAACAATACAACCCAGATCATGATGTTACGGCGTTTCATAACAACTCCTCGAAAATAGCGGTCAGCGGTCAGCATTCGGCGATCAGCCAACACGTAGGGGCGCTGCTGCCGAACCGCAGGCTCGCCTGCGCCCTGGTGTTTTCGTGCCTCGTGGTGCCGTTGGCGGCATGGGTAACTCCTCGAAATTGGTTATGTCTGATTATACAAAGCCAAGACGGCGCGACAGGCCGGGGAAGGTCGTTTGACTTCTTCTCCTCCGAGAACTCCCCTGGCTGTCGCATACCGTCTCATGTGTTATACGCAACTACCTGCTGTGTGATACTACCTGTCCAGCCCGCGCCCGGTTCAAGATGCAGCGGCCAGATGTGCAGGTAGGCCGTGCCCTGGTAACCGCGCTCGTAGCCGGATTCGCTGTTCGTGACGGTTTCGAGCGGCATGGTCCACAGCGTGCAGGGCCGGTCCAGGCGCGTCGTGACCGCCAGCGAGCGAATGCTGCTCACGCTGGTGTGTTGCGTGACATTGAGTTGCTCCAACTGCGCCGCCAGCGACTGCCTGTCTGCCGCCCCGTTGACCGTCAGCCAGCACAAATCGAGCGCCTGCCCGCCGTCGAATCCGGTCGCCAGCTCGACGGCAAAACGCACGTCAACCGGCGCGTCTGACAGGTTGGTGACGGTGTACGTGCAGCGGAAGCTGTCATCGCCCCGGCGGAACGCAAACGCCTTACTCACGCGGATTGGGCGCAGATCGTCCCCGACCCACACGTGCCCGTCGCGGCGCAGCGTGACGGTCACCGCGTCGTCGCTTGCGGCGCTGATCTCGGCCTCATACGGCAGGTTGACGAAGTCGCCCTGCTCGCCGTAGAAGGAGCGGAAAAACGCGGCCAACTCGACGTCTTCTCGCAGGAAGTGATCGATAAACGCGCCGCGCCGGTACCAATCGTAGAGCAAATACTGCTCGATGCCCAGTTCTTTGGCGCGGACCGCGTCACGCTCGGCGAATGGGATGCCCTCTTGCAGCATTTTGGGCGTGACGAGCGTGCCGTTTGCGGCGGCGTCGCGGATTTCCTGGTGATAACCTTCTTCGCGGCGCGTCATGACGTTGAGCACGTTGTAACGCAGCGCCCGGTGATCCAGCTCCAACAACATGCCGCCGACGTTCGGCTTCCAGATGGCATTGAACGGCGCGCCGGTCAGCACGATTTCCTCGGTGCTGTCTTTGTTGAAGTCGAACTGGCGGGCGCGCAGCGGTGCGTTTGCGCCCTCGACCAGCGCTTCGGCTTCGATCAGGTTGGCGTAATTCGCCACGCGGAAGTTGAACAGGTACACGCCGCCGAATAACCCATGCCAGTAGGCGTCGTTGGCCTGCGCCTGCCACAGCAAATCAAGCGCGCGCTCCTTGTCGGGACCGCCGGGCATGGCGTGGACCTTTCCCGCGACGAGCAGCATACGCTTGTTCATGTGGTTGACTTCGTCGTACTTGACCATGAAATTACGCCACACGCTGCCGCGCACATAACGCAGCACGTCCTCGCGGCCCTGGTTCTCAAGCTCTTGTTTGACGCGCTTCAGTTCGCGGAACCGGTCGGCGGGCAGCGCCCACTGGCCCATCTCGAAATAACTCGCCGTCGGCAGGTAGACACGCCCCAGGGCCGGGTACCGGTCGATGTAATCGCACGGGCGGATCGTCTGGACCCAGTCGTCTTCTTGTTCCAGCGCGGCAAACAGGTGTTCCATGTACTGGCTGTCTTCGCCCCAGTTGTGTTCGTAGGTGCCGGGCCATACGCCGAATTTCTCGCCGTCGTCGCCCATGAACGCCAGCTTCGGCTGCTGGGCCGCCGTCGATTGACCGGCCTGCTGGCGCAGCCACTCGATCACGTTGGGGACCGTGTCCCAGGGGATGGCGTAGCGCAGGTGGCTCAGCGTCGGGAAGACGCGCACCGTGTAGCCCTGCTCCTCGCTGACGAAATAGCCGAACAACTCGCGCTCTTTGTTGTAGCCGACCGCTTCAAAATGTGTATCGTCGATGATCACGTATTCGATCCCGGCTTCGGCGATGGGCCGCACGAGATGCGGCTCCCACACGCGTTCGGCCAGCCACATGCCGCGCGGCTGCATGCTGAACACGTCCGCGACGGTGGCGCTCAGCTTGCGTATCTGGCCGATCTTGTCTTCGTCGGGCAGCGTGGTCAGAATCGGTTCGTAATATGCGCCGGAGAGCACTTCGAGCTGCCCGCGCTCGACCAGGGCGCGCACACGGTCCAACAGCGGCTGCTGCTGCGCGATCAGGTAGTCCAGCAGGCTGCCGGTGAAATGAATGCCGCAGCGCACCTGCGGGTGGCGCTCCATCAGGTCCAGAAACGGCTTGTACGCGACTTCGACACAGTGTTCGCTGACAAAATCGAACTGGCCGACCGGCTGGTGATTGTGCAAAACCAGTGACAAATAAATGGATGGTGTCATCGCTCTCCCCACACGGCTTTTCTACGGACAGGTTGGCTCAGCAGCACGCGACACGCACTCGCGTGATTGCAGGGCGCAATTTTATCACAAAACGGCTTGACGGGGCTGTTTGAGATCGTGCAGGCCGGGCAGCAGATCGAAGGACGGGCCGACGCGCCTCCAGCCGTGTTGGGAAAGCGGGGAGATCGAGTCGAAGCGCCTGGCAGCTTGCGAATAAGCGTTAGCCGTGGTCGGCGGCGATTCGTGTCGCGGCCAGCATCAGCCCCAGGATGATCCACTCAAGCGTCATCGTGGCGTGAAACAGGTCGATCTTGAAGTAAAAATGATCGAAGATGCCGCCCGTCAGCACGCCGATCATACCCGCCGCCAACCCTAACCACACGTCGCTGATCGCGGGGTGCTGGCCGATCTGGCGGTAGTGCGCCGCGCCGTAGCCGAACGCGCTGCCGAACATGAGCAGGTACCCGGCCAACCCGGCCAATCCCGCATTGGAGGCGACCGTCAGGTAGGTATTCGCCACGCCGAGATACAGGTCGATCTCCGGCGTGCCGGAAAAACCCACGCCGATCACCGGATGCCGCCCGATCAGGGTGAGCGCGTCTTTGTATTCGCCAAAGCGCATCTGCGTTTCGACGTCCTGGTTCGACAGGCCCGCTTCGAACTTGGCCACGTATCGCTGGGTGACCGGCAAAAACAGCGCCAGCACGCCCGCCAGCAGCATGATGATCAGCAGCCGCCGGTAGCGCAGCGCCGCGATAAACGTGAGTGCCACCGCCAGCGAGATCATGGAACCGCGCGAGTCGGTGAGGAACAGTGCCAGGACGATCAGGCCGAGCGATCCGAGTGCCATCCAGCGCTTGAATACGGGCCGGGGCGAAAACACCTGCGGGGCGGTGACCGCGCCGCACATCAGCAGAAAACCGCCGAACCCGTTCGGGTCGATCCAGGTGCCGATGGCGCGCTCGTTGAGCACCGTCACGGCGTTTTCGCGGTAGCGCAGCACGCCGCCGACCGGGTATTGAAAACGGCCCAGGCGGTTGAGCAGCGCTTCGGCGGTCGGGTCCGGCAGCGCCCACAGCACGATCCCGACCAGGGCCGACGCCGCGCCGCACAGGATCAACACCCCCACCACGCGCCGCAGTTTTGTTTCGTCGCGGACCACGTCGATCAGCACCGGGATCAACAGCAGGCTGACTGTCATCTCGGCCACGTTGCGCAGCGTGCGTGAATCCAGCGGCGCGTGACGCAGGCCCATCACGAAGGCGAACAGCATCAGCCCGGTGAAGCCGAGCACAACCGGCGTGACGGGCGTCGAGCGGAACAGACGCCGCTGGCCGGTCATCCATTCGAGCAGGTACATCAGCAAAAAACCGCCGACCGCGCCATCCAAAAAGGTGGGACTGGGCGATACGGGGAAGGGTACTTTGCCAAACGGGAGCAGGGCGATCACGGCGATGGTGACGTACAGCCCGCCGTACAGGTCGGTCAGGATGTACAACCCTGCCGCCACGCCCAAGACCGCGCCGAAAGCCATCACCGGACCGGCCAGCACGATCAGCAGACCGAACGCGCCCCCGATCAGGCCGAGCGTGAATCCGAGGGTCGATGCGGTCAGGCGGCGGTTGCGGGCAAATGCCTGGGTATCAAACATAACGCTCTCTCGCACAGGCTAGTCGGGGATTCGTTCCGCCAGCATGATTCCCCCAAAAAACAGCCCCCCGGCGATGCCAAGCGCGATGGTACCGCGTAACTCGGTGTACTGGGAATAATAGTGATAGGCAACCGCGACAGCCAGCAGCGAAAAAAGCGACATCGCCCCGGCGACCCGTGCCCCGCGAATGCTCGTGCGCATATTGGGGAGCTGGCCCTTGACGATACCGGACCAGATGTAAATCACGTCCACTAAGATGGCGATGAGCAGCACAACAAACAAGGGGGATGTTGGATCGTCAGCTCGAAATGTCATAGTCGTCTATCCTTATCAGCAGTCAGGCGGGGCAGGCCGCCGCCGGTCCGCCCCTTCAACCTTACGCGCGAAAATCCTCTGGTTTGATCGGGATGCGGCGCAGGCGTCGGCCTGTCGCGTCGTAGATGGCGTTCATGACCGCCGGGGCAACCGGCGGCACGCCCATTTCGCCGATGCCTTTCGGCGCTTGTTCGCTCGCCACAAGATATACCTCGATCTGGGGTGTTTCGTCCAACCGCAGGATCGGGTAATCGTGGAAGTTGCTTTGTTGGACGCGCCCGCCCTCGATGGTGATCTCGCCGTGCAGCACGGCAGACAGCGCGAAGATGATGCCGCTTTCCATCTGCGCGATCACGTTATCCGGGTTGATGATCCGCCCGCAGTCGACGGCGCATACCACGCGGTGAACGCGCACGGTGCCATCCTCAGCGACGGACAGCTCCACCACGTCCGCGACGTGCGTCACGCCGAAGGTCGAGTATACGGCGATACCGCGCCCCCAACCATCCGGCAGCGGCGATCCCCAGCCGCTTTTTTCGGCGGCCAGATCGAGCACGGCCAGCAGCGCGTGGCCGGCGTTTAGCTCGCGGCGCACGTCGTACGGATCGCGGCCCAGGGCCGCCGCGTACTCGTCCACGAAAATCTCGCTGGCGAACGCAGTCGTGAATTCCCCGACCGAGCGCCAGGGGCCGATTGGCACGCCGTAGCCAGCCGAATTCCGGGTGCGCGGGCGGAAGCGGCCTTCCAGCGCGTTGCTGCGGTAGCTGACGCTGAGCGGGTGATAGTAGTCGTGCTGCATGTCCTCTTCGCGCAGCCACATGACTTTGACCGGCGCGCCGACCGCCTGCGAGATCGTGACGGCTTCGCGCACGTAATCGACTTGCAGCCGCCGCCCGAATCCGCCGCCGATCAGCGGCACGTGGATCGTGACCGACTCGTCGGGCAGCTTGGTGAGCGAGCGGGCAGCGGATTTTGCCTGCTGGCGGTCCTGGGTTGGTGCCCACACGTCGCAGCTATCGGCGCGCACGTCCGCGATACACGTCATCGGTTCCATCGTGGCGTGGGCCAGGAAGGGAATCTGGTACACGCCCTCGACCGTCGCCGGATCGTTGACCAGCTCGATGCTGTTGACAAACATCGCCATCATGGCGGCGCTGCTCACGTTGGCGCTGTGACCTTCATCCCAGGTGACGTTCAGCGCGGCGCGGCCTTGCAGCGCCGTCCACGTGTCATCCGCGACGACGGCTACGCCGTTGGGTATCGGCACGACATGGCGCACGCCCTCAATTGCCTGGGCGGCACTGCTGTCGACGCTGGCCGCCTCCCCGCCCAGCACCGAGCAGTGTAACACGGCAGCGACCAACATGCCCGGCAGTTTGATATCGCTGCAAAACTGGGCGCTGCCATCCACGAACGCGGCGTTGTCAAAATTGCCGTGCGACGTGCCGATCAAGCGGAAGTCCGCCGGGTCTTTGAGTTCAAACTCGCCGCGGCCAGGGACCGGCAGCGCGGCAGCGACCTCGACCAGTTCGCCGTAACTCAACGTCGCGCCGTCGCTGCGGATCACGGTGCCCAGTTCTGCGCGGCAGGTGGTGGGATCGACGCCCCAGCTCTGCGCGGCAGCGTTGATCAGCATGGTCCGGCCCACTGCGCCCGCCGCCCGCAAGACGGCATACGAGTTTTGAATGCTAACGCTGCCGCCGGTCACCTGGTCGCCGTAGATGCGGTCGGCGGGAGCCTGCACGATCTGCACGTTGGGCCAGTCGACTTCCAGTTCTTCGGCCAGAATCATGCTGATCGACGTGTTGACGCCCTGGCCCATCTCGGAGCGGTGGATGGTGAGCGTCACTGCGCCGTCCGGGTCGATTTTCAGGTAAGCGTTGGGCACAAACTGAGCGGTCGGGGCGGCCATATTCATCACGGCGAGCGAGTCGGCGGCAGCCTCGACGTCTTCGCCGGGCAGGCGCAGGCCGAGCACCAGGCTGGCCCCGGCCAGCGCCGACAACTTGAGGAATCCGCGCCGGTTCAAGGTGGGTGTGTCGCTCATGATTGGCCCCCAATCGCGGCGGCGCGTTGAATGGCGCGCCGGATGCGCGGGTACGTCCCGCAGCGGCACAAAATGCCCGACATGGCGCGGTCGATGTCGTCAGCGGTGGGGGCGGGGGTGTGCGCCAGCAGCGCCGCTGCCGTCATGATCTGCCCTGGCTGGCAGTAACCGCACTGCGGCACGTTTTCGTCAAGCCAGGCGACCTGTACCGGGTGCGTGCTGTCGGCTGACAGCCCTTCGATGGTCGTGATCGCGGCATCTGCCACCGCCGAAACGGGGGTCACGCAGGAGCGCGTGGCTTCGCCGTCGGCGTGCACGGTACATGCGCCGCACAAACCTTTGCCGCAGCTATACTTCGTGCCGGTCAGGCCCACCATGTCGCGCAGCACCCACAGCAGAGGCGTGTCGGCGCTAGTATCTACGGTGAACTGCTGGCCGTTGATGGACAGGGTGAATACAGCCATTCGAATTGGCCTCCTCGATGAATTACACAGTGTGATTCGCGCGAACGATCTTTTTTAGGATACTGCGGGTTGCCCGCTGCTGACAGTAACAACCGGCGTCTAATTGGCTGCGGTCCGTCGTGTTCTGCGACGTCGCACCGTCGCCCCGATCAGGTAACCGATCACGACGATCCAGGCCGGGCCGGAAATGATCCCGCCTGCGATGAGGGTGCGCGGGAAAAAGCGCAGCGTCACCTTATGATGTTCGCCCGCGCGGATCGGGATGCCGATCAGCCCGGCGTACGTGTCGATGATCGCCACACGCTCGCCGTCGACGGTCGCCTGCCAGCCGGGATAGTCGGCTACCGGCAGCGTCAGCAGCGCGTTCGCGCCGGTCGAGACGGACATTTCCATGTATTCCGGCATGGTCATCCGAAACGCCTCGACGGTGCTCACGTCCGGGCGCTCGCCGGGCAGATCAAACGGCAGCGGCTGGGTCGTGACGCCGATCTCGCGCAGCTTGATGTACGGCTCCTGCATGATCGCGCGCGCGCCCGCGTTTCCCTCCTCCGAGAGACGCACCCGGTAGACCAGGTGGACGAAGGGGCGCGGGTCGTCCAGTTCGTACAGCGTATAGGGCTGCCCGTCATAGTTGAGACCTTCGCCCAGGGGCGTCAGCGCGACGTTCTGCGGCACGTCCTCAAACATGGTCGCATAACGGACCGCGAAAATCTCCCAGCGCACGTCAACGGCGAGGCGGCGCAGTTTTTCGAGCGAGGCCAGCTTGAGCGGGCCGGTGCCGTACATGTCCGGGATGCGCGCGTAGGTGCCGTGACCCTCGATACCGGCTGCGCCGTCCACGTGCCAGTGGATGTCTTCGACGGGCTGGCTGAGTATGTCGACAAATGCCGGCGGATGGATGCGGTTCTCGTCCGTATCCGGCACAAAGTTAGGCGACTTCATGCCGAGCGTGAACAACTCCACGATCACCAGCAAAAACAACGCAGCCGGGATGGCATAACGTGCCGCCGGGCGGGAGTCGTGCTGCCGCCACGCCAGCCAGCCGTTGAATGAAAGGCTGACAGCGGCGACCAGCCCCAACGCATTGGCCGTGACGTTCCTCGGATCATCACCGCGCATCTGCACCACCAGCGCGACGATCACGAAGGCCAGCCCCGTCACGGCCAGGTGGCCGCGCGCCAGCCACACCAGGCGGCGCTCGTCAGGATTGGCGTCATCACGGGGACCGAGCAGCCAGCCGAGCTGCTGTGTCACCAGCACGATCAGCGCGAACGCGGCCAGCGATGCGGCGCGTTCTTGCTGGCGGAACATGCTGAAACCGGGCACTGTCACATAGAAGAAATCGTAGACGGCACTGTGGCCGCCCACCGACAGCCACAACGCCACGACGAGCACGCCGATCCAGAAGGTCGATGATTTGCGCGGACGCAGCAGGGCCGTGATGCCGACCAGCAGCGCGACGACACCGGCATAGAGCGGCCACCAGACCGCGTCATACAGGCGCGGCCAGACGATTTGCGCCAGTTCGGTGAAGGTGAATCCCTCGGATTTTTCGACGTAATAGAAGTCCTCGGCGCGAAAGGACCGCCCGCTGAATTCCAGCGCGGGCAGCAGTTGCACGGCGCACAACGCTGCGCCGGTTACGCCGAGCAGCGCGATCCGCCATGCCAGATCGCGCCAGCGCAGGCCGTGCTGCCAGCCCACAACCGCGAGATAGGCCACCGCGAGGTAGGTCATGTGCATGGCGGTCTGCATGTGCCCGGCCAGGAACGCGAGCGCGATCATGGCCCCGCCGAGCACGATCCCGCGCACGCGCCAGCGGCTATCCGTGATGCTCAGGTGCGCGCCGATCATCAGCACCGGCAGCCACGTCAGCCCTTCGACAATGCTGGGTTGCAGCATCGGGTAGCCGGTCAGGTAACCGCCATAGGTCCACAGGATGCTGCCCAACAGTGCCGGGCCCCACTGTTTGACCAGCACGCGCAAAAACGCGGCCATCGTCAGGCTGCTCAGCCAGTAATGGACCGCTACTTCGAGCTGGAGCGCTTCGACGTCCCACCCGCCGTGCCCGGCCAGCAGCGCGCTGATCCAGCGCGGCGGGTACCACACCGCCATCTGCACGTTCGCGGCGAAGGGATCGCCCGCATAATTGTAGGGATTCCACAGCGGAATCTCGCCCTGCCACAGACGTTCGATGCCGTATCTGACGAAGGTGAAAAAGTGCAGCGTGAAATCGCCCTGGGCAAAGAGCACCCGGTCCGGCATGGTGGGCGTCAGCAAGCGCCAGAAGAAGAACGCCCACAGCAGCGTCAGCACGGCGACGGCGACGGTCGTTGGCCGGGTAACGACCTGTTTCAGACGGTCAGAGGCAGACATGACAGCGCGTTACTCCGTTCCACTCCCCGCCCGCGCGTGGCGGCGCAGGGCGACCCACAATCCCGCGATCATCAGGAGCAGCACCGCGATCACAATCGGCAGCACGAAAATGAGAAACCGCAGGTCAAAAAAGACGCCCGGCAGGTGATTCAGGTCGAAATCACCCCGGCCTTGCCCCGGAATGCCGGAGATCGCTGCGTCCGCCGGGCTGTAGACGATCTCGATGGACTGGCCGGGCGTGACACCCTCAAAATACCACTGGCTGACACGATGCTCGCGCGCGAATTCGTGGTCGTTGACCTTGTACACATACGTCACGTAGAACGTGTCTCCGCGCTGCTCCACGCCGGTTACCTGCGCCGGGATGCGCGGCCCGTTCAGCCGCCATTCGAACGTCCAGCGGTAGAACCCGTAGGCGAACAGCGCGATGGCGACCAGTTCGATCACCAACAGCACGCCGATAGCGCGTTGCAGACGCGCAGCGGGCGACAGGGGGCGAGGGTCTGGTGTGTCAGAATGGCTCATGGTTCCACGATCACGGTTTGCGGCAAGATCACTGCACCTGGTAGCGTAGCCTGATTCGTCTCGACCGGCAACCGGCTGAAATCCGCGCGCCGGTAAAAGCCGACCGCGACGCGGTACGTGCCGGGCGGGGTCGTCGGCGGGATGACGACCGGATGCGTGTCCACGAATGGCACGCGCGGCTCCCAGGCCGAGGTCGGCCAGCGCCCGCCGAGCGGCGGTGAATCGCCCTGGGCCATCGGCTGGCCGGGCGAGGCCCCATCGGACGGCTCGGCGATCAGGTGCACGAGGATCGTGAAATCCTCGTGGACGCGGTCCAGTGCTTCCCACTCCAGGAAGATGGTCAGCGTGTCGCCGGGCGACAGCGTGAGCGGCTCCATGTGTGTGCTGTTGAGGCGTAACACGCCGCTGAATACGGCTTGTGTACCGTCGCCATTTGCCAGCGTCTGTCCGTCCCCGACCACACGCCCCGCGTCCACGATGACCGGGCCGCGCGGGTCGCCGCCCAACGTGAGCGGTTCGAATTCCATGCCGGTGCCGAACTGCCGCCACCCGATTTTCAACTTGGGCTGTACGGGCGTGCGCGCGCTGGCATCGATCATGATGTGGTAGGCGTCGGCGTAGATGCGGTCCAGGCCCCAGGTGGTGGTACGCAGCAGGCCGCGTCCCGGGTAACTGTCGATTTTGCCGATCTCTTGCAGCCCGGTGGGACTCGTTGCATCCGGCAGGCCGAGTACCTGGACGTAAAAACTCATGTCCTCGGCGGTGGTGCCCAGGGGCCGCCAGTACAGCGTGATGCCCAGCCCGCCGCGCTCATCACCGGGCGTGGCCGGGTGATCGCTCACCTTCACGCCGAGCAGCTCAATCGGGCCGAAACGCGCATCGACCGGGATCGCGTCTGGCGGGATGGCCTGCACGGTGGGCGGCGGCTGGTACGTAGGCCGGATGGTGTGAAACGGCAATATGATCGCGGCGGCCACCAGCGGCAGCGCCACGACCGGCGTCACGAAGCGGCGCACTTCGCGCGGCAGCAGGTACGCGAATCCCAACGCGATGAGGGTCACCAGCGCGCCCAATGCCGGGAACAGCAGCCGCCCCTGGGTGGCGGGCGTGCGGCGCGTCCAGTTGACCAGCGCCGCAAAGACGATCAGCAGGTGCAGCGCCAGGAACCCGACCGGCAGCGCGTCCCGCTGGCGATTCAGCCAGGCTTTCAGCCGGTTTCCGGCGGCGGACGGGGACTCGTCCGGCGTGCGTCCGCGCTGGCTCAGGTGCGTGAGCAGCCACAGCGCCAGCGCGACCAGCGGAGCCAGCAGCAGCGCATCGCCATAATCAAACAGCACGTCCGGTGCGATGACGTTCAACGTGCCGAATACGCCCCAAAACGACAGCCGAAACCCCTCGAATTCATCGGCCAGTTCGCCGAGCGTGACGGCATGATCGCGCGGCCCGATCACCTCGATCATGCGGTCCATGCCGGTCGGCTCACCGTACAAATCCACGTTGCGGGCGTACCACCAGCCCGCCAGCACGGCCCAGGCGGCGATCACGATCAGCCCGGCCTGTACCAGCCGCCGCACGGGCAGCCCGTCCCGGATGGCAACCAGCAGCACGATCAAACCTGCCAGCGGGTACAGCGCCAACCCGCTGAGTTTGCTGATCGACGCCAGCGCCAGGATCACGGCCAGCGCGACGATGCGGCGCGTCGAAAAACCCCGCCGCCAGATCAGCAGCAGCAGCGCGACGGTCACCGCGCTGAGCAGGTTGATCAGGGTGTCGTTGTTGACCGAAGCCGAGATAAACAGGAACATCGGGTTCCCGGCAGCCAGCAGCACGGCGGTGAGGTGGATCGCGGGTTGATCGGGCACGGTCAGGCGGGCGATATGGTAGATGGCGATCACCGTGCCCAGGCTCAGCAGCACGCTGAACAGGCGCACGACGTGGACCGCCAGCGCGGTCCCGTGCCAGGGGAATGCTTCGGCATCCCAGTCGTGCAGCACGGTCACGTGGTTGTCTTGCGCCAACCCGACCCCGATCCGGGCGTGCGGGTTGCGGACCAACCGCAGCGCCAGGTCGTCGCGGTTGATGGGCCGCACCAGCGCTGCGCTGAGCAAGTAATACAGCGGCGGCTGGCTGCCTTCCTGGTGCCACAGCGTTTCGATGGCCGGGTCCTGTACCGGCAGCCTGCCGGTATTCGCGATATGGTCGATGAGTGGGAAATGGAATACTTCGTCCGGCGGCTCGAAGATCGGCGTCGAGACGCTGTAGATCACGGCCAGCACCGTGTAACCGATCAACACGGCGACCAGCCAGCGCGGCCATATGCCCTGCGCCGGGATCGCGTGTGGGGTGGGGGAATCGTGACTCACGGCGCTTCCACCTGAATCCAGCTCAACCACACGAAATCCTCAGACTGCCCGCCCGTGCCCGTGCGGATGCGCAGTGCGCCTGCCGGATTGTCCGCCGGGTAGACGACGACCATCACGCGGTAGCGGCCCGGCGGCGCATCGGGAAACACGGTCAGCGTGCGGCTGTCGGTCACTGTTTCGCCGGGAGTCCAGGTCGTGGTGGGTGGAACCGGCGGGCGATCTTCCTGGGCGGCTTTGGTCAGGCGGGCCGGGTCCGGGTCGATGACCTGGACCGATACGACGTATTCGCCGGTCATCGGTACTAACCCGCGCCAGAACAGCGTGATCGTCATGTCGCTGCCGGGTGCGAGCGAGCGATCATCGATCTCGTAACCTTGCAGTTCCAGCTTGCCGCCAAAGTCCACGCTGACGGGGTTGGGCACGTCGCCGGGCAGTGGCTCCAGCCGGACCTGTCCGAGATACAGGCGGCGATCGTCGTCAGCGATCACCCTGTTGACCGGCATCCGCTCGAAAGTGGGCGAGGCCAGGTCATAAAAGCCGAGATAGACGTCGAGGATTTGCGGCGTGTAGATGCCGGTCGGGATGTGCACCGCGATCTTGTTGTTCCACGCCTCGCCCGCGTCCAGGTCCGACGTGGCGAGCAGCCCCCCGCCGGGGTACACGTCGCGCTGCGCTTCGATGGTGCCGTCCTGGTTGGCGAGGTGAACGAAGATGCTCCAATCGCGTGTCATGCGGTGTTTGACCGTCATGGCAGGCGAGAACAGCAGATCGTCGCCGGGATAGAGCGTGCCGTCGAGGATATTTGCGGCGACACACAGCGTTTCCTGATCCGGCGTCTGCGGCTCGCTGAAACACGCGGCGACATACTCACTGGTTTCGAGCGTATCGCCGCGCCACGTTGCATCCGGGTCGAACGTGTAGGCCGGGCGGATCGTCGTGAACGGCGCAGTCGCCGCGATGCTGGCAAAGACCGTCACCGCCATGCCGAGATTGAGCAGCGCCCCCACCCGCGACCTGGGCGACCAGCTCGCCAGCCCGACCGCGATCCACAGACTGAGCGCGGCAATCGCGCTGAACCACAACCGCCCTTGCGAGGCCCACGTCTGGCGCGTCCAGCTCAGCAGCGAGACGAACACCACGACCGGCCAGATCACGGCGAACAGCCGCGCCAGAATAAGCGGTCGATTGGCGGCAGGGCGCAGCGCGTCACGGCGCGTCCGCCAGCGACTGACTATCTCACGCGCCAGCGCGTAGAGCAGGCCCAGCGCGGCGAATCCGACCAGCACGTTGAAGAGCGTGTATACGGCATGCCGCATCGGCACGTTGACGCCGCCAAAGAAGCCCCAAAACGACATCATGAACGCGTCGCGCTCGGTCCAAAGCTGGTGCAGATCGGCGGGCACGGCGCGGCGGCCCACGATATCCAGGAACACGTTGATCCCGGTGGCGTCGCCGTACAGGTGGTAATTACGCGCGTACCACCAGCCCGCGATCAGGATCGTCAGCCCACCGGAGATCGCACCGCCGACCACCACCGGACGCCAATCGCGCGTGCGCAGGCTGACGATCAGCAGGGCGAGCGCGACCAGCGGCAGCATGAAGCCGATCTGGTATTTCGCCAGCATCCCCGCGCCCGCCGTGACTCCGATCAGCGCGTAGGTCCGCCAGCCGGGCGGCGTTTCCGCGCGTTTGACCAGGCGCACGACCAGCACCAGCAGGGCGGTCGCCAGCAGCGTCGAGAGGTTATCGTTGTTGATCACCGCGCTGACGAATAAAAACATCGGGTTGAAGGCGACAAACGCCGCCGCCGCAAGCGCGACAGCCGCCGATGCCGGGAACAATTCGCGGCCCAGGCTGTAGGTCAGGATGACGGTGCCCAGCCCCATCAGGATCGACAGAAAACGCACGATATGCATGGCCAGCGCCGTACCGGACCAGGGGAAATCTTCGCGTTCGTCGTCGTGGACGACCATGTTCGCATTGCCATCCGGCACCACGATGCCGATATCGGCGTGTGGGTTGATGCGGCGCACGGCGTCGATATCTGACGTGTCGATCCAGAAAGTCGCCGCCGCGCCGATCACGTAATACAGCGGCGGCTGGCTGCCTTCCTGCCGCCAGGGGCCGGGATTGGCAGGGTCCTGCACGGGCAGCGCCAGGCGGTGATCGGCCAGGTACTTGATCATCGGGTAGTGCCACAGTTCGTCGGACGCTTCAAACAGCGGCGTGACGAGGCTGTAGACGGTCGCCAGAAGGACGAAAGCCACCGCGATGATCGCCAGCCAGGTGCGCGGGCGCGTGAGCAAACTCGATTGGTCCGGCATATGTGCCCCAAAAACGAACGATGAATACCGGCGGAAGTGTACCGGATGCGCGTTCGCCGTGCCAGGGTGAGAAGGCTACGCCCGGCTGACGGCGCGGGTAATCCGGCCCTTGACAGACGCGCATCGTTTGATTAGAATCACTATAGTTAACGCTCGTTAAGTAAAAGGCGATGATGCATGTCTACCCGAACGAACCGCCGCGCTGTGATACTGGAAGCAGCATCCCGGCTGTTCATGGAACACGGTTACACAGCTACCTCCGTGCGGCAGATTGCCGAGGCCGCCGGTGTGACCGAAGCGGCCTTGTACTATCACTTCAAAGAGGGCAAACGCGCGCTGCTGCAAGCCGTGATCGAGCAGTACGCGCCGGACATGATGAGCGTCCTTGAGGAATGCCGCGATGCTACATCACTGCATGAACTGGTCCGGCAGTTCGGGCAGGCTATGATCGAACTCGGACGGCGCAAGCTGCAACGATTCCACTGGGTCAACCGCGAATTTTCACGATTCACCGAAGCGGAGTGCGACCTTGTTCACGGCAAGCAGGTGATGTTCCATGACGGCCTGGCGGAGTTGGTGCGGCAGTTTGTGCCGGATGCCGAACGCGCGTCCCACGTGGCCTGGCTGTTGATCTTGATGGCGTACGGGTACGGGCAGCTCTTCCTGGTCCAGCGCCTGCACGCACTGGCCGATTTCCAAGAGAATGTGCTGATCGACGTGCTGGCTGATACAATCACAAACGGCGCGCTCGCCAATTCGTTGCCTTCATCATCCTGACGGAGCAAACGCCGTATGCACGTGTTGGTCATCATCGATCACCCCTGGAATCAGAGTTTCAGCCATGTCATTCTCAAGCAGGTCACCCGCACGTTGGCGCACGCGGGCCACTCGGTAGACGTGCTCGATCTGCACACCGAGGATTTCGACCCGGTGCTGCGCGTGGGCGAATTGGCCGTGTACGGCAGGGGCCAGTTCCTTGATCCGAAAGTGGGCGAGTACCAGCAGCGGGTCAGCCGGGCGGATCACCTGGTGTTTATCTTCCCGGTGTGGTGGGAAGTCATGCCCGCGCTGCTCAAGGGTTTTTTTGACAAGGTGTTCTTGCCGGAGTGGGCCTTTGCTGAGGCGGACGCGTCGCCGCTGCTGACGCACATCCAGGGCGCGACGGCGATCACCAGCATGGACGCGCCGGAAGCGATCCACACCTCGGTCGAAGCCGTGTTGTGCAAAGGGATTCTGGAATTTTGTGGCGTCCAACAGACGCATTGGTTTAACATCTGTAACGTATCACAGGTGTCACCGGCAGACCGTGACGCCTGGTTAAACGACATAAAAAACCATCTTCAAAACTTAACATGACGCCGTGATCCGGTGCCGGGCGCGCTGCCCGGTGGTCGACATACCGAATCACGGCTCATTGTTGCCAGGCTTACTTAGTGAGCGTTAAGTAAGTATCTATCCGTGAATTCGTTTTGGTAGGGGCGCTGCTGCCGAACCGCAGGTTCGCCTGCGCCCAACAGTTTACGGATAGGTTGTCAGTTGTTTTACGTCACCGGGGGCCGTTCGTGCCCCGGCAGACATCCGTACAGGTATCACAAGGAGAGGCAAGAGTATGCAATCCAACGTGCAAGCGCACAAAAACCGCTGGTTGGGCCTGGTCTTCATCTGTGTGTCGCTGCTGGTCATCAGCCTCGACAACACGGTACTCAACGTGGCACTGCCCGCGATCTCGCTCGATCTGGGTGCGAGCGCGTCCGAACTACAATGGATCGTGGATGCGTATATCCTGGTCTTCGCGGCGATGCTGCTGACAATGGGGGCGGTGGGTGACCGGATTGGGCGCAAGCGATCCCTTCAATTCGGCGTGTTGTGGTTTGGCATTTTCTCGCTGCTGGCCGCCCTGTCCACGTCAACCACCATGCTGATCGGAACGCGGGCCTTGCTCGGCATTGGCGGCGCGACGATCATGCCTGCGACGCTGTCGCTGGTGACGGCCAGCTTCCGCGAGCCCAGGGAACGCGCGCAGGCGATTGCGATCTGGGCGGCGGTGTTCGGGTTTGGCCTGGGGGTCGGCCCGCTGATCGGCGGTTTTTTGCTGGAGCACTATTCGTGGAATTCGGTGTTTTTCGTCAACCTGCCGGTGGTCGCCACGGCGTTGATCGGCGGGTATATCTTCCTCGAAGACTCGCGTGACGAAAACGCACCATCCCCGGATATTCCCGGCGTGCTGCTGTCAATCGGCGGCCTGTTCGCGCTGGTGTACGGCATTATCCAGGCGGGGGTTGACGGTTGGGGCGCGACGAACGTGCTGGTTTTGTTCGGAGTGGCGGCTGTCGTGCTGTCTATTTTCGGCTGGTGGGAACACCGTGCGCCGAATGCGATGCTGCCGCTTTACCTGTTCCGCAACATGTCGTTCACGGGCGCGAACGTCGCCATGACGATGATGATGTTCGGCATGTTCGGCGCGACCTTCTTCTTCAGCCAGTTTTTCCAGTCGGTGCAGGGTTATACCGCGCTACAGACTGGAATCCGCCTGTTCCCGATGTCGCTCGTCATCATGTTTTCGGCGGCCATGTCGGCGCGTGTTTCCGGGCGGCTGGGCACCAAGGTGACGGTTGGTATCGGGTTTTTGATCGCGGCGGTCGGCATGGGCTTTCTGTCGCAGGTATCCAGCGTGGGCGCGTCGTATCTCTCGATGTTGACCGGGCTGATCATCATGGCGGCGGGCATGGGCGTGGCGATGAGTCCCGCGACCGATTCGATCATGGGGTCGGTGCCGGTTAACAAAGCCGGGATCGGCTCGGCCATGAACGACACGACGCGCCAGATCGGCGGCGCGTTGGGCGTGGCCGTGCTGGGCACGATCATGAACAACGTGTACCTGAACCAGGTCACCGGGCTGAAGCAGCAGATTCCACCGGAGGCTTACGCGGCGGTCACCAACAGCGTGCAGGGCGCTCACGCGATTGCTACGCGGATCGGCGCGCCAGCCGGCAGCCTGATCACGGGCATGGCGGATAAGGCGTTTGTCTCCGGCATGACGGAAGCCATGTTGATCGCGGCGTTTTTCATGGCGTTTGCCTCGGCGTTTACGTTCGTGGTGCTGCCGGCCCGCCCGCACTGCATCGAGCCGGAATGCGACGACGAACGCGCCGAACTGGCGGAGCGCAGTTCCCGCTCGGCGGTTCCGGCTATCGGAGACTGATTCGAGGGTCGGAGGGCAGGATCACACGGGGGGCGCGGTGAATGGGCCGCGCCCTCTTTGATTCAGCGGAACGATTAACCGGCGTCTTGCGGCGCGCCTTCGAGCAGTTGTTCGAAATAGTTCGCGGTGCGCGCGGCGATGCTTTCCCACGTGAACTGCTTCGAGAGTTCCAGGGCATGCTGCCCCATCTCGCGGCACAGCGCCGGGTTATCGGCCAGGTCTTCGATGGCGATGCATAACGCCGTCGGGGAATCCGGCGGAATCAGGCGCACGTGATGGTTGCCGATCAGCTCCGGCATCTCGACTTCGGGATTAGTCGTGATGATCGGGCAGCCGAGCGCCAGCGCCGCCATCAGGCTGCCGCGCCGGAACGAGACGCCATCCCGGAAGGGCAGGGCGATCATGTCGGCGGCTCTCAGGTGCCCGCTGACGGATGCGCTGTCGACAAAACCCGTCCATTGAATGTGATCGATCAGGTTGAGGTTTTCGATCAACTGCTCGACCTCGCGCGCGTAGACGATGTTCGCCGGATCGCTGGTGCCGGTGCGCCCGCCGATCATCAGCAGTTTGACAGGTAACTGGCTGTCGCGGGCCAGGCGCACGCTTTCCAGCAGAGTTTCAACGCCTTTGCTGGCATTCATGAATCCGAAGTACCCGACGACAATGTCGTCTGGCTGGAAACCGAGCGACGCGCGCCACACGTCCCGGTTGTAATTGGGCGCGAGGGACGGTTTGATGTTCGAGCCAATCGGGATGTGGCACAGGCTGGCGACGGATTTTTCGGCAGCCAGCCGCCGCTGGTCGCTGCGATTGGTGACGATCACGCCGTCGCTGCTGCGGGCCAGGGTCAGCACGGCCTGGTAGCGCAGCGGCCCGGCCTTCGGGAACAGGTAGGGCACCAGCAGGTCGTGAAACGTGGTGACCACCTGCACGTCACCCAGCCGCATCGGCAGGATGTGCAAAAACGCGGCCATGTCGTAGGCAGCGGCTTGATACTGGATGTTGATGATGTCAAGCTTCTGCGCCTGGGACCAGCGGCGAATCCGGCTCAGCGTGCCCCAGCCCCAGTTATGGGCGTCGGCGGTGACTTGCGCGACGTGGTTGTTATCGCGTCCGGTGGCGCGGTGGTCCGTGAACACGAATATGTCGTGGCCGAGATCGCGCAGCGCCCGCGAAAGTTCCTGGGTGAACGCCCCGACGCCGCCTTGCATCGGCGGATATTCACCCGTGATTTGACCGATTCTCATACGTGTTTCAGGTTTTCTACCCGGTTGGGTTAGCCGTCAGGGGCGCGTATTACGAGCCAGCGCGCGAATCACCTGGCGATACGTGTCGATGCGTGCGCGCCGCAGCGCGCGTTTGTGGCCCACCACCGCCTTGAGGCTCTCCTGGGCCAGTTGGACAGTGTAGCTTACCAATAAAAACAGCCGGATCGCAAGGGCCAACCCGCGCCCGTGAAATTTGGCGAAATACCGAATCTTGCTCTGCTGGAAAAAAATGTGTTTGTTGGTCGGGACCTGTTCCGCGCTTCTGCCGCCGTAATGCGTGATGCGCGCCGTGCCCAGGTAGACCACGCGCCAGCCTGCTAATTTGGCCCGTTTGCACCAGTCCAACTCCTCAGAATACATGACGTAGCCGGTATCCAGCCCGCCGATCTGTTCGTACACGGCGCGGCGGGCCGCCAGCGCACAGCCCTGCACCCAATCGACGTCGAACGTCCCGTCGTCGGGTTGGTCCGTGACGTAGAAACGATCCAGCACGCGGCGCGGCGCGATGCCTTGCAGCCAGGTGCTTTCGAAGATAGCAGTCAGCGCCGTCGGGAAGCGCCGCCGCGTGGACTGGGTGTTGCCGTCGGCGTTGAGCACCTGCGGCCCGACGATGCCGACCGCCGGGTGGTCGTCCAGGTAGCGCACCATCTGGTCGAGCGCGTCCCCGTGTACGACCGTATCCGGATTGAGCAGCAGCAGGTGGCGTCCGCGCGCCGCCGCCAGCCCGGTGTTGTTGCCGCGCGTAAAGCCGACATTCTCGTCTTCGGCAAAGAGTCGCACCCAGGGGAAACGCTCGCGCAGCATCGCGGCGCTGCCGTCCGTGCTGGCCGAATCCACGACCAGGACCTCGACCTCCAGCCCGGACTCGGGCGAGTCCGTCGCGGCGGCGATGCTTTCCAGGCACGCGGCCAGCAGATCGCGCACGTTCCAGTTGACGATGATGATCGACAGATCCATCCGGTTAACCGTCCTCAGCGGCACGCTCGAGGCTCAACAAGGTCAGCTCCGGGCCGTAATAGTAGGCGCGGTAGCTGCCGGGAAACGCGGCGGGCAGGCGCTTCCAGCGGCGGTAGCTGGTGCGCAGTGTCACGCCGCCTACCGTGATCGCCGGGTGGCGCGCGTCGCCACTTCTGACCAGCGGTCCGCTGGCGGCCTGCACGGCGGGATGGGCGACCACGAACGCGGCGCGAACCAGCAGGCCCGCAATGATCAGCACCAGCACGCACAGCGCCGCGAATAACCCGATCTGGCCCGGCGTGTGAATCGTCGGGGCGACGGCTGCCGCCAGCACAACCGCCAGCGCGACCAACGCGAGGCCGCGAATCAAGTAGCCCACGCTGCGAAATACGACCGTCTGCCGCTGCCGGTCGCTGAGGCGGCCCGCCCGGTTGAGCGCCAGTTCCTCCGGCGTGAAACCAAAGCCGCGCCCCAGGTCAGGCGTATCCGAAGTATCCACCCACCGCGTTCCTTGAGCGCACCAGCGTGTGCCGCCTATTTTACCAGGAATTTACAAATCCCCCGAAGTCCCGTTACATTTCGCCGCCATACTGGGGTCAATTCATCCGGGAAAACCATCGTGTTAAACGATGCAACATACACACAGAAGGAGACTATACGATGAAAAAGTGGCTAATTCGCGCAGGTGCATTGACGTTGGTGATGGTGATGGCGCTGGGCGTGATCGGTACGGCGGCGGCGCAGGGACCGGGCGATGGTGGTGCCGGCGGGCTGCTCAATCCGCAAGGCCCGCGTGACCGGATCGGCAGGGCGCTCATGCAGGCTGTCATCGACGCAACCGGTATGACCGGGCAGGACGTGCTGGCCGAGATGCGCGATGGAAAAACGCTCAGCGACATCTTGACCGAGCAGGGCGTGGACCCGCAGACCGTGATCGACACGGTCACGGCGCAGGTGACGGAACAGGTCGATCAGCGGGTGGCCGATGGCACGATCACCGAGGAGCAGGCCGCGACGATTTTGGAAGCGCTCGGCCCAGGGCTGGAAACCGCGCTGACGGCATCCCTGCCGGAGCGCCCGACCCCGATCCGGGACCGTCTGCAAAACAGCGTCGAGAATACCCTGCTTGGCGTGCTGGCGGAGATGGCCGGGGTGGAACCGGGCGACGTCGTGCGCGATGCGCTGACTCCGCCGACGCTGGCCGAGATCGCGACTCAGTATGGGCTGGATGCCGACGCCATCATCAGCGAGGCGGAAACGCGCATCACCGATGAAATGAACCAGACTGTCGCCGATGGCACGATCACGGAAGACCAGGCGGCGGCGCTGCTGGACGGGCTGCATGACCGGCTGGTGAGCCGCTTCGATGCCCCACTGGGCCAGTTCGGTGCCGTGCGCGACCGGATCGGGGATCGTATGCAAGACCGGTTCCCCAACATGCCGCGCCGCCCCGACAACCGCCCGGCCAGCCCAATCCTGTAGGGTTTGTCGCCTGACCGGCTGTTCGTCAACCGCCCCCTGAAGGTTCAGAGGGCGGTTGTTTTTATGCGCGTTACTCTGCCGGGATGACCGGCAGCGTGATGTACGAGCTGTGGTCCGCGCCCCGGTAGATGCTGACGGTCGGCGGCGGATCGAGTTTGGGCGTGGCGTAGGTGTCGGCATCCGTGCCGGTGATCGTGATCCGGATGCGGTTCCCGGCATTAAACACGTTGGCGGTGGGCTGCATGTCAAACACCAACTCGACCGGCTCGCCGGGGGGCAGCGGCGCGACGTCCGCCTGGTTGCCCCGGTGGAAGGGCAGCCCCATGTTGTTCCAGGGGGCGACAGTCGTGGCGCGGTACGAGGCCCGCTGCACGCCTTCGGTGATGTAACGCGAGAAGCCCCCCGCGTTCACTTCTTCCAGGTAGACCATAAAATCGGCATCGTCCGACGTGGCAGTGACCCACAGGTGCACGACCGGATGCCCGGTGATTTCCGTATCGGTTTCGAGCGGCGGCGTGGTATAGGTCAGGCCCTTCTGATCGTTCGTGGCCATGTTCGGATAGCCGAATCCGCCGCCGTAACCATCGGTCCAGCGCGTCGTTTTGCCGGTGGTGGTCATATAGTCCACCACGTAATCGTCCTGGGCGATCCTGGCCAGCAGAGTCGTGCTCAACAGCCCATCATTGACCGAGTCCACGCTGCCGGATGGCCCGGCCTGGAAATAATACGCGGTTGGGACTTCGTTGGGCAGCGGCCACTGGTCACTGGTGCGCCATTCGGTGCCATGCGGCGCGCCCATCACGTAATAGACCAGCGGCGGCTCGTCCATGATGCCGTTGTCGATGCCCTTCAGCCAGTAATCGAACCAGC
>CAYMTN010000044.1:0-28388 GCA_964393335.1 uncultured Anaerolineaceae bacterium
GACTGGTTCAACTGCCACTTCGTGCTGCCCGCCGGGACGCCGCTGGACACGTACATGATACGCGGCAAGACGACGGCGATCTGGCCGAACATGCGCTTTGAGATGTGGGTCGGACCGGCGGACGGGCAGCCCGCGCTGGTCGTGGACAACGTCTCAGTGCAGTACAAACCCAGCCTCGTGCTGTCGCAGGCGGAGTGCATCCCGCCGGGCGGTGCGCCGGGCGAAGCCCTGCCGGAAATCACGCCGACACCTGAACCGACCATCGAACCAACCGCCGCACCGGCGGCGCTCGAAACCGTCGAATCGGATGATCCGCGCGTGGCACAAAGCGGCGCGTGGACGGCGCACGACACCGAGCTTGCCAGCGGCGGGAGTTATATCTTCAGCAGCGGCAGCGCGGACGATACGCTCAGCCTGACGTTCGCTGGCACGCAGATCGCGGTCGTGTACGTCGAACACCCGGCATTGGGTATCTTCGCGGTCGAGGTTGACGGCGCGGTGATGCAAACCGTCGACAGCGCCGCCGAAGCCGCCGCGTTTGGTGCAATTGTCGAGGTCAGCGGACTCGAAGCAGGTGAGCACGTCGTGCGGATCGTTCCTGTGAGCGGCACGATCGCCATCGACGCGTTTGTCATCGCGGGCGAGGTGGAGTCGCCGGTCGAGCCGACGCCGGTTCCGACTGAAATCGTCCCAACCGAAACGCCAACCGTCGAACCGACGATTGAGCCGACCGCTATTCCGCTGCCGACCGCCACCCCCGCCGAAGCGCTCGAAACCATCGAGTCTGACGATGCACGTGTGACACAAAACGGCGCATGGACGCTGACCGCAGGCGACCTCGCCAGCGGCGGCGTCTACCTGTTCAGCAGTGGCGGCGTCGATGATACGCTGGCGCTGATCTTCACCGGTCCGCGTGTGGACGTGGTCTACGTCAAACATCCGGCGCTGGGTTTGTTCAGCATCGAAATCGACGGTGCAGTTCTGTATACCGTCGATAGCGCGGGTGAGGCGGCGTTCGGTGCAACCGTCACCCTCAACGGCCTGGGTGATGACGTGCACACGCTGCGTATCGTGCCGGTTAGCGGCACGGTCGCCATCGATGCGTTTGTCGTCGCACCCCAGGGCGAGATCGTGCCGGTGCCAACTGAGGCACCAACCGTCGGGCCAACCGCCACGCCTGAGCCAACGGCTACGCCGGTCCCGACCGAGGTGCCGCCGACTGCTATGCCCGAACCGACTGACACACCGGTAGCCGTGCCGGTCGGTCCCAGCCGGCCGGGTTCCGGCAAGTGATATGGAATTGCCGTTTTGTAGTTGATGCTACCACTGCCCCGACCAGTGACTGGTTGGGGCAGTGGTTTATACAGTACAGGGGAATCAATGGGCGAGATTTATGGTTTACTTTCCTGCGCTTGATGGCTGAAGGAAGAGACAACAAAACAGGGGGTGGTGCACTTCGAATAAAGTGTGGGCAATTCAAAAAGGCTTGGAAAAGGCATCAAACTTAGGCGAAAAAGCGGCTGAAATAACCTGTCTGGCAGGCGGTGGGACTTGCACGCAGGTCTCGAGCAACAGGCGCCGCGTTGCCTGTAATTGGCCCGTCTGCATCTGGGGGACTCAATTACCCGCACTTCCGCCGGGGATTATCTTCTAAACACATATCCCAATCTCGAAGTTTGCTGTCTTGAATCACCTGCCGAAACGTATTAAAATCCGTAAATGATGGCGCGTCATTTGGATGGAGGGTCAGTCGTGTATAATCCACGTGGAGAACCCGTCCTGCGGGGATGTGAAACTTTCCTGAGTGCGGTCCCATCATTTGATGATCTGCCCAGTGCCGTTCAGCAGGCGATCCGACATCGCCAATCCACGGATAGCATTCGGCAAATCCTTTTTATTCCTCCGCAGCACTATCCCCAACGCCACGCAGTCTGGCGTCACGAGTTCACGCTTGGTTGGCGGAGCACGCCACCACGCACCGTGGTCTTTAGTCCAGAGCAAGTTACGATTATTGAGGGGCTCGACGCGCAGACCACCTGGCATATTCCACTCACTGATCTACTGACGATTCGGCTGGTGACGGTGCTGCTGCACAGTTATTTTGAGCTGGAATGGCAAGACGGTGCGCAAACTCAGACGGTGCAGGTGGAGTTCAACTCCGTTGGAATGTGGCGGATCGAACGAGAACTTTCTCAGGTGCGAGCATGGATCGCCAAACAGTCAGGATCGGCCGGTGCCGTTCCTCCGTCGGCATTCTCAATTGGTCACTTCCCACTCAAATATTACAACTACACCCATCTGAATCTGCTGCCGGACGAACTGGTGTGGATTGGGGTGTACGAACCTGCGATCAGAACCGCCAGCAGGCTATTGAGCAGATCGCTATCGCCCGACCGGGCAATTGTGATCACTGGTCAGCACTTGATCACAGTAGGCGGCCAGTGCTCCGACTCGGATGGACCGCTCATCACATCGTATTTTACAGACTGCTGGTTTTGCCCGCGCGCACGAATCACACGAGCGGCATTCGAAACACAGTCCGATGTGGTGTGGTTGATCCTTTCGTTAGGGGCTGATGCTCGCGCATACCGGCTGCCGTTGCGCGAACCGCATGCGGCCCAACTTCAAACAGTGTTGAGAGGATGGTTGCTCACCGATCGTATGTATCCAGAAGGATGGGAAAAGAGTACCGTGAAAATATAAGGTCGTGACTGTTGTGGTCTGTATGGTTGGAAAAACGCACACCCGTGGAGGTTGCTTAACGTACCCGGCTCGAATTGTTGAGTACAATAGACTGGGTTGAAGTATGGATCCATGGTTGTGCCGGCTACTTATGTCGTCCGACGTGATTTTTCACCTCGTATCCCCAAAAAATCTCATGAATCCATAAGGTGTCGCCGGCTTCACGATCCTAATCATCTCACCCATCTGCTTAATGGTGCGCTCCGTTTTGGCTTTCAGACTGGTCGCCAGCACTACCAGCGTCAGTTTTTCACTTCGCGCCAGTCGCATTGGCTGAGCCTGTTTGCGTTCGTAGATCGCCAGCTATCGCCGCAACAACAAAATAGATCTTTTTCACTTTCCGACTGATATCCAAAGCCAGGCCAGTTCAACCAATGTCGAAGCGATCTGCAACACCATGAACCAGATCATATGCCCCTCGCTGATGAATCGCCGGGCTTCGAACATCTCATCAGACTCATCGACTCGACGCTCCACAGTGTGTGAAACTGCCTGTGCCGGGCTGAGATCGGATGCGACATCTTCAGGCATCGATTCTTGTGCGCTCGCCAGCGTAGGCGCGAGCGCTGTTTCCTGCGCCTGTTCCGGTTTGAGATCGCGCTTGCCCGTACTGATGAAACCAAACGCTTCCGCAAATAGGCCAAGCGCGAGCGCGAGCAATCCCCATCCGTAGATCTTCCCGCTGTCCCGAGTCAGGATGAACGTGGTGTTGGCCAGCACAATCACTGCCAGGATCAGAGCCAGATCGCGGCGTGCCAACGAACCTGATATCAAGAACGAGCTGTGCCCCGTCTTTGTGAATCGCTGGAATTTCCGAAAACCCATCACCGCCACCACGAGCAGACCGGCCTAAAACAGACACCCACATGTCCATGCATCACTGTCCATGGTTAATCCCCTCTCAAGATTCTCGACAGGCACCAATCGGTTTTTGCAGCCCACCTACCAATCAGGATGTTGTAGACTCAGGCATACTTCAACACGCGTTGAGCGTATTGGGGTAGCCACATGTATCGGAACTGGATAGCCGGGCAATGTGGCGCATGATCGCAGCTATTATCAGGTGGACGTGATGCCTATCCCCTCCGAAGATCGGTGTGTGAACTATCCGGGCTGTCACGAAGCACGATTGCCGCAACCGGGCGTCGACGATATCGAAAGTACCTACCTTCCGCGTTCCAGTTCCGACTTCATTGTTCTGCGTCGACCGCTACATCAATGGCCAACCCTCGATCAAGAAATCTGTTTCACCATGTCCGGGCTGCTTGACTCGAACTGATCATGGACGATCTTGCCATCTGCGAAACGTACGATGGTGATCCCGGTAAATTGCACGGGTTTGCCGGTAGGTGCAATACCGTGGAAATTACCCTGATGTGTGCCATTCATCGTCCAGCGGTAGGCAACGAGATCACCTTCAGCGACCATTTCCCCAATATCGATCTTGAGGTCTGGCATAGCGTCCCGGTATGCGACAATGGCCCCTTTGAGGACGTTCAGATCTTCACCGTCTCCAAGCGTGTAATTCGGTGCGCAGACTTCGTCCAGAACATCGAGCGCACCATTACTCCACGGCTCGACTGCGAACCGCCTGGTAATGGCTTTCATTTGATTCAGTGACATTGACATCATTGTCTCCTTTCAAAAAAGGCGGGTGGCTTAGACAGCAAGTAGCACATGCTGTGCGTAATTCTCGATGGTCAGCAGTTTGATGGGGATCCTCCGCAGCATTGTATTCATATCGATGACATCCCCTTTGGCGTAGTCCAGCATGAGAGCACTGAAGCTTTGCTGCACCGAATCAGTAGCCTGTGTCTTCTGCGCCCGCAGCGCCTCTTCAGGCACATACTGTGCTTCAAATGATCTGCCTGTCGCCCGCTCAAAAACGCGCACGACGTCCAGCGGACTGAGAGCCGCCGGTCCACCCAACTCCAAGATTGCGTTGCGTGCCGCCGGGTTATCGAGCGCCGCAACGGCGAAAGCAGCGACATCGCCGCGCGAAATCCAGCTTATCTGGTTGGTTCCAGAACCATATACCGTGGCTTTTGCAGCGGGATAGTCGAAGCCAACCACCGGGCTGAGCCAGACCTCCATGAAAAAGCTTGGCCGCAGGATCGTACAGGGCATGCCGCTCTGCATCAGGTGCTGTTCCACGGCGCGTTTGGCTGTGGTCAGCGGCGAATCGGTATTCAGGTTTCTGGAGCAAGACACGTAGATGAAGTGGCTCACACCAGCGGCCTTGGCCGCGTCTACCAGGTTAATTTGCCCCGCCTGGTCGACATTCTGGATGGTATCGTCCGGCTGTCTGGACATCGTAATCGTAGCGGTTGTGATTACAGTATGGATGTCTTGACACGCGGTATCCAGCGTGACCCGGTGTTTGAGATTGCCATGAAGGATTTCAACGCCCAGGTTGTTCAAGTAACTGACCTTGGCGGGGTCTGACGTCGTCCGTACCAGGCCACGCACAGGCAGCCCTTTGTCGCGCAGACGCCGGCAGATCGCCGTGCCGAGGTCGCCAGTTGCACCAACAACGAGCATCATTTTGGCCTCCCAGTCGCATAAAAGTTGATGTGTATCTGCACGATAGCATTCATCCGGTAGTAGGGTCATCTACCGAAAGGGGTATTTCGAGTTTGTGACGGTGGTATTCGGGTGGTATCGAGATGATGCGGAGCGAGGATTACAGCAGGCCGAGCTTCTGAGCCTGTATAACGACTTCGGTGCGATTGCTGACACCGAGTTTGGCGAAGATATGGCGCGTATGCACTTTCACCGTACCGACTGCCAGATACAACCTGGCTGCTATTTCTACATTCGATAACCCATCCGCAATCAGGCGCAGGACCTCAAGTTCACGCTCGCTTAGAGGTTCAGTCAAAGACTGGTTTGAAGGCTGCTGTGACGTAACTGGTCTGGTATCGAGCAGGTCTGCGACCACGCCTTCAAAGCCGAGCGATTCGCCCCGTTTACAAGCCGCAGCGAAGACGTCTGCAGGCATTTCCTGCTGCACTTGGGCCAGTAACTGCCCCGCTTCATCCCGTGATATTCTATAGCTGGCTGGATGTTGAAGGGCAAACGCCAGCACTTCTGCCGCCCTCTCATGTTTACCCTGGGCGATGAACAGCCTGGCAAAGTGCAGCAGCGATTCTAGCGTCTGTGGCGTTGGCCCCCCTGCTCCCGCAAACATCCTGAGATGCTGTTGGTAGTAATACCTGGCTTCGTCGAACTCGTGCAGGGCGACGGCAATATCGCCCAGTCGACCGAAGTTCGTCGCACTCCCCCAGAAATAGCCAGCCTCCTCAAAAAGTGTCACGGCTTGTTCAGCCAGCCTTTTCGCTTCTGCGTAATTCCCCAGAGCCAGGGCAGCTCGACTCAAGACCCATGAGGAGATAGTTGCTATATCGCCTAAAGCGCCGGACGTTTCAGCAATACTTAAGGCTTCTTCGCCGAATCGTTTGGCAGCCTCATAATCGCCCAGTTCGATGGCCGCAATTCCCAACCAGTACAGGAACCCACGGGTCGATCTTGGCTCAGCGAGATCACGAGCAATGCTCAGACCTTCCTGCGCGGCAAGTTGTATCTCCACGGGTTGATGGAGAAAATAGGTGATTATGGATAGGCTACCCAGGGCGACCAGCAGATCTTCGGGGCTATTCAGCGATCGCAGAAGTTCGAGGCTCTCTTGCGTAATCGTTTTGCCTCGCTGAGGGTCGCCGACTGCATTCAGAAACCACCCATACCGTGCCATCAGGCGACCCAGAAGTGCATTCAGTTCTGGAGTCCGGGGCATGAGATGCAATTCGTCGACAGCTTGACTAACTAGGTCCACCGCTTCCTGAAAGCGGTAACGCAGGTCGAGGAATTCCCATAGGCTGGAATCAGTCTTCCTGATATCATCTATTCTGCCTCTTCCAATCATATGATGCCACGCTGCCGTCACGTTGGCGATTTCATGATCGATTTCCTCCAACGCAGCCCGCTGCTCTTGGGTTCCGAATCTACCCGATTGTTTCTCCATGAAGACTGCGTAATAGGCACTGTGCTGCTCGTGCGCTGACTCTCTTTCCTGAGAGGAAGCATTGAGTTTCTCTTCGGCATACTGGCGCAGCAGCTCGTGTATGTCGTAGCGCCCAGCCGGGGTGTGCCGGATCATCGATTTGTCGACCAGCGCCGCCAGCACGTGCAGGGATGCCCCCGCGACGGCCTGCGCAGCTTCGCGGGTGAAACTGCCGCGAAAAACGGATAATCGCATGAGTGCCGCGCGTTCAGCCTCGGAGAGCATAGTCCAGGATGGGTCGAAGACCGCACGCATATGACGGTGACGTTCCGGCATATTCCGTGTGTCGGCCTGGAGGAAGTCGAACCCCCGGGCGATTTCCTGGGTGATTTCCTGAAGTGATAGCGAATGAACCCAGGCCGCCGCTAAGACAATCGCCAATGGCATTCCCTGCACCTGGCGACAGATGCGCGCTGCACAAGTAATAACGTCAGCAGTCAGGGCGAGTTCAGGCTCGAGGCAGTGGGCCCTTTCCACAAATAACTGCACAGCACCGTACTCGGTGGCATCAGGCACGATGTCTTGAGCCGGGTAGGCCATGCCTTCCACATGAAACACCGTTTCCTCCAGCAGGTTCAGCCGTTCCCGCGAGGTAACGAGGATTTTCGTGTCTGGCGCTACCTGAAGGATATGCGCGACGAGGCTCACATCGCCTAACAGATGCTCAAAATTGTCCAGCAGCAGCAACTGTCTGGCGCGTAGATAGACCAGTAATTGTTGGCTTGGTTCATCACCAGGAAGGAACGAGAACTTCACCGCATCAGCGACGGCGGAGACAATCGACTCTGGGGAACGGAGCGGTGTGAGCGGAACAAAAAATACCCCATGTGCAAAGTTAGGAATCTGCTGGCGTGCCACTTCGAGAGCTAGGCGAGTTTTGCCGATGCCGCCGGGTCCGGTCAGAGTCAACAGACGGCACGTAGGATGTTTGAGCAAACCAGCAATTTCATCCAGTTCCTTGGAACGACCGATGAAGGGCGTTGATTGTGCCAGCCACTGGCCATCTTTCCACGCACCTCGTGACTGTATAGGACTGGGGACATGGTGAGGGGATAAAGATAGCCCAACTTGCAGGCCAAGGGGGGGCGATTTCCAGTTGGGCGTGAGTGGCTGCCGGGTCACAAACACATCAGCGTTGGAGCGGTTTCCAGGGCTGCGGCCAGTTCGGGAGGGGGAGGACACTCCTGCAAACAAACCTTGATCTTTCCACTTTTGATTGGCACTAACTTGAGGGAATTTACAGGACCAAGAGTCTCTGGCCTTCCATAGCCCAGAATAATGTGATTTCAGATCGGACGCCACTTGACGTTGCGCGGAAAGCTATCAGGTCCGCTGAACAGCCGCATCCGGAGCCATTGTGAGGGAAAGATCGAGGCCATAATTGGGCCGTCAGAACGGTTCTGGAAGCTCACCTATGTAGATCAGGACTCACCTTTCTCACAGTCATCGATTGCCAGTTCACGAACCCCACAGCCCAGCTTCGTACTGCCCGAAACATGTTATGATGTTTACAGCCACAACAGCTATTGCCACGGGGGGAGCCATGAACGAGCTTGCGGGCCAGACCATCAAGGGCTACGAATTCCATCACCTCATCGGCGAAGGTGCCTCAGGGGTCGTCTATAGCGGAACAAACACCCACACCGGCGAGTTGGTTGCGGTGAAGTGCCTGAAATCACACCATGTCACCAACCCCTCACATCACCTCGAACGATTTCAGCGTGAGGGTGAATTGCTGCGCCAGATGGATCACCCCAACATCGTCAAGCTGCTCGATACATTCGAGGACAACGGCCAGCAGTTCCTCGTCATGGAGTATGTGTCTGGCGGCTCACTGCGGGACTTGCTTAACAAGCAGCCACAATTGCCCCTGGAAAATGTGCTGTGGATCGCGCTTGATCTGGCTGATGCGCTCACCCGTGCCCATCGCCTGGACATTGTCCACCGCGACCTGAAGCCGGAGAACGTGCTGCTGGCGGACGATGGCACACCACGGCTCACCGATTTCGGCATTGCCCACCTCGCCACAAGCGCTCCCTTGACTCAGGAGGGCGCGCTCATTGGCACGCCGCATTACCTCAGCCCTGAAGTGATCAACCAACAAGGGCTGGATGGACGTGCAGATATCTGGTCCTTCGGGGTGATGTTGTTCGAGATGTTGGCGGGCTGCCGCCCATTTGAAGCAGAGTTGCTCACAGCGCTGCTCAATGCGATCATGCACACGCCGCCTCCTGACCTGGAACTGCTGCGCCCTGATACGCCGGTTGCGTTGGTAGACCTCGTCTACCGCATGCTGGAGAAAGACCCGTGCGCACGCGTTCCGAGCGTGCGCCTGGTTGGCGCGGAACTCGAAGCATTATTGCGCGAAGAAGACATGGTCGTTCGTGTACTTGGCCAGGATGTGGGCCGTCATGCGGTCGACGGATCGTCTGTTTTTGCTACACCAACGCCGGCGGAAGGCGCGCCGCTCCACAACCTGCCCGTACAGACGGTACCATTTGTGGGCCGGGAAAACGAACTCGCAGAGATCACACAGCTCGTCGTTGGCCCAGACACACGCCTGGTCACCATCCTGGGACCGGGTGGCATGGGCAAGACACGGCTGGCCCTGGAAGCTGCTGCGCAGCAGAGGGGTTCATTCGAGCGCGGCGTGTGGTTTGTGCCGCTGGCCCCGCTCAGCGACCCGGCAGGCATCGTGACCGCGATTGCCGAGGCTGTAGGTTTCCAGTTCCATCAGGGGGGCGGGGCACAACGTCAGCAACTGCTGAACTATCTGCGCGCCAAAGAGATGCTGCTGGTGCTGGACAATTTCGAGCACCTGCTGGACGGTGCCGCGCTGGTGACCGAACTCCTTCAAACCGCGCCGCTGGTGAAGGTCCTGGCGACCTCACGCGCGCGGCTCAATCTTGGCGCGGAGCAGGTCTACGGACTGACCGGCATGGAAACCCCCTCGGACGAGCAGCATGTCGTCTTCGAGGAGGTCGAGGCGGTGGCGCTGTTCCTGACCTACGCACAGCGTACACAGGTCGGATTTGCATTGACCGATCACGAGAAGTCTGCCATTGTGCGGATCTGCCGTATGCTCGACGGGCTGCCGCTGGGGTTGGAACTTGCCGCCGCGTGGGTGCGCGTGCTGCCGCCCGACGAGATCGCTGCCGAATTGGCCGCCGACCTCGATTTCCTGGCCTCTGGGCGGAACGACTTGCCGGAACGGCACCGCAGTATGCGCGCTGCGTTTGATCATTCCTGGAGGCTGTTGAATGCGCCTGAGCAGGACGCGCTGATGAAGCTCTCGGTCTTTCGGGGTGGCTGCACGGCCCGCGCGGCACGTCACATCACCGGCGCATCGCTGCGCACATTGGGTGCGCTGGTAGACCAATCGCTGGTCAGCCGTGACCCGGTCAGCGGGCGCTTGGAAATGCACGAACTCATACGCCAGTTCGCCGCCGAACGTTTGGAGGAGACAAGTGACCAACAGGCGGTACGCGACGCCCATAGCGCCTATTATCTCGACGCAGTAGCGCGCCGCGAAGCGGACATCAAAGGGCGGCAGATGATGCAGGCGTTTGATGAGATCGAGCCTGATATCGAAAACATTTTCGCAGCGTGGAACTGGGCGCTTGATCGCCGCGACTTCGGCCACATCGCGCGTGCTTGCGAGAGTCTTGCGCTGTTCTTCATAAACCGCTCTCACTTTGAGGAAGGCGGTGTGGCTTTTCGCACGGCTGTGGAGAAGCTGGAGACCAACGCCACGGGTCGCGACATGCAGATTCTATTCGGCATGTTGCTCTGTTACCTGGGTCGACTCACGCTTGAACTTGATACCAAACGATCGTTGGTGGAACGCAGTCTGGCGATCTTGCAGGCCGCAGATGCCGGCGTCGAATTGGCGTTTCCGCTGAGTTCTTTGGGAGCGGTCGCGCAGCTTTCCGGTGACTACGAATTGGCACGGGCACTCCTCCAGCAGGCGGTAGATACTTCCCGTGCCTATGAGGATCAGTTCTGGTTAGCATTCCACTTGTTCCAACTAGGCTGGGTGATGGGTGCGCGAAGTGGTTTGCCCGACGAAAGTGAGCAGTTCCTCGAAGAAGCTCTGGAGATCGCACACGCGGTAGGAAATCCGGTTGTCATCGCCAACGTGCAATCAGGTCTCGCAGCTATCGCGAGCCAGCGTGGCGACCGAGAACAATGTGTCTTCCACAACGAACAGGCCCTGGCAGGGTGCCGTACCATTGGCTTCAAAGCTGGCGTCGCCGCAGTGCTGGCGAATCTCGGCTGGCAGACGCACGTCTGGGGTGACCACGAACAAGCCCGGCAGTTGACTGAGGAAGCCCTGGCACTGGAACTTGACCTCGGTTCGCCTGACCAGGGCGCGGTGGAGCACGTGAATTTGGGGTTTATCTTGCGCGCGTTGGGCGATCTTGCGGGTGCAGGCCAGCACTTGCATACAGCACTGAGTATCGCGCGTGACACGAGCTGGCACTCACTAGCTCTCTCCGGGCTGATTGCCAGCGCCTTGCTGCTGGCAACCCAAAACCGCACCGAACGCGCCGTCGAATTGTTGGGTTTGATCGCCACCCGATCGGGCGCTATTTCAGAGGAACGAGAAATGGCGGAGGCGCTGCGTGACGAGCTGCAAGCCCAACTCCCGCAGGACGTGTTTGCGGCGGCGTGGGCGCGTGGTGAAGCGCTTGATTATGATGCGACGGTGCCGAAGTTGATCATCGAGTTTTCGTCTGAGAGCGATCAGGCATGAACTCACGACAGACATGCGACGCTGCGTGTGGCGGTTGACACTCCCCGTGCGTGGTGTTCTGAGCCGTGATTGTGGTGCTCGCAGCACCAGAACGGTTCTGGTTGCACGGCTATTTCTGCGCAGGCAGAGCACAGGTGAAGTATAAATGCGAAACCCACCGCTCCTGCCAATTCCACCTGGCCACGCGTCCGGTAATAGCTGGGCCTTTTTGTTGCCTATCCCCATTCAGCCACGTGCTTGTTTTTGCCTCGTGTTCCTCTACATAATCAGAGGCTATGTGAGGTCTTCACCAGCCATTTTTCACACCTGTCGCACACAAAACCACGCCGGAGAGCACGCAGACTCTCCGGCATTGCTCGTGACTGGCAGATCGTTCTGCCAGCCAAGGAGGAGTCTCACCCCGCCGCTAGAATCCGGTTGTCTGAACCGTGATGCCGGGGAACTACACCGCGTCCGGCACGAAGACCCTCGGCCTTTCCGATTTGTCCGCTAACGAGCCATGATCCCGTAGATGACAGAGGCTGTGCCGCTGGATTTTTCAAACGTTACCACCTGCACTGCGCCCGGTCTAAAGCTGATATCAAGTTGTAGCACCGACCTGGTACCGATATATTTCATCTCGATGCGGAAAGTGTTCTCAGTGATCCATATCCCACGCACTCCGACTGGGGTCAATCGACCTTCGGATACGCGGTACACCTGGTCGAGGCCAACCGGGATATTCCACATTTCGCCGTCAGCAAATGTCACCGTGAGCGTCGCTTCGCTGCCTTCGCCAAATACCAGGCTCATCGCCTGTACGTCTAGGAGGCCCTGTTGACGCTGCATCACCAGACTGCGTTCTTGTCCGGCGATCAACAATCCAGGGTTCATCAGGTTGTAGGTCAACCCGGAAACCTGCTGCGCGAGGGAGGGCATAGCAGGAACAGCTGCCGCTGTCGGGTTGCTAAGCGCCGTCACCGCATCTTGCATCTGACTCATCCCGTCCGGATTTTCGGGCAGCGCTTCATCAGCTGCCGAAAGATTCGCCAGTGCGTAGCTCATCGGATAACCTTGCAACATGGGGCGAACTGCTTCGGGATAACCGCCCTGGGTAACAACCACGACCATATCCTTATCGGGCATCACATACAAATACTGCCCACCGATTCCTAGCGACCAGGGAAGGCTGATCGAGTCGAATATCCACCAACCATAACCGAAGTGGAGATCGGGCCAGCCAGTATCCACGTGACCCGTTAACGAGTCCTGCACGTAGTTCGCCGGCACAATTTGCGTGCCATCCCATTCCCCGTTATGCAGGTACAGGTAGCCGAATTTTGCCAAGTCGCGCGGCGTAATAGTAACCCCGGAATACCCCAGTGTTACGCCGTTGGGGTCGCTCTGCCAGTCCAGGTCGGTGATACCCAGTGGACCAAAAAGTTTTTCTTGACCATAGGCAAGCAGCGATTCGCTGGTGGCCTGTCCGATGATGGTTGACAAAAGATAGGAGTTCATGTTGCAGTAATCAAATTGGCTGCCAGGTGGGGTGACGATGGGCAGGTCTAGTGTGGACTGCAACCAGTCGTCGGTAGCTTCAATCGCCGCCGAGACCGCAAAATTGCGGACCATGTCACCGCAGTCCAGTCCGGAGGTCATAGTGACCAGATGCATAAGATTCAGGGCTTCTTTGTTGGCGTCCAAGTTCTCAACGGTCCGGTCAGGGAAAAAGCTGAGGACCGGTGTATCCAGTGAAGGAAGAGTACCCTCCTGGATAGCGATACCCAACAATGATCCGGTCAAAACTTTGCTGATGGACATAACATTGTGCCGGGTTTCGGGCTGGTTCGGAGATGAATACACTTCAGCAACAATATACCCGTGACGGATAATGAGCAGGCTGTCCATAGTACCTGCCCAGGTGTTGACAAACGCCGCCAATTCTACCGAATCCATTCCCTGTGCTTCGGGCGTAGAAGTCCGCCACCCGTCGGTGGGCCAGTAGGAACCACCTTCTTGGGCGGTGGCAAACGGGGCCGCCAGCAGTGCAGGTAGCAACAAAACAATTACAAGGGCAGCGCCTATCCAACGATAGTGTTTGCTTTTCATGACTGATTCCTCCAGATAATACGGAAGACGCGGTGAGTGGCAGCGTGACTGTGAGGCGTCTTCTTTGCGAGCGGTTGTATTCATCGTTCAAACCAAGGGCAGAGACTCTGTTTTCCCTGCCCCTTGTATATGGATTGCTCGCGCTCAGGCTGGGAGAGGCACACCGGCCAGCGCGGCTTGAGCCTTCGCTAACCAGGAACGACGTGTACCACTGTCTGATAACTAGATGCAGAGGCCGGATATTTGTCTGGGTGTCCATCCGGTCCCAAGACAACATCACCGTTCGGCAGAATCAGGATCATATCGTTCAAATCCGTCACCTGGTGCGCCAGGGTTTCAGTGATCGCAAAGACATAATCCCCTGGCGGCAGCGACCCAACCCAGTACACCCAAAACGCCTCATAGGTCTTGGATGGGTGATTATTGCAGACCTGGCCGAACACGCTTCCTTCTTCAATTGGCCACCAGTACGGCTTGGTATTGTGCACGGTGCCATCCACCAAGACCTGCCCATTCATGGACATCGAAACAGCGTATGCATTCTCATAAGCCTCGATCAAACCACGAGCGCGACAGACGCCCCAACCGGTGAAAAACCAAAGCGTGTCCGATGTGGTAATGGTGTATTCCGGCTCCATCAAAGGGATCATGATGGTCACATTGCCACCCTGAGCCGCTGCGCTCCCTGGGAGCAGAGCGGCTGCCAACAGCATGACAATCACAACGAGAATCGTTCCTTTGCGCCACATTATCTTTTCTCCTCATTCCCGGCGTCCTTGGACTGCCGGTCACAAAAACATCAGTGATTCTGATCCGCGCGGATTAATTCCAGTATATGGGCGTTAGCATGGTTGGGTGGGTAGGGGAAAGGTCGGGTTTTTCTATGGCTGAAGCCAATTGCGCGTAAAATGAAAGTAATTACACAGGAGGAGGGCTATGGACGATCTGAGCGGCACGATAGTCAAGGGTTACGAGTTGCAGGAACAGCTTGGTACGGGCGGTTTTGGGGCGGTCTACCGCGCGTGCCAGGTGTCAGTGGGACGCGAAGTCGCCATCAAGGTTATTTTGCCCAGGTTTTCCAATAACCCTGACTTCATTCGGCGGTTTGAGATAGAAGCCCAGATCATTGCCCGCCTGGAACACATGCACATCGCGCCCCTCTATGACTACTGGCGCGATCCTGACGGCACATATCTGGTGATGCGCTATTTTCGCGGTGGCAGCCTCTCTGATGCGCTTCGCAATGGCCCCTATGATCTCCCATCGACAGCTTTGCTGCTCGACCAGGTGGCGGTTGCGCTCACCGTTGCCCACCGCAACTATGTGGTCCACCGCGATCTGAAACCGGGGAATATTTTGCTCGATGAGGATGGAAATGCTTACCTGGCCGATTTTGGGATTGCCAAAGACATCACCCAAACGGGAGACGGATTGACGGCGGCAAATGCCATTGTGGGATCGTTGGATTACATCTCGCCGGAGCAGGCACGCAGTGAACCGATCACTCCGCGCACGGACATCTACAGCCTGGGAGTCGTGCTCTACGAGATGTTGAAAGGCGAGCATCCCTTCCCAGGCATTTCGTCAGTGGAACGTCTCTACAAACATCTCAATGATCCGCTGCCTGAGATCAACACGCTGGACGAGAGTGTATGCGAGGCCATCGACGATGTGATCCAGACAGCAACAGCCAAAGACCCCGCGAAACGCTACCAGGATGCGTTGGCGCTGGCGGCAGCTTTCCGCGAAGCGGCGCGCCTTAAGCTGACCGCCGCAGGTGAAAACATCGTAGAGCAGCTTACGCGCCGTGAACAAGATATCTTGCGCCATATCGTCGCCGGGCTATCCAACAAAGATATTGCCCGCGAATTGTTTGTGGAACTCAGCACGGTCAAGTGGCACGCCACGCAGATATACCGCAAGCTGGGCGTGCGCAGCCGGATGCAGTGTATTATCCGGGCGCGCGAACTGAATCTGGTGGTTGGCGGAGACGGCGATTCTGACCTGTTGACTATCACCAGCGACAGCCTGAGCACCGGCCTGCTCCCACAGCCAGAGAATCCCTACAAAGGACTGCGCCCGTTCCAGCCCGCAGATACCCGCGACTTTTTTGGCCGCGAGGAGCTGACCGCCACCCTGCTCAGTCGGATGAGCGAGACTGGTGAGCTGGTGCGCTTCCTGGCAGTCATAGGACCGAGCGGCAGCGGCAAATCGAGTGCGGTGCGCGCCGGGCTGATCCCGGCCTTGTGGCGCGGCGATCTGCGCGGGTCGGAAAAATGGTTCATCGTCGATATGCTGCCGGGGTCTCATCCGCTCGACGAGCTGGAGATTGCACTGATGCGGATCGCTGCCGACCAGGCGCGCAACCTGCACGAACCGCTGACACGCGATCCGCGTGGATTGCTGCGCGCGGCGCAGATCATTCTGCCCGATGACGGCAGCGAGTTAGTGGTCATTGTGGACCAGTTTGAGGAAGTCTTTATGCTGGTCGAAGACGAAACCGAGCGTCAGTGTTTTCTGGACCTGCTCTATACCGCGGTCGCAGCCCCACGCAGCCGTGTGCGCGTGGTAATCACGCTGCGGGCGGATTTTTATGACAAACCCCTGCATTACGCGGAATTTGGCGAACTGGTGCGCAGCCGAATGGAGACGATCCTGCCGCTTTCCGCCGACGAGCTCCACCGGGCGATCAGCAAACCGGCGGAACAGGTCGGCGTGACATTCGAGGAAGGGTTGGTCGCGACCATTGTATCAGAGATTCACTACCAGCCCGGCGCGCTGCCGCTGCTGCAATACGCGCTGACCGAGTTGTTCGATAACCGCGAGGGGCGGCGCCTGACATTTGGCGCTTATGAACACATTGGCAAAACAACCGGGGCGCTCTCCCGGCGCGCCGAAGCGATCCATGATGAACTGGATGATGCAGGCCGGGAAGCCGCCCGGCAGATGTTTATGCGCCTGGTTACATTGGGCGAAGGCACAGAAGATACCAGGCGGCGCATTCCCCGGTCCGAACTGCTGGCGGTTGCCACCGATCCTGATGTGATGGAAGAGGTAATTGATCTGTATACAACCTACCGGCTGCTGTCATTGGATCATGACCCGTCCACCCGTTTGCCTATGGTCGAGGTCGCGCACGAAGCCATTCTCCGTGAGTGGCAGCGGCTGCGCGACTGGCTCGGCGAAAGCCGCCACGACATCCGCCAACAGCGGCTATTGGCTGCTGCTACCAGTGACTGGCGGAACGCAGGACAGGATGCTAGTTACCTGCTGCACGGAACACGACTGGAACAGTTTGACGCTTGGGCAGCGGAAACTCGGCTGGCATTGACGCAAGAAGAACGGGATTTTTTGGAAACCAGTATTTCCACACAGCATCAGCAAGAGGAGAACGAGCGCGAACGCCAAGCGCGCGAGCTGGAACTCGCCCGGCAGTCTGCTGATTTAGCTCAGAAAGCCGCCGAGTCGGCTCGACAGGCCGAAACCGCGCAGCGCAGAGCGGCGAACCGGCTGCGCTACTTTGTCGCCGGTCTGGTGGTGTTCCTGCTGGGAGCCGTAATATTGGCCTTGGTTGCCCTCAATGAGCGGGACAACGCCGAGGCCGCGCGCAATAACGAGCGCACGGCGCGCGCCCAGGCCGAAGACAGCCTCCGCCGCACCGATGCGCAGCGCCTGGGGCTGGAAACTACATCATTGGTGGAGGCAGGCGGCGAATCCGACCTGATCGGCCTGCTCGCTGTCACATCAGTTACTGCCGACTACACCCCCCAAGGCGATGTCGCCGTCCAGGCCGCCATGTTGCAGCAGTATCCCCGCCAGACTCTCCGCCTGAGGCCGGGTGAAGTATCTCAATTCATGTCGCTATCACCGGATGGGACTTTTCTGGCGGTAGGGACTCGATCATCATCCGTCCAGGTGTGGAACCTGGAAACAGGTGAATCGGTTGGAGTATTTGACGGTGGACCAGAAGTCCGGTTTTTCCCTGACAACCGCCGCCTGATTACGCTCAATGTGGCAGATGGTACGCTGCGGGTCTGGAATTGGCATACTGGTGAGCAGGCGTATTTAGTGGAAGGGCTGCAAAACTACGGGCGGTGCAGTGTCATATTCCCGGATGGGCAGACGATTGCCATCGCCGGACAGTCAGGCGAGGTACTGCTGCTGAATGCTGATACCGGTACGGAGATCGAGCGTTTTAAAGCCCACGATGGCATGATCTATGATATGGTCGTCTCACCAAATGGCGCATCGCTGCTGACTATCGGGTTCGACGGAATGGCCCGCTTGTGGGATACCCAGACATGGAGTGAGATCAGAAGTTTTTCTCAAAACAGTGAAGTGGGAACCGTCGTCGCCTTCTCGCCAGACGGAACACTGATCGCTACCGGCAGCGCTTTCCCCCGGATTCGGATTTGGGACAGTGAGAATGCCGAAGTTCCCCTTCGGGAGTTCAGGGCACATACCGGCCTGGTGACTGCCCTGGCTTTTTCGCCCGACGGGCAAAGGTTGGTAAGCAGTGGGACCGATACAACCGTCCGATTTTGGGATATCCAGAGCGGTCAGGAAATCCGGCAGCCGTTGATCCACCAGGCGGTTGTGCGCGACATTCAGCTTTCGAGTGACGGACAAACGCTCTATACAAGCAGTGACAGCGATGTGGTCCGCGTATGGGATATCGAGCCGCAGTTCGCCTTTCCGCGTTTTGCAAGTTCTAGCCACCATCACGGGCAGGCTTTTTCGCCGGATGGCACTCAGCTCGCCAAACTGCTGCTCAATGTCTTCTCGATTTTTGACCCCCAAACCGGCACTGAACTGGCCCATTACGAGGCTGATGCGTTGTTAGACGCGGTCACGTTTTCACCGGATGGGCGTTACGTGGCGTTTGGCTCTCGTCCGGGTACGGTCTTCCTGTGGAATGTTCACGATCAAGCAATCGTGCAGACCTATGGCGGATTGAAAGAGATCACATTTGATATTGCCATATCCCCTGATAACCGCACCATCGCCAGCGGTGACTTCAATGCGGAGCTTGCGGTATGGGAACTGGAAACAGGTGAGGTCGTATTCACAATCACCGGTGATCGCCCGGTGACCAGCCTCGCCTTTTCCCCGGATGGCCGGTTACTGCTGCAAACCGATTGGGGCGGCACGGCGAAACTATGGGATACCCAGACCTGGGAGGTGGTTTGGAGCCTGCCGCTTGGGTACGGATTCTCTGACGGAGCGTTTTCCCCGGATGGCCGTTTCTTCCTGATCGGCGGAGCCGGTCCAATGCTGAGTCTTTGGGATGTTGAAACCTTAACGCTGGTACACGATTTCACGGGGCACCACAAACCAGTTATGGCGGTCGATTTTAGTTCTGACGGAAACTTAATCCTGAGCGGCAGTGAAGACGCGACCGCTCGCCTGTGGGATGCCGCTACCGGCGTCGAACTGCGGCGGTTTGATGTTCCGAAAGGGACGGGACAGCAGGTGCTCATAAACCCGGATGGTCAAATACTGCTCGTAGACGACACCGAGTATGCTTACCTGTGGTATGTGCGTCTCCAGGATTCGATGGACTATCTGTGCCAGCACATCACGCGTGAATTGACCGATGAAGAGCGCAGCATCTACGAAATCAGGAGCGATGCACCAACCTGTCCTGCCTCCACGGAGTAGTACAGAATAACATCCCACCTGGGTACGCGATAACCGCTACATTCGCGAGTTCACCTGCGAGGAGCGCGCGATATCTCACCACGCCGCTGTGCGAATAAGACACGGCAACTATATGTTCAGGGATGGGCGTTCGGATCGTCGGTGGGAAATCCTTCGGCGGCAGCTACAACCAACAGCCTCTGGTCAGCCGTCACAAAAATGGGGAACGTTCCGATCACGTTGGCCGCCACGTGCGCCGAAGCAAGCTGTATGGCGTTCAAAGTATGCAGCGGATGTTTGGCCACCAACTGCTGTGCCCGCCCAGGCACATCCTGACGCAGTGCGATAACCCGGTATTGACGCCGAACATGAAACAAAAAGTCGAGCCGAAGACCGTTGAAATCTGTTCCGTTTCAGAAACCAGATGCTGTCGGCGAATTCATCTGAGACGGTTTTTGACAGAAATCGACTAGAATGGGGAGTGAAACAGATCGAATTCAACTGCTGGAGAACTGACCCATGAGCCTGCATGCCCAACCGATCAATGCTATACCTGAACAGACCGTCGCCGTGGCGAAAGCAGCGTTCCGCAAGGGCAATATCTACATGACCATGCGGGATGAACTCGGCGTGTTTCATAACCTCGCTCATCCCATCGGAGTAGGCATTAGCGGTGTCAAAGAAGTTGATGCCCAATTCCAGGGCACGCTTGATAAACTGTCGGCTGCTCTCTTCATCAAGCGCCCACGGCCAGCGCTCCGTCCGCTGCCCATAGCTCATGCACCCCAGACAAATGCGGAGACTTTCATACCTGTTGATCCTAAGCGAATATAATCCACTGGTTTCTCCTTTTCAATGATCTAGCGCGGCACGAGTCTGATTGCCGCAGATCGTGCTTCAGGACTCGTGATATGGTCGATGATGCTTGCGGCGTAACGGCGGTATTTCGTGCGGTACTCGGCATCAATCTGGTCGTTGATGTCATCGTTGGTATCCACTTCCACCAAGCTGACATCTCTCTCGACGCCACCAGCCCAGATCCGACCTTCGTGGCGTACCTGAGTGCCACGAAACCAGGCAGAAGTGCGCCCATTAACTGAACGAACGTAGAGGTCGTCGCCAACGCGGACGACCCAAATCGTCACCGGGTTTCGCAGCGTGCCGTCGCGTCGCAGTGACGCGATCTCCAGTTCTTCGGCTGTTCCGATCTTGTCGAGTTCCTCACTCGCCCATGTTGTCATCAGATCGCCTCCTTCAGAATACGATTAAGGCTTTGATCGCCAACCTCACCTTCAACGATGGTTACGCGGCCTGGATCGGGGTTTTTAGCCGATTTGCCCGACGCAAGTACAGGGTCAGGTGAGCATCCGGATGCTTCAGGAAAAATGGGATAGTATTGCGCGCAAGTTGGCCGTTAGCACCAAGAATCAGGATTTTCCGCATTGATTTGCTCTTCACTTGATGGGATTGAATGATCGGCATGGGCGTACATATACCCGCCCATGCAGTTCTCATCCTAATACCGATCGCCAACCACCGTGATCTGTGACATGGCATTTTTGATTTCACTGAGATCATCTGCTGTCAATTCGACGGCAGCCGCTCCGATGTTTTCATCCAGGCGCTCAAGCTTGCGTGAGCCCGGAATGGGTACGATCCAGGGTTTTTGCGCCAGCAACCAGGCCAGCGCAATCTGTGCCGGGGTGGCTCCCTTCTGTGCTGCGATCCGCTCAAGCAGATCAACCACAACCTGGTTTGCCTTGATAGCCTCTGGCGTAAAGCGGGGATTGCGGCTGCGGATGTCGTTATCGGCGAAGGTCGTGTTTTCGTCGACCTTGCCGGTCAGGTACCCCCGGCCCAGGGGACTGTAGGGCACAAAACCGATACCGAGTTCCTCGCAGGTTGGCAGAACGGCGTCTTCAACGGGGGTCCACCATATCGAGTATTCACTCTGGATTGCCGTGACCGGTTGAACGGCGTGGGCACGGCGGATGATTTCTGCGCTTGCCTCAGAAAGCCCAAAGTGTTTCACCTTGCCCGCCTGAATCAAATCCTTGACGGCTCCCGCCACGTCTTCGATGGGCACGTCCGGGTCAACCCGGTGTTGATAGAACAGATCGATGGCTTCTACCCTGAGCCGCTTGAGCGATTCCTCAGCGACCCGCTTGATCTGCTCAGGTCGACTATCCAGGCCAACCGTCGGACTCGGCCCCTTGTCGGGATCGTGTTTGAATCCAAACTTGGTAGCGATCACCACCTGTCCGCGAAACGGCTCAAGCGCTTCACCTACAAGTTCTTCGTTGGTAAAAGGGCCGTAGACTTCAGCCGTATCGAAAAAGGTAATGCCACGCTCAACCGCCGCGTGAAGAAAATCAATCATTTCCTGGTGAGTTCCAATTGGCGCATCGCCAAAGCTCATTCGCATACATCCGAGCCCGAGAGCCGAGACTTCCAGATTACTGTTTCCAAGTTTACGTTTCTGCATTTTCAAAATCCTCGATCAGTTATGACCAACTATCGGGTGGGGTACATAGGGTTCTTCCATGAACGAAATTTCTTCAGGCGTTAACTTGATTGACACGGATTCGATCGTACTTTCAAGCTGAGCGATTTTTGTGGCACCGATAACAGGCGCTACGACGGGTTCTTTATGTAAGAGCCAAGCAAGTGCTACCTGAGCACGAGGCGCACCGTGTTTTTCTGCAATTTCGGCAAGTCGCTCAACGACCAGTTTATCTGCATCGGCGGTGGCATCGTATTTGCTCTTCGCAATCGGGTCGGTTTCTAAACGGGCTGTTGTTTCTGACCCATCCCGCGCTAATCGCCCCGACGCAAGCGGACTATAGGGAGTCGCTGCAATTTTCTCTGCCCGACAAAGCGGCAGCATCTCCCTTTCCTCTTCACGGTAGATGAGGTTGTAGTGATTCTGCATCGACACAAACCGGGTCCAGCCGTACTTTTCGGCCACATGAAGCGCCTTCTGGAATTGCCATGCATACATGGCCGAAGCACCGATATATCTTGCCTTACCAGATTTCACAACATCATGCAACACCGCCATGGTTTCTTCTATCGGGGTGTTGTAGTCCCACCGATGGATAATGTAGAGATCCACATAATCGGTGTTAAGACGCTTGAGGCTGTTATCGATTTCACTCAGGATGGCTTTTCGGGAAAGACCCTCACCGTTGGGACCCTCATGCATTCTTCCGCGCACCTTTGTTGCGATAACGACTTCATCGCGGTTGGCATAGTCCTTTAATGCCCGACCGAGAATTTCCTCACTTGTCCCCTTTGAATACACATTGGCCGTATCAAAAAAATTGATACCCAGGTCAAGCGCTCTTTTGATGATCGAGCGGCTGTCTTCCTCGTCAAGCGCCCACTGATTGTGAACCCATCCCTCCGCAGCGCCAAAACTCATACAACCAAGGCAAATCCGTGATATATCCAATCCGGTATTTCCCAGTTTTGCGTATTCCATTTGATGAATCCTCCCTGAAACTTATTTACCACACGATTATGACAGGTATTGTTCGTCGTTGACCTTCTCCATCCAGTCAGCGGCCTTACCGTCGAACTGTTCCTGAATGGCGATGTGCGTCATCGCGGCGGTGGGTGCGGCACTGTGCCAGTATTTCTCACCCAGCGCAATCCAAACCACTGGTTCCAAGTCTTCTTGTTTGCATACAAGTCCTCTGTTGTTTATTCCGTACAGCTGCCACTCAGATTACGCCGAACTTCCGGCGACAGTGTCAGCTTCACGGTCAAATCTGACAAACTATTGAGCAATACATCATGATCCTTGTCTTTTTTTTAGGTAGGCCGTTTTGCCTCGCCCAACATCTTCACAATTGCCGGATCACGATGGTCAAAGAAGCTGCTCGTCTTCGTGTCCAGTGCGATTATCGCCGCCATGTCCTCGGGACTGAGTTGGACATCGAATATGTTGAAATTTTCTTCAATTCGTTCCTTGCGAACGGACTTGGGAATCGCCACCACACCTCGTTGGGTCAGCCAGCGCAGAATGATTTGCGCCGCAGTTTTCCCATACTTGCCCGCGATAGAACGCAGCAGCTCGTTTTCGAAAATGTTGTTTCTGCCTTCCGCAAACGGCCCCCAGGATTCAATCTGAATCTGCTGTTCCTGCAGGAATTTCTGGGTTTCGATTTGCTGATTGAACGGATGGGTTTCGATCTGGTTTACAGCCGGAACCACTTTGTTATGCACGATTAAGTCCATCACTCGATCCGGGTGGAAGTTACTTACCCCGATGGCTCGTATCCGGCCTTCCCTGTACAGCTCCTCCATCGCGCGCCAAGCTCCATATACATCTCCGAAAGGCTGGTGAATCAGATACAGATCCAGGTAATCCAGTTGTAACCGCTGCAACGATCGTTCAAATGCCTTCTTCGTGCTCTCGTACCCGGCGTCCTGAATCCAGAGTTTAGTTGTGACAAACAATTCCTCTCTTGTCACTCCCCCTCTTTTGATGGCTTTGCCGACAGCCTCTTCATTGCCATAAGCCGCCGCAGTATCAATCAGACGATAGCCCGTTTGGAGTGCATCATAGACGCTTCTTTCGCATTCTTCAGGATCAGTGATCTGAAAAACGCCAAACCCTAAAAGAGGCATCTTCACCCCGTTATTTAGTGTCACCGATGGAATATTTGACATCAATACTTCTCCTTGTCTGCACTTTTGCATTGTCGCTGCTCATATTCTTGAATTAGAAAACTGAACGTAGCTGTCAAGCCGTCACCCCTGGTATTGTTCGTCGCTGACGTGTTCCATCCAATTGGCAGCCTTGCCATCGAGATATTCTTGAATGGCGATGTGCGTCACGGCAGTGGTAGGCGCGGCCCCGTGCCAGTGCTTCTCATCCGGCGCAAACTGGATTACATCCCCCGGACGAATTTCTTCGACGGGACCGCCCCAGCGCTGCACACGCCCGCAGCCGGAGGTCACGATCAGGGTCTGGCCTAGTGGATGACTGTGCCACGCGGTCCGCGCGCCCGGCTCAAATGTGACACTGGCACCGCTCGCGCGAGCTGGATCGGGTGCCTGGAACAGAGGGTCAACACGTACCGTACCGGTAAACCAGTCTTCAGGTCCCTGGCTGGAAGGTTGTGTTCCGTTTCTTTTGATGTCCATTTTCTGAACTCCACTGATTTTTGTCTTATCCATTCTTGGATAAAATTCCAGCGCGTCTGCAAATGTAGAGGGAGGCTTTCTCCTTCTGATGTTCATTATAGGGAGTTATGACGCGAAATGATTGTAGAATTATCCGTGATAATTGTATAATCCTACAGATATCTGCATGAATTAAGTGAAGAGGTTTCTATGGACGCGATCAACCATCAGGAAACAGAACGCGAAGCACAGCGAGCGCAAGCTAACCGCGAGGAACTCGTTGAGCGGATTGGGCGAGCTATACCCGAAGATGGCGTCATTCAGCCACTCCAGGGACTGCATTTGGGTCGCCTCTCCACACCTTCGGAGCGGATTCACAGTGTGCTCGAGCCATCGTTTTGTGTGATTGCGCAGGGAAGTAAGGTGGTTTTTCTGGGCGATACCCGTTATCAGTATGACCCCTTCAACTACCTACTCACTACGCTTGAATTACCCAGAGTGAGCCAGGTGCTGGAAGCATCCAGGGAGCGGCCCTACCTCAGCCTGCGGCTGGAACTGTCCCCTACCCTTGTTGGCTCAGTGATGGTTGAGACAGGCCAGCCCGTGTCGTCCAGCCGTGCCGATGCGCGGGCCATCGATGTCAGTCCCCTGGATGCAGATTTGCTGGATGCCGTTGTGCGGCTCGTCAGGCTGCTAGATTCTCCTGCCGAAGCGCGCGTTCTCATGCCGCTGATCACACGGGAAATCATCTATCGCCTCTTGATGGGTGATCAGGGGGACAGGCTATGCCATCTTACCGTCTCGGGAGGCTACAGCACGCCAAACATCGTTAAAGCAGTCGAGCGCCTCCGTCAGGATTTCGACCAGCCCGTTCGCATTGAGGACCTTGCCCAGGAACTGGGGATGAGTGTCTCGAGTTTCCACCACCACTTCAAGTCTGTCACGGCGCTGAGTCCCCTTCAGTTCCAGAAGCGGCTGCGGCTGCAAGAGGCGCGCCGCCTGATGCTTGGTGAGGACCTCGACGCGACCAGCGTCGCCTATCGCGTGGGGTACAACGATGCCGCCCACTTCAATCGGGAGTACAAGAGTCTCTTCGGCGAACCGCCAGTGCGCGATGTGCAGCGCCTGCGGGAAGAGGCCAGCACTTCTGTTGGACCATAAGCCGAAGCACGTACCCGACAGTATGTTCTTTCTCGTGCGATCGCGATCCAACGCCCCAGGATAGATTGAGTGACATTGTAATAGGAAGGCGAGAGTAAACAATCCTACCCTCGCCTTCTCATTTATGCCGAGTCGTTCCTGGAACTATACTACTGTCAATTTGTGATAACCTGTTTCGTCCGGCGGCGTTTTGCCCGTTGGCGGCAGGAGCTGGAGCAGTACATTCGACGCCGCCCACCGAGGGATGAGGGATCCGGCAGCACAGTCGCGCACACTACACAGCGCCGCTCGCGGCGGCGATCACTTTTGGGACAGCGCCGTTGCCGCTGCGTCGCGGCGATGACGGTTCATCCAGGAGATCGAGCGTGCTGTTTGCTGGTCGTTCAGTTTCCTTTGGTTCTGCATACCAGAGGTCGGCCTGCATCTCACGGTATACTGCCAACCGCCAGCCCGCCTGCGTCATTGCCGCCAGCGTTCTCTTGCGACGGGTCGTGCTGTAGGAAAGGGGTGATAATTCGGGGAAAGGTTATTTGAAGGCCATTGAGGAGGTGAGGCTGCTCAGTATGACCAGTAGGCCACAGTCAAACCAGTATCATGCTTGCCTGACACATTGCCTTGTCAGACGAATCCTGGGAGCCTGTTCACCGAGATCAACATCAGATTAAGCGCATGGATCTTGGTGAGCGCACCGAACAGCGCTGCCTGATCGACGAAAGCTCCTCTCAATGTCGTCTCGCCATCGGGTTCATTGCGGATCACCAGCCCTTCAAACCAATCCGACCAGCGATCCGTCAGATGACCCTCGACCCGAATCTCGTAAACGTGTGATTTGTCCATGAGCTTACTGCGCCACCAAGACCACGTTTCCGACCACCGCGCCGCTTTCCAGAAGCTCATTCGCGCGCGCGGCTTCCAGGATGGGAAATGTCTCTGAAATGACCGGTGCGATCTTGCCTTCTCCGAGCAGCTTGAAGAGCGTAGCCCAGTCTTCAAGATACGACCGTTCTTTACCCATAAAATAGGATGATGTGCCGAATACCTTGAAGGATTTCCCGTTGGGCAGCAGGTTAACGGACACCAGAGTGCCCAGTATCCGAAACAGATCGGAAAACCCAGCAGGTTCGCCATAGCTCACCAGCCTGCCCCCACGTCGCAGCAGGGACAAGCCGCCGCGTATGGTATCCAACCGGCTCATGCCATCCAACACCACATCGACACCCTCCGGTTCCGCCTGGCGGATCACCTCAACGAAGTCCTGGGTCCGGTAATCAACCGGCGCTGCCCCATATTCGGTCAGAATGTGGTGCTTGCCCTGGGACGCGAGGCCGTACATAGTCAGCCCATCCAGTTTGCCAAGCTGCAACAATGCCGTCCCAATCCCGCCGCTCGCGCCGATAATGACTGCCCTCTCGCCGGGTTTGGCTTTGGCCACACGGTGCAGGGTCCGATACGCGACGATGTAGTTCAGAATCAAGGTGACTGCTTCTGATGGGTCTAGTGAAGCAGGAATCGGAATCAGCCGGTCGCCCCTCCAATACAGGTATTCGGTATAGCCTCCCGTGACAGTCAACACGCCAACCCGGTCGCCAACGGCAGCGTTAGTTACGCCTGCTCCAACGGCGTCTACGTCGCCGATGATAGAATACCCCGGCACAAAGGGTGGTTTCTGGCCCAGCGGCGTACCGCTGTAGAGTGCTTCCCCTGTGCGAACGGTAATGTCAGGCCGGGACACACTCGCCGAAAGCACTTTGATGCGGACCTCACCATCTGATGGCGCGCGTAGTTCATGTTCGACCACCTGCAACACGTCCGGGGAACCGAGCCGGGTAGCAACGACGTTTTTGTATTTCATTTGTTCAATACCTCGTTTCAGCTTTACGTTTTGTTGCTGACTAACAGGTAAATGGCGGTCGAGGACGCGACTAACGCCAACGGCGGCACAACCTGATGCACGCGCAATACCGCTTGCGGCATCGATTTTTCGAAGCTGAGCAGCGCACCGGAAACAAACAGGGCCAGGAACAGCAGCCCCGTGACTGCAATCGTTACCAGGATCAAGGTTTGCGTATCGACAGTACGGGATAGCTTATAGATGTTCATACCGATGACAACCACAGTGGCCAGTGCAACGAGCTTGTGAATGGTGAAAATCGCTGTGTTGAGCGGTCTTCCTGAATGGCTCAGCCACACACCCGAGAGCAACGTGAAGAGAAATAGCATTCCACAGACTACGATTCTTGATGTCGTTGTATTCATTTCAACCTCCGCATGCTTGATTGCCACCAGCATACGCCACCGGGCATGAATTGTCGGTATACCAAAGTTGTCTCTTTTGCCTGGGATCAACGAAACGGTGGTGTACTTTGGTACACCTTTTCGCTTTTTCCAGGAGTTTTTTCGCTGGGAGAATGTTCAGTCCGAGGAGAACAACCCCAGCTCGCGTGCGCGGGCGGCTGCCTGGGTGCGGTTGCTGACGTTCAATTTGCCGAAGATGTTGCCCGTATGTTTTTTCACGGTGCTCAAGGTAATAACGAGCTTGTCCGCAATCATTTGATTGGAATCGCCCGCAACAATGAGTTCCAAGACATCCATTTCGCGGGGTGTTAGTTGCTCAATCAAGCCCACTACTTTGCCTGAAGATTGAGGAGGTAGATGTTCGCCAATCTCATAGAATGCCTCCAGCAACTTGCCAGCGTACTCTTTCAACCGCTCCGATGCATTCCGATCATGTTTGACCACATCCACCAGCGGAATCACTAGTTAACCTTCACAATTAGAGGGAAGGTCAAGTAGCCCCTTCCCCAAGTC
>CAYMTN010000045.1:0-28081 GCA_964393335.1 uncultured Anaerolineaceae bacterium
ACTCGAACCTACAACCCATCGGTTAACAGCCGATTGCTCTGCCAATTGAGCTACTCAGGAAAGTGTGGAGTAGCATACCAAAGTCACCGGGGGCTGTCAAGGCAAAAGATCCCCATTTTGCCCGTTTTTGGATCGGATGCACAACTGGCATTTTGCCGCAGCGCCTAACCGCAGTAAGATTGGAGATCATCATCCATACGGTGCATCGTTGCTAAGGGGGAAAACCAGAAACCATCATGTCCGCTCCGTTATCTGTTCGCAAAGCTGAATCCAAAGCGGATCTCACCACGTTTGTGACGTTTCCCTGGACGGTCTACCGGGGCAACCCCTACTGGGTGCCGCCGCTGGTGTCCATGCAGCGGCACAGAGTCGATAAGCAAAAAAACGCCAGTTGGGAATATATGGACGGTGATTTTTTCATCGCGTGGCGCGGCGATCAGCCGGTGGGCACGATTGCCGCGTTCATCAACCACCACCATAACGAATACTGGAGCGAACACATCGGGTTTTTTGGCATGTTTGAAGTGCTCGACGATCCCGAAGCCGCCGCTGCCCTGCTCGAAACCGCGTCGGAATACGTGCAAAGCAGGGGCTACGATGCGCTGCGCGGCCCGGCCAGTTATTCGACCAATGCCGAATGCGGCGTGCTGGTCGATGGGTTTGACGACCCGCCCGTGCTGATGTACCCCTACAACCTGCCCTACTACCAGCGCCTGATCGAAGGCGTGTCCGGCTTCGAAAAGGTGATGGACCTGTACGGCTACACGATCACGCTGGAGGGCGCGGAACAGACCGACGCGCTCGAACAGATCAAACGCATCACGCGCCGCAACGGCGAGCGGCGCGGGATCACCGTGCGTAACGCCGACAAGCACCACCTCGACGACGAATTTAAGCTGCTCAAAGACATTTACAACCACGCGTGGGAAAAGAACTGGGGCTTTGTCCCGTTTTCTGACCGCGAGCTGGACGAGATGATCCACGAGATCGGGCAGTTCTTCGTGCCGGAGATGGCGTTTTTCGCGTCGGTGGAAGGCAAACCGGCGGCGTTTTTGCTGGCCTTCCCGGATATGAACCAGGCCCTGCACCGCGCCTACGCCCGGCCCGGCAAGCCGGAACCGGTCACGCTGCTGCAAACGCTGTGGCATTGGAAACTGCGCTCGAAGATCAACCGCGTGCGTATCATGCTAATGGGCGTCGAAGAAGGTTACCGGCACATCGGCGTCGAAGCCGCGATGTTCATCCGGGCGTACGAAGCCGGGATCGAGCTGGGCTGGCACAACGCCGACGGCGGCTGGGTGCTCGAAAACAACGAGCCGATGAATCAACTCGCAACGGCCCTCAACGGGCGCGTGTATAAAACGTTCCGGTTTTACCAGCGCACGTTTTGACGGGCGTGCCCCAACAGAAAGCAGGTTTCATGAGCGCCTCATTGACTGTCCGAAAAGTCGAAAACAAAGCAGACCGCAGCACCTTCATCGCGTTTCCCTGGACGCTGTACAAGGACAGCCCCTACTGGGTGCCGCCGCTGGTTTCCATGCAACGCGAGAAGCTGGATAAATCCAAAAACCCGACGTGGCACCACCTGGAAGGCGATTTTTTCATAGCGTGGCGCGGCGATACGCCGGTCGGGACCATCGCGGCCTTCGTCAACCACCGCCATAACGAGTTTCACGGCGAGAATATCGGCTTCTTTGGGTTGTTCGAAGTGGTGGACGATCAAGACGTGGCGAATGCGCTGCTCGACACGGCTGCCGATCACGTGCGGGCGCTGGGCGTGGACGCGCTGCGCGGCCCGGCCAGCCTGTCCACCAACGAGGAATGCGGCATCTTGATCGAAGGCTTCGACGATCCGCCGGTCGTGCTCTACCCGTACAACCCGCCCTACTACCAGCGCCTGCTGGAAAACGCCGGGTTCGAAAAGGTGATGGACCTCTGGTCGCATCACCTGACGCTGCAAGGCACGCGCGAGTCGGAAAAAGTGCAAAAGGTCTTTCGTGTGATCGACCGCAGCAACGAGCGCCGGGGGATCGTGGCCCGCCCGCCGGACATGAAACATCTCAAGCAAGAATTCGTGATATTCAAAGAGATTTACAACAGCGCGTGGGAAAAAAACTGGGGCTTCGTGCCCTTCACCGACGAAGAACTGGACGACCTGGTGAAGAACCTGGGCATGTTCTTTGAGCCGGACCTGACCGTGTTTGCCGAAGTACACGGTAAACCGGCGGGTTTTTTGCTCGGCCTGCCGGACCTGAACCAGGCGCTGCACCGCGCTCGCCCGCGCCCCGGCAAACCGGAACTGCTGAGCATGGCGCAAGTCTACTGGCATTGGAAGCTGCGCCCGAAGATCACGCGCGTGCGCATCCCGCTGATGGGCGTCAAGGAAGAATTCCGGGGCATTGGCGTCGAGGCGGCCATGTTCGCCAGGCTGTTCGAGCGGGTGGTGCCGGTGGCGGCGCGGCGGGGATGGGCCTACGCCGACGGCGGCTGGGTGCTCGAAACCAACGAGCCGATGAACCGCCTGACCGAGACATTTAACGGGCACGTCTACAAACGGTTCCGCATGTACGAACGCGCACTCGCGCCTGATACGAGTGAATGAGGTGATCATGTCCACGTTTGACCCGCACTGCATGGCCTGTCAAGTCGTCGCCGGTACGCTCATCCCACCGGGCGGTATCATTTATGAAGGCGAGCATTGGCTGGTATCGCACCAGATCAGCCCGGCGCTGCTGCGCGGTTTTTTGATCGTCAAAACACGGCGGCACTGCGAGCATATCGCCGAACTGACAGACGCTGAGGCTGCCGAGTTCGGGCCTATCGTGCGTAATGTGACGCGGGCGTTGTCAGACGTCGTCAGTCCGGCCAAAGTATACGTGTGCTCGTTTGGGGAAGCGGTGACGCACATTCATTTTTACGTGATCCCGCGCTATCCTGACCTGCCTGCCAACGGGCTGAAAACACTGGACGAAGTCCTCCGCCAGAGGCAGCACCGGTGCAGCGACGACGAAGCAGCACAGATCGCCGCGCAAGTCAGAGCGCGGCTGGCGCGCCCGACGTAACGAGGTCGAAAGGAACACACCGCATGTCTTCGCCCGTATCCGTCCGCAAGGTGGAGTCGAAAGCACAGCATCAAACGTTTTTGCGTTTTCCCTGGACGCTGTACAGAGACGATCCGTGCTGGGTCCCGCCGCTGGTATCGATGCAGCGGCACAAGCTCGACAAGCAGAAAAACCCCGCCTGGAAGTACATGGAAGGTGATTATTTCATCGCGTGGCGCGGCGACCAGCCGGTCGGGACTATCGCGGCATTCGTCAACCACCGGCATAACGAATTTCAGCACGATCACATCGGCTTTTTTGGCCTGTTCGAAGTCTACGACGATCCCGAAGCGGCTCACGCGCTGCTGGCAACGGCGGCAGAATATGTACAGGCGAAGGGCTACGACGCGATACGCGGCCCGGCCAGTTTTTCGACCAATGACGAGTGCGCCGTGTTGATCAAGGGGTTCGACGATCCACCCGTCATCCTGATGCCGTATAACTACCCGTACTACCAGCGGCTGTTGGACACTGCGCCCGGCTTCAAAAAAGCGATGGACGTGTACAGCTATAACATCACACTGAAAGACTGGACCGCGTCCGCCAAGCTCGAACAGACGCAGCGTGTCACGCGTAAAAACAACGAACGGCGCGACATCAGCGTGCGCACTATCGATCCCAAACACGTCAAGCGCGATCTGCAACTGCTCAAGCAGATCTACAACCAGGCGTGGGACGATAACTGGGGCTTTGTGCCAATGTCCGATGACGAACTCGACGCGCTGGTCAAAGACCTGGGGCAGTACCTGGAGCCGCGGCTCGCATTTTTCGCGCTGGTCAAAGACGAGCCGGTCGCGTTTTTGCTGGCGTTCCCGGACCTCAACCAGCCGCTGCACGCCGCCTACCCGCATCCCGGCAAGCCGGAGTTAGTCAGCATGGCGCAGGTGTTGTGGCATTGGAAACTGCGTCCGAAGATCAGCCGCATCCGCATTGCATTGATGGGCGTCAAGGAAGGCTACCGGGGCATCGGCGTGGAGGCGGCGATGTTCGTCGAGCTGTTCGAGCAGGCCCTGACCATCAGCGCGGAAACAGGCTGGTCCTACGCCGACGCGGGGTGGGTGCTCGAAGTCAACGAGCCGATGCAGCGCCTTGTCACGGCTTACGGCGGCGACGACTACAAGCACTACCGGTTCTACGAGCGCGCCCTCACCTGACCAGCGCGAGCGAAGAGAGGCACTATGGCACAGAAAACGATCGTCGTCGTGGACGACGAACCGCGTATAGTGGACATGATCACCACGTTTTTGACGATCAAAGGTTTCACGGTGCACGGCGGGTATACGGGTGAAGAAGGGCTGGTGATGGTTCAGGGCTTCAAGCCGGACGCGCTGCTGCTGGACCTGATGCTGCCGGATATGGACGGGTTTGAGGTGTTGGAACGGCTGCGCGCCCAGCCGGATTTTGCCGCCCTGCCGGTGGTGATCATCTCGGCCCGCGCCGATCCCGAAGCCAAAACCCGCGCCGCGCGGGCCGGGGCAAACGGGTACATGACCAAGCCGGTGCGCTTCTCGGAGCTGCTGGCCGAGTTGGAGCGCCTGGCCAACCTGTCGCCGGATGTTATGCCCCCAGCCGACATCGAGCCGCCCGCCAACCCGGATGCGCCGCAGTAGCAGGCGGGCCTACTCCGCCAGCTTGCCGAGCGCGGCGTCGGCGGCCACTTCCGGCGATTCACCTTCCAACACGGCGAGCAGGCTTTGTTGCAGCGCGGCGGCGGCGCTGTTGCTGCGCTGCGTGCCCGGTACCACCAGCGCGGATTCGAGCAGAGTCTGCGCGAAATCGGCATACACTTCGTCTTCCCACAAGCGCAGCGCCCGCGTTTGGGATGGCAGCACGCCTAACGCCTCGGTGAAGGTGCTCTGCTGGCTGATGCGCATCATCCACGACAGGAGGGTACGCGCGTGCTGCTGCCGGTCGGGGTCCTGCGTGGTGAGCACCCACATCCAGCCGTCCAGCGCCGTGACGGGCAGCCCGTCGACGGTCGGGATCGGGGCCAGCCCGACGTTTTGTACGCTGGCTTCATGGCTGAGATACGTCAGCGAATCCACGCCAACCATGTTCACTTCCGCCGTGACAAACTGGTTCCAGTAGTCCTCAAAACGGGTGAATTGCAGCAGCGCCGGGCTGAAAATGCCGCGATCCCTGCCGCGCGCGTAATAATCCAGCACCGTCACCAGCGGGTCACGATCGAGCATGGCCGCGCCGTTTGGATCGACCAGATGACCGCCCGCTTCGAGGTATTGCAGCAGGACGGTCCAGCTTAGCAGCGTCGTCCCGGCAGGGAACAGGTAATGCGGCTCTTGCAGCAGCACGTCGTCAAACGTCAGCAGCGGCTGGTCAAACACGGATGCACGGTAGGCGACGTGATAAAAATTGAGCGCGTAGGGCACGCCGTACAACACGCCGTCGATCTCGCCCACCGCCCGCGTACCGGGCAGCAGGTTGGTGTCGGCCAGATCGGACGGAATCCAGTCGTCGAGCGGTACGATCAGCCCTTCGGTGGCAGCGGTCAGCATGTCGGCGCGGCGCATCAGCGTCAGGTCCGGCAGCGCGCCCGGCGCGACCGGCCCCGCCGTGCGCAGCATGGGCAGAATCCCGCCCAGGCCATTGGTGCGCATCCGCCGTACTTCCAGCCCGTAAGCGGTGTATGTCGAGCGGAACGTGTCGAACTGGCGGTCAAGCAGCGCCAGCGCGGGGCCATCCGTCTGCGGGTACAGCTCGTCAGGCCACCAGACCTTGACGGTGATCGTTTCCGGCGTCGGTTGGACAACCGGCGTATTTTGCCGGGCGGGTTGGTCCGCTGCCGGGCCAGCATACGCGGACGCCAGCAGCGCCGGTACCTGCATCGAGCCTGTCGTCGGAACCGCGCCCGCGCTTTCGCCGCCGCACGCGGCCAGCGGCAGGGCAACCAGCACGGCTGCTGCACATAACGCCAGGCCACCTGTCACATAATGGTGCATAACGTGACCTCCTGCCACTGGTCAGGCATCCTGCATGACACGGTTCACCATCTGGGTGAGCGTATCCAGGTTTTCGACGGTTAGATCGGGGTCCGGGATGTAGATTCCAAACATCTCTTCGACAAAGACGCCAAACTGCGCCAGCGAAAACGAGTCGATCAGGCCGCCCGTGATCAGCGGTTCGTCGTCTTGCAGATCGTAGCCCGGCATCCGAATCAGGTCGGTGATCACAAACGCTCGCAGCGTGTCACGTACTTCGGCGTAATCCATCGTGTCGGTTTCCTTCCCCTGGTGCAGCGAATAGGCGAATCAAGCGGGAGAACAGCCGTATCGAACCGTTCAAGAACATGTCCGCGATTGTAACATACGCATCCCGGCGAAGGTCACAACAGCTTCAACCCGGTGCGTGACTCGACAAACAGCAGCAGCCCGTTCCACGCCGGGCCAACCTGTGCCAGGAAGCGCTGGCGCTGCGGGGCGGGCAGCGTCGAAAGCGTCTGCGCGACACGGGCCAGCAGTCGCAGCGCGCTAAAGACTTCCCAGTATCCCAGTTCGGGCAGCGGCCCGGCCACCTCGGAATAAATGGACACGAAACGCTCGCTAAGCGTGAGATCGTACGCGCCAAGCTGCGCGCTGGTATACCCCACGTCGAACCTCGGATCGGCGATGACGGCTGTCTCCCACCCCTGCACCGCGACGATCTGCGTGCGGTCGGCCAGCACGTTATGCAGCATGTAGTTGCCGTGAACGAGCGTGTGCGGAATCTCGTACATGCGCTCGCGGTGGACGAGCAGCCAGTCAAGAATGTCCTGCAACTGGGGCGTTTCCAGGCGGCGCACCATCAGCGTTAACTCGCGCAGCGCGTAAAAAAACGGCGTCACCGGCAGATCGGGCAGGTGTGCCCAGTGCATCTGGTGCAGCTCGGCCAGCCGCCGCGCGAAATCCTCACCCACGCGTGCGAAAAACGCGCGTAACTGCCCCTCGACGCCGCGCCCCTCGACGTATTCGAGCAACAGCAGCACGTAGCGCGAGTAGTGGCTCCAGCCAAAAAAGTACGCGCCGGGCACCGGGAACCGGCGGTCGTGCAGCGCCGACATGACCGTAAACACGCGGTAGGCCTGCGTCTGGTTTTGCGGGGCGTAACGCAGCAGGATCACACGCGGCGGCACGCCCGGCCCGCCCAGCGCGTAGGCCAGCCCCCGGTCGCTGGTCCCGGCCTCAACCGGGATCGGCTGCGCCGGGACGTGTCGCCCAAACGCCAGCCACAAGACGTGCGAAATATCCGAATCGGTCGATTGATGACTCACGATGTTGACTCCGTTGACCGGCCAGTCCGAACCTGGTCGCGGCGGCCTACTCCGCCGCGTCTCGCGCGGCGAGCGCCTCATCGATCAGGCGGATCATGGCGTCCAGCCCGTCGATTGGCTCCGGCGCTTCCGTCAGGAAGGCCAGCCCGCTGCGCACCGTCGCCAGCATGCCGCGCTCCGGATTCTGGTCGATCACGACCTGAAGCTGGCGCAGCGCCTCGCGGGGATCGCCCAACACCAGCCGCGCCTGCGCCAGATCGCAGCGCGTCCAGGCGTCGCGGGGATCGTCGTCAAGCTGAAGGGCGGCGGATTTCACCACCTCGTCGAAATAGTGGCGAGCCTGTTCGTCGTTGCCCTGGTGTTTGTGCAGCGCCGCCAGGTTGATCACAGGATACGATGAATCCGGCGTGACGTGATGGGCGCGCTCGTAGGCGTCCAGCGCCGCGTAATAGCGTTCCTGGCGACGGTACAGCCCGCCCAACGTGCCGTAATACGACTCGCCGTCCGCGTCGGTCAGGTTGGCGTCCCGGGTGAGCGCCATGTGCAGCTTGGACTCGGCCTGCGCCCAGTACGCGTCGCGCTCGGCGCGATGGCCTGCCTCATCCAGGCTGTCGCCTTTGCGGCGCAGCGCCAGCCCCAGGGCCGCTATGCCCGGCGTGAAATCCGGCTCGACCGAGAGCGCATGTTCCAGGTGTTGGATGGCGCGGTCCAGGTCTTTACGTGTCGTATACAGGTAGCCCAGCAGGTAATTCGTGACGTGATCGTCTGGATCGATGTTCAGCACGGTTTGCAGCGTGTCGATGGCCGTGTCGATGTTACGCGAGCGCACCTGCTGTTCGGCCAGCAGTTGCAGGCGCAGCACTCGAAATGACTGGCGCGCCTCTTGTTTGGCCGCCCCGATTTCGTGCTGAGTCTGCTTGACCATGTTGCCCAACTCGGCGAGCAGCCGCTCCTCAAGCTGGCGCAGGCTTTCTTCGCGCGCGTTGAGCTGCGCCTCGGTGCGTTCGGCGAACGCGCGCACGTCATCTACCTGATCCAGGATCATGCCGCGCAGAATCCACGCTCCGCCGACCAGCCCCACGCTGATCGCGCCAAATGTCACTTCCAAAAAACTCAGCAGGTTGTTGACGAAATTGGCGGCATCGTTGGCGCGCGCCATGATCACCTCGGCTTCGCTGTTGCTGATGCCGTCGCTGACGTCAACCGGCAGTTTGGCCTGCCCGCCCGACTCGCGGCGTATCTCGCGGAACACCATCACCGCCGCGACCACGACCAAAATCACCAGCACGATAGTCTGCACGTCCGTCCGCATCACGCGGCGCGACCGGTAGTTTTTCGACTCAGCCAACGCGGCACCTCTTTCTTATGGAGGAATTGAAACAAATCCTGATGGTCCAGGGCGCAGCAAGCAGCGCCCCTACAAAATCAATCATCTGGATTCTGTTTTGGCTCTCCATCAGCCTGCACCCATCCTAGCATACGCCAAGCCCTACGTTCTGCAAAATACGGCGGCGGGAAAATCGTCACTCGCCCTCGGCCCGGAAGCGCACCCAATCATACGCCACCGTGAGCGGGCGCTCGTCCGGCGAGAGGCCCAACTCTGCCGCCGACACCATCCCGTCCGCCGACAGCGACATGATCAGATCGCCGCGCGGCGGCATGAGCAGCCCGGCGGGAATCTCTAGCGTGTACTCGTGCCAGCCGCCCGGCTCGATGGTCATGAAGCCAAGCTGTTCGATGTGCGGTTCACCGCTGGTACCGCTGTCCACGACCACCTTCACGGTCCGCGCCTGATCGAACGCAGTCGCGCGGAACGTGACGCTGTACGCAGGGCCGGGCGGCAGGCTGGCATAGATCAGCGCTTCCTGCCGGCCACCGGCCCAGCGCGCCGTTTCGCCGCCGACGGCCTCCGGCCCGTACCAGCCGTGACCGATGAATCCTTCGTCGCCCGGCTCGCCAAAACGCAGCGTATAGTCACCGGGCGCGGTCTGTGGCGGGAGGCGCGGCGGGCAGCCCTTCGGATGGCTGGTCGTGCGGTAGAGCACGGCGTCGCGCTCGACCTCGATGAAACACAGCGACGGCTGCCCGTTAAAAAACGCCAGCGTTTCAAGCGTGCGATCGGGTGACATCCAGTCTTGATGCACCACCACGTACCCAATCGGCCACTGGTCCACGTAACGTTTGAGTTCCACCGAAGCGCGGCTTGTGTCCAGTGGCAGCGACCCGGTCAGCCAGCCCATCAGCGCCGTCGTTTCGTAAAACACGTGCTCGTCCAGCGGCATACGGGACAGCAGCCCGCTGACCATGCGTTTCTCGTGAATCGCGCCGTAAGCCATCGCCTCCGGGTGCGACCCGATCAATCGCCAGCCGGTGTACGGGCCGGCTGGCACTTCCAGCACGACGTAATCGTAGTTGGGGTAGTGCTCGTGGCGCATCATCGTATAAAAATCGTACGACGGGGGCGGGATCGAGGCGGGATACGGTTTGAACACGCCGTAATCGGCAAACAGGGCGAGCACCAGCGCCGCCGACAGCGCCATTCGCGCCGGAGGACGCACCCGGCGCAGCCAGCCGTCGTAGGTGTGCGCGACAAACAGGATCAAGCCGGTCATGGCCGGGGGCAAAAACCGGATGGGCGTGCGCATCTGCCCGTGAAAGGCCGCATGCACCAGCCGGAAAGGCAGCGGAATCCGCGCGCCGAACACCTGAACATCCGGCCCCAGCGTGAAGACGAGCGGGGTCAGCGCGGCCGCCAGCCACAGCCAGCGCACGCGGTCCTTGCTGCGCACGAATAACCCGATCCACACCGCCGCGACGAGCAGTATGCCGATCGTTTCGTCGCGCTCGAAGCCGAGCCGCTGCGCCCCGCCAGGATGCGGCAGCAGGTACGCTTTGGGCGGCACGGAATAGTAGCGCAGCGTCAGCAGGCGCGCCGGTTCGAGCGTGCTGGTGTCAAAGTCGAGCGTCTGGCGCAGCGGGCCGATCACCCAGGCCAGCGCCAGCGTCACGACCAGCGCGACCGCGCCCAACAGCAGCACGCGCCTGCGCGCCCGCCCGTCTTCCGCCCGGATCAGCGACCACAGTCCATACGGGGCCAGCAGCAGCCCGGCCCAAAACACGATCAGCGTATCGGTCAGCCACATGCCCCACAACCCGATCCCGGCCAGGACCGCCCAGCGGATCGCGCGCGTGGTCGCCACTTTATCCCACAAGAACAGCGCGACCGGCAGCCAGAAGACCGTGATCAGGTTCAGGTGGCCGCTGGCGGCGTGATCGAGCATGTACGGCGAAAAACCGAGCGCGATCCCGCCCAACAGCGCCATCGGGCGGCTGATGCCCTGCCGCCGCATGACCCCGTACATCAGCAGCCCGGTCAGCATGACGAACAGCCAGATCATCAGGTTGGCCGAGCGCAGGTGCCCGAAGATCGGTTCCATGACCACGTAGAGCGGCAGCAGCGACGGCGTCAGCGAGTGGTACGTCAGGTTATTGGTGAACGGGGCGAGTACCTTGTTCGTATAAAACGGGTCCTGCCCGTTGAACACGGCGTAACGCACCCACCACAGATTCCAGTGAAAGTGAAAATAGTCCCACTCGCCGTTGACCTGCGCCGGAACGCGCGAGTTGAGATGAATCATTAGCCTGAACAGTGTCACAGCGCTGAGCAGCGCGAAAAAGCCAACTGCCGGCAGCCCACGCCGGCCTCTTCCCCAGGCACGCATACGCCACCTCGACCGATTGTTGTTAGTGGTTCGTGACCGGTAGTTGGTCCTCGCCCAACGTACCGGGAGCCTATTATAACGAGCTTCAGCAGGGGCGCACGCCGTTAGCAGCAAAGGGTGCGTGCAAAGGTTGTCATTCAATGGCTTGACAACTCAGTCGATCCCCGATCAAGCCTCACCCCCGCCTCGGCGCGTGCGCGCCTCGACTCCCCCTCTCAACGCGGCATGGAGAGGGGGAAAGGCCGAGCGCCCGACCCTGTCGGCGTGAGGCCAGGGGGTGAGGCTCACTGCCCCCAAATCAGATGACACGTTTTGCACGCACCCGCAGCAAACGCGCCCTTTTCCCGGCGCGCGTTCGCGGTTAGAATCCGGGCGCAGGCACAGCGCAGAAGCAGTGTATACTGGTACCAGACGTTTTCACCAGCCTGGACTCAAACGAGCAAACGCATGAACCGGAAGTATCTCGACAACCGGCACGACCCGCCCCAGACCGGCCACCCCGGCTATACGCCGGGCGTGGGATTCACGCCGCCGGTCGCGCCGCCCGCCGAACCGCCGTCCAAGAGCGCGTATGGCCGCAGCCGCCGGGCATGGACCAACTACAGCGGGCTGCGCCAGCGGGCGCGCGCCAGCAGTATGTCATGGTGGGGCTACAAAGCCGTGCAGGGCCTGCTGCTGGGCGGCATCCCGCTCGCGCTGGGGGCCGCGATCGACATCCTCGCGGCGCTGGCGGGCGCAGGCGTCACAGTGACCGGCCTGGGCGCGGTGATCATGCTGGCCGGGCTGGCGATCATCCTGCGCTATGCGCTCGCGCCGCTCACCTGCCGCTGGATCGTCAGCGTGCCGGAAAACCGCTACTGCGTGGTCGAAGACGCGGACGGGTACACGCTCGAATACCTGGAGCCGGGCCGCCTGATCGTGCCCTGGCGCTGGAATGCGCGCGTGCGGGATTACGTGGACTTTAACACCGTGACGATCCGCGAGGTCGTTTTGGACGCGCTCAACGTCGATCCGCCGGTGGATATCGAGGTCACGGTGATCATGGCATTTAACCCGGTCCATGCCGATCCGGAGCTGTTCGCGCGGCTACGCGGCATGACCACGCGCAGCGCCTTTGAAACGATGATCGCGCGGGATGTACGTGATACCGTGCGCAAGCACCTGCACCAGCTCAGCCCGCGCCAGCAGCAAACCGCGCTGCGCCACCCGCGCCTGGTCGAAGATGCCCTCGCCGCCGCCCTGGAACGGCACGCCGCCCTCGGCCTGACGCTGGCCTCCAGCCGCCCGATCATGGTCCATGTGCACGGCGGTGCGATCTCCGACGAGCCGTCGACAGCCGAACACGTCCCCGCCCACGATGCCGAAATCACCGGAATCGCAGGCGGCGGCGAGTCTGCGCCGCCGGTCCCACCCGGACCGGATACGCTGCCGCACGTCCAGCCAGACGCGACACCGGACCGCGCCCCGCGCCCGCCGTCGCCGGTCCGCCCGCGCCACGACATCCCCGATCCGCTGGCGAGCCGCCGCAAACGCCACCGGAGCCGCCGCGCGCCCGGTGAGGAGGCGGACGAGACGTAACCGGCGTCACGCAGCGCGCCGGATCAACAGGCCGCGCATGGTGTGTTCGTTGTGCAGCGCCAGGATCGTCTCTTTTTCGACCTCGGTACAGCCGATCAACAGCTTGACCTCGGCGTCACGTTTGAGCAGGTCTACCGTGCAAATCACGGCGTCCACGACGGACGCCCCCATCGAGCCGACCCACACGTCGATCCCGCCGCCGTCGCAGGCCGTCGTGCCTTCGAGATAGCCGTAATCGACCGGGTAGATCACACCGGAATAACGCGGGTGCGCCGATCCTTTGGGCCGGTCGATCACGATCTGGCAGCCCGTCACCAGCCAGTCGATGTAATCCCAAAAATCACCCGCCTCAGCCATGACACCTCCCTCGCGCGCGATTCCGCACCCGGACCCGTGCGTCTTAACACGATTGATCCCGTCTCATAACCATTTCATGCTATCCTGTGCTATCATTGGCGCGACAAGTATAGTATATACGCGCATAGAGAGTTACGCGCCGGTCTACCGATCAGGAAAAATGAGGATGATGAAACACTGGATCAACTCGTTGGGAGTTTCGATGCTGGCCGGGCTGCTGCTAGGGGCGTTGGCGCTCACCGGCTGCGGCAGTGAGAACAACAGCATATCGCCGCCTGTGACACCCACCGTGCCCGTCGACAGCGGCGGCACCCCCCTCGCTGAGGCATCCCCCACCCCGCTGCTGATGGTGTTTGACATGCCCGATTCGCGCGCCCTGGCATACAGCCCGGATGGCACACAGATCGCGGTTGGCGGCGGCAGCACGATCTGGTTGTACACCGCCGATTTGCAGCAGGTGCGCGCGTTGAAAGGCCATACCGCGCCCGTGCACAGCGTGGCCTGGTCGCCGGATGGCACGCAGATCGCCAGCGGTGCGCTGGATAACACCGTGCACGTGTGGGACGCCGCGACCGGCACCGCCGTGCATACGCTGACCGGCCATACCAACTGGGTGCTGTCGGTGGCGTGGTCGCCGGACGGATCACGCATCGCCAGCGGCGGCGCGGATGACATGGCCCGGCTGTGGGATGCGGCCAGCGGTGACCTCGTGACGGTGTTGGGCGTGACGCGTGTCACAAGCGTGATGCTCCAGTTTCAAAATCAGGACATCCTCAACGCGATCGACGATCTGGCGTATGCCGATGCCATCATCGCCAAAGTGGAAGCCGAACCGCACGATCTCGTCCAGCAGATTCTGGACCAGGGCTACACGATCACCTTTACGTTCGACGACCAGGCATTTGTGGATACGCTGCTCAAGCTGGACCGCGACCCGCCCCGGCTGGGGATCGCAGTTGGCGACAGCGCCCTCAGCGACGAACTGGCCGCGCTCGACCAGCAGCAGATGGTCAGCCTGATCACGAAACTCGACGATCCCGACATCGCCGCCGTGATCGACGAACTGAACGCGGCAGAGGCGACCATCACGACCATCAACGAACGGCCCGATGCCGACCTGCTGCGCACGATCCGCCAGCTTCAGCGGCAGGATTTCGTGATCGTGATCCAGCAGGCGGACGGCGAAACCACCACCGTTAATCCCGCCGACGCCAATTTTGTCGCCACGATCCAGGACTTCGAAGGGCAGGACGTGACGCTGTCGGTCGAGCTGCAAGATCAACAGGCGATCTTCGACGCGCTGCAAAACCCCGATTTTGTGGCGGCGCTCAACCAGCTTGAGGAAGCGTCGAACGCCATCACCACGATCAACGAGCGCCCCGATGTCACCCTGATCCGGCTGGTGCGCCAGCTTCAACCGCTCGACTACACGATCACGTTTGCGACCGGCGACGAGAAATTCGACGCGGCGCTGGCGGCGCTTGACCGGCGCGAAAAATTCGACCTGGTGCTCACCCTGCAAGACCCGGCGCTGATGGCGATCCTCACCCAGCTTGCCAGCGTCGATTACACGATCAGCCGCCTCAAGGACCTCAGTCCTGCCGCCGTCATCCAGGCGCTTCACGCCGCGCCCGCCATCCAGGAACCCGACACCCTGGATTATGCGGTGGCGATCAACGTCGAAGACAGCGCCCTGTCCGCCGAGATCGGCGCGCTCACCCTGGCGGACCTGGAGCACGTGGTCGGCCTGCTGGAAAACAATATTTTCCGCTACCAACTCAGCCAGTACGCCAGCGCGCAGGCTACCATCGCCACGATCAACGCGCGGGATGACGCCGCGCTGATCGCCGTGGTCCGCAGCCTGGGCGGGCCGAAATCGACCAGCGTCATTTTTAGCTCGCCACAGGGCAGCGACGAAGTCAAAGTCAACCGCAAGCTCCTGGTCGAGGATTATGTGATCACCGTCACGCCGACCGCCGAAGACACCATCGAAGCCTTGAGCGTGCTCGACGACGCGACGATTGCCGACCAGTTCCGCACGATGGATGCCGCCCAGTTGAACGGAGGGACGTATACGCTCACACCTGAGCTGGACGCCGACGCCCTGGCGCTGATCGTGCCCCGACTGGCGGACATGTTCGCCATCACCGTGCAGCGCGAGAACAACGCGCAGACCGGCGGAGTCACCGCGGTGACGTGGTCGCCGGACAGCACGATCCTGGCCAGCGCCAGCTCGGACAACACCGTCAAGCTGTGGAATCCGTCCAGCGGGCAGATTCTGGCCACGCTCGACGCGCACAAAGACAGCGTCACCAGCGCGGCCTGGTCGCCGGACGCGGCCCTGTTTGCAACCGGAAGCTGGGACAACACGGTCATTGTATGGGACGCCAGCGGCGGCCCGGAAGATGTCAAAGCGGCGATCACCATCAAGGGGTTTGAGAAACGCGTCAACGCGCTGGCGTGGTCACCGGATGGCGCGTACCTGGCTACGGGCGACCGGGCAGGCACGATCCAGGTGTGGGACGCCGCGACCGGCGACGAACTGGCCGCCGTGCAACATCACCCGGAGGTCATCGCGCTGGCGTGGTCGCCCGACGGATCGCGCCTGATCAGCAGCGGCGGGGATGGCACCGTGCGGCTGTGGGACGTGGCGCTGCTGGTCGGGTCGTAGGGGGGCCAGCGATCAGCGATCAGCATAAACAAGTGTCACCGGTCGGGACGTCGTGGGTGTAGAGTCTGCCCTTTGGTATACTGGAAAAACGCCGTCAAACCAACACGGACTGATAACCTATTCGTAGTTGCCGGGCGCGGCAAACGCCCCTACCAAAACGAATTTACGGATGGATAGTAAGCCGGAGGACCTTTGATCCATGTCGTTTCCCACTCCCACGCACGCAACGCTCGATGACTGGATAACACGCGAGGCGACTCCGTTCGCTGTCGATTCGCCCAGGACCTTCAACGCCGCCGTAGACAAGGTGATCGCCTCGCTGGGTGACTCGGTGGAATTGCTTGGCTTCGGCGAAGCGCTGCACGGCGGGGAGAACATTCTCATCTTCCGCAACCGGCTCTTCCAGCACCTGGTGGAGGCGCATGATTACAGCGCCATAACCATCGAGAGTAGTTTCCCTCGGGGACGCGTAGTAAACGAGTACGTGGCCGGTCGCGGCCCGGCATCGTATGAGGCTGTGCAGGAGTCCGGATTCAGTCACGGCTTCGGCCAACTCGCCGCGAATCGAGAACTCGTGGAGTGGATGCGGCAATACAACGCCGATCCGTCGCACCGCGTCAAACTCCAGTTCTACGGCTTCGATAGTCCGACCGAAATGAGCGGCGGCGACAGTCCACGCCGGGTCCTGCATTTTGTGCTCGATTACCTCGCCTCAGTTGATAGCGCCAGCGGGGAGGCGTTCCGCGAACGCATCGACCCGCTGCTGGGCGAGGACTCCGACTGGGAGAACCCCGCCGTGTTGTTCGACCCGACGCAGTCGGTGGGTCTGTCGCCAGCCGCAGCCGCGCTGCGGATCGAGACGGAGGACCTCATTTCAGAGCTGCGCGTGCGCCGTCCCGAATTAGTGGCCAAGAGCGACGAAAGCCGCTATTTGGAAGCCGTGCAGGTTGCTTCGGTGGCCCGCCAGTTGCTGACGTATCATGCCGAGCTGGCACGAGCGTCGAGCGACCGGGTTAGCAGACTGCTCGGTATGCGCGACGCGTCGATGGCGGATAACCTGGCGTATATCGTGTCCCGTGAACGTGGCCGGGGGAAGGTGTTGGCCTTCGCTCACAACAACCATCTACAGCGGGGAAAGACTGAATGGCAGTTCGGCACGGACGTATTCATCTGGTGGCCGGTGGGATCACACCTGACTGAGATGTTCGGCCCGCGTTATGCCGTCATCGGCACGGCAGTGGGCGTGTCGGATGCCAATGGCATCGGCCAGCCCGAAGCCGGTACGCTTGAGGCGCGGCTGACTGCCGTGCCGGGGCCAGCGCGCTTCATTCCGACTCACAAAGGCCAGGGGCTGCCAGCCCCGGCAATCGCAGCGCTTCCGACTCGTTCGGGCAGTATGAAGAACCCGACCTACTTCGCACTGACTCCGCAAAGTCTCACCGATTTCGACTGGTGGGCCGTCCTGGATTCAACGACCTACGCGCGTGGTGGCCCGCCGCTGCAAGCGTGAAACGCCGACAGGTACTAACGCGGCATGGTGACCGGGCGCGCCGGGAGACGCGCGGGCGGCGGAGTCGGGTGGTTGCGGATATACGCCGCCAGCACCGGCGGGGACACGCGTACCACCGTCCCGCTTGACGCCTGCGCCAGCAGCGATTTCAGGATCAGCTCGTTGAGTATCGCCGCGTTCAGGTCGGTTTTTTCCAGCGCGACCCCGTACAACGTCTGGATTTCCTCGTCACGCAGGCCGCGCAGCAGCGTGCGGCACTCCGCCTGTACGTTCGGCTCCGCTGACAGGCGGCTGGCGGCCAGCCCGATTGCCTGGTGATAATCCGATGCCTGAATCTGCGCGAGTTGTTCCGCGTGTTGGAAGCCCGCCCGCAGCAGCCCCGCAAAACCACCCGTCGCGCGGATCAACAATCCCAGCCCGTGATCGTCTTTGGACACCGCGCGCTCTTCAAGCTGCTCGACCATGCGCCACGCGTCATCGTCGCCAAACGGCTTGAGGTAGATGGTCGTGTCGTTGAACAACTCGACAAACGGTTCCAGCGCGACCATACGCTCGCCATCCCCGATCAGGTACGGCAGGCTGTTGCGCGTGAAGGTCACGAACATCACCTGGTATTTGAACCGGTCGCGGATGCTGCGCAGCGCCACGAAAAAGTAGTCGGGCATGGTGTTCAGCAGCCGCTCGAACTCGTCCATGATGTAGACGACGCGGATCGGCGCGTCTTGAATGCGGCAGCTTGTCAGCGCCGCGTCGAGGATGCTTTCCAGGTGGCGCAGCGCGAGGTGGGCGTGCAACTGGTCGTCAAAATCGGTCACGTCGGGGTGCGCGTTTTCAAACTGCTCTTGCAGGCGTGCCAAGCGGGTCGCCAGGTCGGTATCGGCGGGCTGCGTGACGTGCGGCTGGTAACCGGGATAGAGCGGCTGCATGATCGTCGTGCGGTGGACCAGCAGCTCAAAACCCGGCCACGCCTGCGCCGCGATGTTGCCTTTTTCGAGCGGCAGCGCGGGCAGCAGCGCGTTGGGGTCCACGCTGATCGGCACCAGCGCGCCCCGGTGCATCGCGTTGGGCGCATAACGCACCCAGGGGTTATCCGCGTTGTGATCCGTCAGCGGGTCGTGGTCCAGAAACTTGAGCAGGTTGGATTTGCCGACGCTCGGCGGACCGATCACCGACACCGAGTAGCCCTGGTCGAGCGCGCCGACAATGCGCGAGACGTCTTCTTTGCGATAATCTGGGTGGTAATAGCGAGCCGCCGCCATCGATCACATCCGTTTCTTGCACGCGGGCACACGTCATTCCATGGTGCATTGTATGCCAGCCGAGCGCGTTTGCCAACCCGCCGTGCGATCCTGTAAAATCTCTGAGTATCGCCACTTGGTAGCATCCTTAACATCAGGCGTTTTACTGACGCCTGTTTTCATGCGGTTTGAGGGAAATTGAATGGCAAAACCAAATAAAGAGACACTGCTCGATTGGTACCGCCAGATGGTGTTGATCCGGCGGTTTGAGGAACGCTGCGCCGAGCTGTACCAGCAGGGGCTGATCGGCGGGTTTCTGCACCTGTACATCGGTCAGGAAGCGACCGGCGTCGGCGCGGTGAACGCGCTGCGCGAGCAGGACAACGTGATCACGGCTTACCGCGATCATGGCATTGCCCTGGCGCGCGGGCTGGACGTGAACGCCATGATGGCCGAGATGCTCGGCAAACGGACCGGCGTCAGCGGCGGCAAAGGCGGCTCGATGCACCTGGCAAACCGCGGCCTGCATATGTGGGGCGGCTATGGCATCGTCGGCGGGCACCTGCCACTGGCCGCCGGGATCGCTTTGGCGGCTAAATACCAGGAAAAAGACGAGGTTGTGCTGGCCCTGATGGGTGACGGCTCGACCAACATCGGGTACTTCCACGAATCCCTGAATCTCAGCGCGGTCTGGGAACTGCCAGTGGTGTGGCTGATCGAGAATAACCAGTACGGCATGGGCACGGCGGTCAACCGCGCCAGCGGCGCAACCGAGCTGGTGAATAAGGCGCGCGCCTACTGCTGCGGCCCCAACGGGCGCGGCATGAAAGAAGGCCCGCGCGTCGATGGTATGGACGTCGAAGCCGTGCACGACGCGATCAGCGAAGCGGTCGAACATGCCCGCACGCACGGCCCGATCCTGGTCGAATCGCTCACCTATCGCCTGGAAGGGCACAGCATGGGCGACCCGCAGCGCTACCGCACCAAAGAAGAAGTCGAGTCGTATGTCGAACACGGCCCGATCGGGCGCTTCCGCACGGTGCTGATCGACAGGTACAAGGGAGTCGAGGGCGTGCTGGACAAGATCGACGCCGAGGTGCTGCAGACCATCGACGGAGCCGTCGAATTCGCCAAAAACAGCGAAAACCCAACTATGGAAGATTTGATCAGCCACGTGTACGTTGATTAGAGGGGACTAATGGCAGACAGACCGATTACGATTCGTGAGGCATTAAGCGCCGCCTTGCGCGAGGAAATGCAGCGCGACGAGCGCGTATTTATCATGGGCGAGGAGGTCGGCGTGTGGGGCGGCACCTACGCCGTCACGCGCGGGTTCCTCGATGAATTTGGCGACAAGCGGGTGCGCGACACGCCGATTTCCGAGATGGTGATCGCCGGAGCCGCCACCGGCGCGGCGATGGCGGGCCTGCGCCCGGTGGCCGAGATCATGACGATCAACTTCGCCTTCCTGGCGCTGGACGCGATTGTGAACCACGCCGCCAAGATACGTTACATGTTCAACGGCCAGTTTACCGTCCCGCTGGTGATCCGCACCACGACCGGCGGTGGCAAACAACTGGGCGCGACCCATTCCCACTCGCCCGAAGTGATTTTCGCCCACTTCCCCGGCCTGTACGTTGCCGTACCCGGCACGGCCTACGATGCCAAAGGTATGCTCAAGGCCGCCATTCGCGACGACAACCCGGTGCTGTTTGTCGAACACAGCACCATGCTTCAGCGCCGCAGCCCGGTGCCGGATGACCCCGATTTTGTGCTGCCGATTGGCAAGAGCGATGTCAAGCGCGAAGGCGACGACGTGACGATTGTGACCTTCGGCAAGGGGCTGGAATGGTCAACCGCCGCCGCCGATCAACTCGCCCAGGAGGGCATCGAAGCGGAGATCGTCGACCTGCGCTGGCTGCGCCCGCTGGACCTGGAACCGGTCTTCGAGAGCTTCAAGAAGACGAATCGCTGCGTCGTGGTCGAAGAAAGCCTGCCGCGCTTTAACGTCGGGGCCGAGATCGCCGCCCAGATCACCGAGACGCTGTTCGATTACATGGACGCGCCGGTCAAGCGCGTCGCCGCGATGGACATTCCGCTGCCCTATTCCAGCCAGATCGAACAGGCGGCCCTACCCAGCGTTGACAAGGTTATTGCAGCGGTCAAGGAGGTGGTCTGATGGCTGACCAAATCATCATGCCCAAGCTGGGCTTTGACATGGCCGAGGGTACGCTCATCAACTGGACGATTGCAGTCGGCGACGTGGTCGGCAAAGGCGACGTAGTCGCGGAGATCGAAACCGACAAGGCGACGATCGAGATCGAATCAACCGTTAGCGGCACGGTACTCAAGCTGCTGGCCGATCCGGGTGACGTTGTGGCCGTTGGCACGGCGATCGGGTACGTGGGCGAAGAAGGCGAATCGGTGCCCGGCAACGGGGCCAAACCAGTCGCCCAGCCCGAAGCCGAAGAGGCCGGGGCGCAGCAAGAACCGGCGGCGCGACCAATGCCTGCTGCACAGCCGCAACCGGCGGCGCAGAGACAGGCCGCGTCCCAGACGGCTGACAGCGAGCTGCCGGGCGGCATCAAGGCCAGCCCGATCGCGCGGCGGCTGGCCGAAGAAAAAGGCATCGACCTGCGCCGGATCGCGGGCAGCGGCCCCGGCGGGCGCGTCGTCAAAAAAGACGTGGAAGATTTCCCGGCGGAAGAAGCGGCGGCAGCGCCGGTCCCGGTCCAGCTCCCACCGGCTGTGTCGCCCGAAGTGCCGCGCCCGACCATGCCGACCTTCACCGAATTGCCCAGCGGGCCGGACGTGGAAATCATCGATCTGAGCCGCATCCGGGCACGCATCGGGCAGCGGTTGGTCGAAAGCAAGCAGTTCGTGCCGCATTTTTACGTCACGACCGAGGTCGACATGGCGGCGGCGCTGGCCCTGCGCAAGCAACTTAACGAAACCATCGAAGACCCGGCGGGCAAGATCAGCGTCAATGACCTGGTCGTCAAGGCGGCGGCGCTGGCCCTGCGCCAGTTCCCGAACCTGAACACGCACTATTACGGCGACAAACTGGCGCGGCACAAGCGGATCAACATCGGGATCGCCGTCGCGCTGCCGGATGGCCTGATCAACCTGACCGCCTACGACGCCGATAAAATGGCGCTGGGCACGATGGCCCGCCAAAACCGCGACATGATCCAGCGCGCGCGTGACGGCAAGATCAAGCCCAAAGAGATCGAAGGCAGCACGTTCAGCGTCAGCAACCTGGGGCCGTTTGACGTCGAACATTTCACCGCGATCATCAACCCGCCCGAAGCCGGGATCATCGCGGTGGGATCGGCCAAAAAGGTGCCGGTCGTGCTGGACGACGGTACGCTGGGCGTCAGTTTCCGCATGAAGGCGACGATCAGCGTCGATCACCGCGTCAGCGACGGCGCGGAAGCCGCCGAGTATATGCAGTTGTTCAAAGCGCTGCTGGAAAGCCCCATGCGCCTGCTGATTTGATTTAACACGGCGGCGGGTATCAAACGCCGTCACGCACGCCCGTTCCAGCCGGGGGATCACGATCCATTCCCCGGCTGTTTGTTTCCCCCGTGCAACCGGCATGGCAAGTCGTGACAAAAATTACTATCGACAGGCAGGCGAACGTGTTATGCTGCGCGCAAGATGGCGCACTGACGCAGCACGACGAATCATCAAGCTACTTACAGCCTATCCGTAAATCATGTTGGGCGCGGCAAGCAGCGCCCCTACCAGAGCAATTTACGTATAGATACTTAAACACAGCCCGCGCGCCTGCACGGCCCGCCTGTAGCTGATCGCTGACCGCTTATTGCTGAACGCTGTTTTTCGACGATAGGAGTTCGATTTTGACCACTCACACTGTCGATGTGCTGGTGATCGGCGGCGGCGCGACGGGCGCGGCGGCGGTCTACGACCTGGCGCGTCGCGGGGTGCGCGCGCTGCTCGTGGAGCAGCACGACGTCTCGACCGGCACATCGGGGCGTTATCACGGCCTGCTGCATTCCGGCGGACGCTACGCGGGGCGCGATCTTCAAACCGCCCGCGAATGTATCACCGAAAACCGCATCCTGCGCCGGATCGCGCCCTTCGCCATCGAAGATACGGGCGGGTTGTTCATCGCCACGCCCGTCGATCCGCCGGATTTCCCGGCCAAATGGCTGGCGGGCTGCCACCAGACCGGCGTCCCTGCCGAACAACTCACCGCCGCCCAGGCGCGCGCCCAGGAACCGGCCCTGACACCGGCCATCGTCGCCGCGTACCGCGTGCCGGATGGCTCGTGCGATTCGTTCGACCTGGTCCACGCCTTCATCGCGGCGGCGCGCGCCTTCGGCAGTGACGCGCTGATCTACCACCGCGTCACCGGCCTGGTCCGCGAGGGCGACGCGGTGACCGGCGCGCACCTGGAAGACACGCGCACCGGCGAAAAACGCACCGTGCACGCGGCCTGCGTGCTGAACGCGGCGGGTCCCTGGGCGGGACGTGTCGCGGGGCTGGCCGGGCTGGATGTCGAGGTGAAATTCGACCGGGGCGCGATGATCGCCATGAATACGCGCTGGGTCAATACGGTCGTCAACCGCCTGCGGCCTACTAACGATGGCGACATCCTGGTGCCGGTCGGGACGGTGTGCGTCCTGGGCACGACCGCCGTCGAAACCGACCGGCCCGACGATTACCGCATCGAGCCGTGGGAGATCAGCACGATTCTGCGCGAGGCTGACGTGGTCGTGCCGGGCATCCGCTACGGGCGCGCTTTACGCGCGTGGGCCGGCGTGCGCCCGCTCCACGAACCGCCGGAGGCGCATCCTGACGAGGCCAGCGGGCGCGACGTGCCGCGCATCTTCGCCGTGCTGGATCACACGCAGTCAGACGGCGTCAGCGGGCTGGTGACGGTCGTCGGCGGCAAGCTGACCACGTGCCGCCTGATGGCCCAACAAGCGGTAGACGTCGTGTGCCAGCAGTTGGGCGTCGAAACGTCCTGCACGACTGCCGACGAGGTGCTGCCCGGCGTGCCCCGCCGCTATCACAGCCGGGGCCAGCGCCTGCGCAAGTTGGAGCACGGCGAGATGCCGGGCGAGTTGATCTGCGAATGCGAAATGGTGACCCGCGCCCAGCTTGAAGAAACGATCGCCGCGTATGGCGACCAGCCGGTCGCGTTGGACGATCTGCGGCGCGATCTGCGGCTGGGCATGGGGCCGTGCCAGGCGGGATTTTGCAGCTACCGCGCGGCGGGCATTCTCCAGCAGAACAAACGCATCACCAGCGCCGAAGCGACCGCCGCGCTGGCCGATTTTGTCGACGAACGCTACCGGGGCGCGCGCCCGCTGTTGTGGGGCCACCAACTGCGCCAGTTTTACCTGGACGAGTTGATTTACCGCCGCACGCTGGGCCTGGACCAGTTGGTCGAGCCGGCTCCGCCTGCTCCCAGGGAGGCCGCTGATGCCTGATGCTGCTCGCCGGGACGGGCGCACGATAACCGGCCCCGCCGCCGGAACCGACGTGATCGTGATCGGGGCCGGGCTGGCAGGCCTGACCGCCGCCGTCCGCGCCGTGAAAGCCGGGGCGCGCGTGCGCCTGATCGCGCAGGGATGGGGCCAGCAGATCGTCACGCCGGGCTGGATCAGCGTGTGCGACCGCGCCGACGACGACGTGATCGCCGAGGTGCGCGGCTACGCGGCCCTGCACCCGGAGCACCCCTACGCGCTGGCCGATCCTGACAGTATGCTCAACTGCATCAAGTCGTTCCGCACGCTGGCCGACGAGATCGGCCTGGCCTACGACATGCGCCAGAAGGACGGGCACAACCTGCACCTGCCGACTATGCTTGGCGCGATCCAGACGCCGATGCTGGCCCCGCGCAGCGTCGCCGCCGGGGACCTGACCGATCTGGCCGGGCCGCTGCTGCTGGTCGGGCTGGCGGGCTGGCGCGATTTTTACCCCGACTTAGCCGCCGGAAATCTGCGGGCGCAGGGAGTCGAGGCACGCGCCATCACCGTCGAATTCCCTGCCGGACACGGTCCCTGGGACATGTGGCCGGGCGACGTGGCCCGCCAGTTCGATAACCCGGACGTGCGCGCCGCCATCGCCCGGCAGATCAAACCGCACATCCGGGACGCGGTCAAGATCGGGTTTCCCGCCGTGCTGGGCATGGATCACCACGTCGAGGCGCTGCACGACCTCAACGAGCGGCTGGGACGCGCCTGCTTCGAGATTCCGACGCTGCCGCCGAGCACGTCCGGCACGCGCCTGAGCAACGCCATCCGGCGCTGGCTGCTGCGCCACCAAACCCGCGTCCAGATCGGGCACCCGGTCGTACGCGGCATCGTGGACAATGGGCGCTGCACCGGCGTCGAAGTGAACGCGCTGGGCCACAGCAACCCGTTCTACGCCGACCAGATCATCCTGGCGACGGGCGGCCTGTACAGTGGCGGCATCCAGAGCGACGAAACAGGCCGCCTGTGGGAGCCGATCTTCGATCTGCCGGTGGTTGGGCCGCAGGGAGAGGGCCGCAGCGGCTGGACCTACGAGCGGCTGCTGGTCCATCGCGGCCACCCGATTCACCGCCAGGCGGGCCTGCGCGTCGATCACGCCATGCGCCCGCTGGACGCCGACGGCGCGCCCGTGCTGGCGAACGTGTACGCGGTCGGGCACATGCTGGCCGGATTCAACCCGCTGACGGATGGCTGCGCCGAAGGTATCGCGCTGGCAACGGCCTATAAAGCCGTGCGCACGGCGCTGAAGCTGAAGTGAGGCCGTTTTCCGTTGGCCGTTTTCCGTGAACCCTTCAGAAGCAATGTCACGGATCACGGTTAACGGACCACAGATCACGGATAACGATTTAGCGCCCGCGCCGGGGATTTTCTAGAGTTTTTGCACGGAAGCGCACATCGAACACTGGTGGCCTATTCATGACTCACAACGCGTTCCACTTGATCGACCAGACACCCTTCACTGCCGACCACTGCGTGAAGTGCAACATCTGTACCTCAGCCTGCCCGTATGCCGCCGCGACGCCGCTGTTCCCCGGCCCTAAAACGGTCGGGCCGCAGGCGCAGCGGCTGCGCGAACCGGACGAGCCATCCCCCGACCACTCGATTGACTACTGCTCCGGCTGCGGAATCTGCACGCTGGTCTGCCCGCACGGCGTCAAGGTCATGGAGATCAACACGCAGGCCAAGGCGCGTTTGGCCGAAACACACGGCATCTCGCTGCGCAACCGGTTCCTCAGCCGCAACGAACTGTGGGGCCGCCTGGGCACGCCCGTCGCGCCGCTGATCAATTTTGGCGTGCGTAACCGGCTCCTGCGCCTGATCGCGGAAAAAACGTTCCAGGTGTCGGCCCGCGCGCCACTGCCCGGTTGGGCGGGGTATACGTTTCGCGGCTGGTGGAAAAAACAGGTCAAGCGCTATCCCCGCCCCGAACCCGCCTCAGACGCGGATCGCGTGGTGTATTTTCACGGCTGTTCGACCAACACCTACGAGCCATTCATCGGCAAGCTAGCAGTAGCCGTGCTGGAACACATCGGGCTGTACGTCGAGGTCCCGCCGCAGACGTGCTGCGGGCTACCGGCGCAGTCCAACGGCGATTTTGCGGCGGCGCGGCGTTACGCCCGCACGAACATCGACGCGCTGGCCAGTTACGCGCGGCGCGGCATCCCGATTGTCGGCACGTCGGCAAGCTGCATGACCGCCATCAAGGGCGATTACCAGCACGTGCTTGGCCTGGAAGACGAGAACGCGCGGCTGGTTGCCGAGCATACGTATGATTTCATGGAGTTTTTGGCGAAGCTGCACCATGAAGGCCGCCTGCCGCTTGACTTCCAGCCAATCGAGCGCGAGCTGCCCTATCACGCACCCTGTCAGTTGAAGGCGCACGGCATGGGCCGCCCGGCGCTCGACGTGCTGGACCTGATCCCCGGCCTGCACGCCTGGGAGATCGACGCCGACTGCTGCGGCATCGCGGGCACGTACGGTTACAAAGCGGAAAAACGCGCGATTTCGGAGGCGGTCGGCTGGCCGCTCGCGCAGCAGGTCTACGACGCGCAGGCTGGCACCGTGATCTGCGACACCGAAACGTGCCGCTGGCAGATCAAAGCGCTGACCGGCGCGCAGACGATCCACCCGGTCGAGTTGGTCGCGCAGGCGTACGGGCTGTCGGTGGACGACACCAAACCGCCGGTCGTCGCGGACAAAGCGCGGAAAGCGGGAACTCCCGCGCGGGGATGGTAGGCGCTGCGAGGCGGTCGCCCTCGTCTTATGAGGCGGGGAACAGGTCAGTCACGGTGATCTGCAAACCGGGCAGTACGTCGCCGCCGTCCAACACGTCACCCTCGCCCGCCTGGTGGGACGTGCCGCCGGGCAGGTACACGTCAACCTTGCGCAGCGACGGGTAAACGACCCACACCAGCCGGGTTCCGGCGGCGCGGTACAGATCGACCTTGTCACGGATGTCGGCGGCGTTATCGGTTGGCGACACGACTTCGACGGCGAGATCGGGCGCAAACGGGGCGTATTTATCCGGCTCTTGAACAGACTGCATCTTTTCCGCGCTGACATAAGCGCAGTCTGCGCCGCGCAGCGTGTGCGGCCCCAGCCAGAATCCGGTTTCCGCGCCGACGACCTCGCCCGATCCTTGTGAATCCACGAATGCACGCAGCAGCGCTGCGGCGCGACTGGTCACCGCCCCATGCGACAGCCCTGTTGGTGCCACTTCGACCACCTCCCCCCGGATCAGTTCATACGGCTTGCCCGCGTAGTCCTGCCAGAACTCGTCAACGGTCATCAGCCTGTCTTGCACAGCCATCATGCCACGTCCTTTACCCCGCTCGACGGTATTCTGATTGTATCACAGCTCGTTACTCACCGTCCTCGCCGCCGCCCTTGAGCAGTTCGCGGTGCAGCACCCACTTGATCGACCACGCGCCCTCGACGTAATCCAGGCAGGCCGTGCTCGACGTGGCCAACCAGACCGGCGTCTGCCCGGCGTTGGCCATCAACAGGGCTGCCGCCAGCCGCTCCATGAACGGGTTGTGCCCGACCAGCATGACCGGGTCGTTTTCCAGGTGCAGCGCGCGCGCCAGCTCGTCAACCGGATCAGCGTAGTGCAGCCCGCTGACCGGGATCACGCCGCCGGGCGGATTCAGGTGCTCGCCAAAAATCTCGGCGGTCTGCCGCGCGCGCACCAATCCGCTGTGCCGAATCTGGTATACGTCCACGCCCGCCGCCGCCATCATCTGCGCGATTCCCGCCACGTCCGCCCGCCCGCGATCTGTCAGCGGGCGCTCCGCGTCGGTCGGGATCGTCGGGTCTTTCGATGCTTTGCCGTGCCGGACTAAATACACTCGCATAACAGTTCCTCCTGTGAAATTAGCGATCAGCGGCTAGCCAGAACGCGGTGCGTGGCCCGAATCAGCCACTTTAGCGCGGGTGCGGTGACCGTCCGCGCCGCTGTGGGGGCAGATCGCCGGGATCGGGCTTGTCGTCGTCGGGCGGCACGTCCTGGATCGCTTGCCAAAATGCCTCGTGGCTGAGCGCGTCGAAGCCCTTCCACGTCACGCGGTAGGCGCGCGTCTTCATGTACAGGAACAGGCGCTCGCCGCGCCCGGTATGCAGGCGGCTGGCGACGT
>CAYMTN010000046.1:0-12114 GCA_964393335.1 uncultured Anaerolineaceae bacterium
CACGTCAGCAGCAGGACCAGCACGATCACCAGCAGGCGCACGACCAGGTCAGCCGCATCTTTGCCAAGATTGTCTTCCAAAAACGTTATCACGATCTCATCTCTCCGTTTCCGGGGGAGCGTACTTTATGGAGGCAACAAAACGAAGTCGCACAATAGCGGTTGGCAGTTGGTTTTTGGTGATTAGTTGTTGGTCAAACCGGTATGGGTGCGCGCTTTTACCAACAACCAACGGCTAACAACCCCTTTTCCCATGATGTGAGTTCTACTGATACTCACATTGAAAACTAAGCTTTTGAGCACCGGCACCGAGCCTCACCCCTTAACCCCTGGCCCCTTTTCCCCTCTCCATCAGAATGGAGACGGGCCAGGGGTGAGGCCAACCGGCGGGCCTCTGTCACATGATCAGTTTAGCAAGGTACGTCAGGCTCAGTAAATGATCCGTCCCTTGTGTATGACTCTCGCAAACCGGCGGGCGGTTGGCAAACCAGGGAGTTAGCGCAGGCGCTCGATCAAGTACGTGGTGACCGGTTCCTCGCGGCCCCGCACCGTCCGCGCGCCGCCTTCGCGCGCGATGACGTGCGGCTCGACCAGCCGGTAGGTATCCTCGCTGACCGTGATCTGGCTGTTGTTGCTCAGACCTTGCAGGCGGCTGGCGAGATTGACCGTATCCCCGATGGCGGTGAAGTCCATCAGGTCCGGCGTGCCGATGTTGCCGACGATGGCTGTCCCGGTGTGGATGCCGAAATTCACGGCTAGCTGGAAGATACGCTCAAACTGTTGGTAATGGGCGCGCAGCGCGTCCCGGATGGTCAGCGCGGTGCGCACGGCGCGTAGGGCGTGGTCCGGCTGCGGCAGGGGGGTGTTGTAGAGCGCCATCAAGCCATCCCCCAGGAACTTATCGACCGTGCCGCCGTTCGACTTGATATGCCGCACCAGCAGCATATGATAGCTGTTGAGGATTTCGAGCAGGCGGACCGGATCGGCGCGTTCGGCCAGCGACGTGAAACCTTCCAGGTCGGCAAACAACACGGTGACGACCGTCACCGCGCCGCCCAGTTTGACACGCGTCGGGTCTTCGAGTAGTTGCTCGACGATCTCGTGCGCGACGAAACGCTCGAACGTCTGCCGGATTTGCTCGCGTTGGGCGCGCAGGCTGTCGGTTTCTTCTTTGGCGCGCAGCCGCGTTTCGATGCGTGCGATCAACTCGCGCGGGTGGAATGGCTTGGACAGGTAATCGTCCGCGCCCAGGCCCAGCCCGGTGACCCGCGACTCGATATCGACCTGCGCTGTGAGCATGATGACGGGAATCTTGGCGGTGGCCGGGTTGCGTTTGAGCGCCGCGCAGACCTCAAACCCGTCGATTTCCGGCATGTTCACGTCCAGGATCACCAGATCGGGCGGATCCGCCGAGATCTTTTCCAGCGCCACTTTGCCATCCGGGGCCAGAATGGGCGTATAACCCAGGTTGAGCAAAATATCACTGACCAGTTCGCGGCTGTCGCGGTTATCTTCAGCAACCAGTACTTTCATGGCATCCGTCGATTTTGGTTTGCTGCCGGGTGGTGCGAAAGCGCCCCCGAACGTTCAGACTGTCGGCTGTAATTATCCCAGAAAATGCCTGAGTTTGCTTGAAAGCTCGCGCATATCGATCGGTTTGGAAACGTAATCGTCGCACCCGGCTTGCAGCGCTTTTTCGCGGTCCCCGACCATCGCGTGAGCGGTCAGCGCGACGATGGGGATATGTGCCAGCTCGGCCTGGGCTTTGATCGCGCGGGCAGCCGTCCAACCGTCCAGCTTGGGCAGCGACAGGTCCATCAGGATCAGGTCGGGGATATGCGTTTCGGCCTGCTGAACCGCCTCTTGCCCATCCTCAGCTACCAGTACCTCATAATTCATGGAGATCAGCACATCGGTGATCAGAATGCGGTTGTCAGGGTTATCTTCCACTATCAAGATTCGTTTCGCCATGCTGTCCCGCGCCCCGGGCGGCGCGTTTCTCCTTTCCGAGAAGCTGGAACTGGCCTTAATCTTAGCGTATTGTGGCCTATTGCGCATGTTCTGAACGCGAGAGCGTGCTGGCGGCCCGGCGCGTGGAGAACGCCGGCAGACAGGGCACAACGTACCAGGACGATCCGGCCAACTCCGATTGATTTCGCCAGCATAAGAAGCCTGAAGCGGATCGCCGTTCCGGCGTCAACCCTCACCGGACGCCTGCTGCCGGATCGTACCGGGTATCATGGTGTGTGCTCCTGGGTGCTGTGGCAGACATGACGAGCCGCGCAAACGGGCCGTGTCAGGCGGCGCGGGCAGCGGTGCGCTCCGGGCTGGGGCGCGTGGTCGGCATCGTGACAAAAAACGTGGTACCTTCGCCGGGCGTGCTTTCCAGCCAGATGCGCCCGCCGTGCATCTCGACGAGGCGCTTGGTGATCGCCATCCCCAGGCCGGTGCCCTCGTATTCGCGCGTGGTCGAATTGTCGATCTGCCGGAATTCTGCGAAAACGGTGTCGATCTGGTCCAGCGCGATGCCGATGCCGGTATCCGCGATCTCAAAACGGACATGATCGCTGTCGGCGCGGGCGCGCACGGTGACGCCGCCCTGGTGCGTGAACTTTACGGCGTTGGCGGTGATATTCGTGAGAATCTGCCGCAGGCGCGCGGCATCCGCAAAGACGGCGGGCGCTTGCGCGTAATCGCGCGTGATCACCAGCCCTTTTTTCGCGGCGAGCGGCTGCATCAGGTCGAGCACGCTGTCGAGCAGGTCGGGCGTGGTGACGCGCGTCAGGTTCAGGCTGACATGCCCGCTTTCGATGCGGTTCAGGTCGAGCACGTCGTTAATCAGGCCGAGCAGGTTGTGCCCGTTGCGGATCACTTTTTCCAGCCGGTCGTGCTGCGTATCGTTCAGCGCGCCATAGGTGCCGTTCAGCACCAGTTCGGTATAGCCGATGATGCTGTTCAACGGCGTGCGCAGTTCGTGGCTCATGTTGGCGAGGAACTGGCTTTTCAAACGGCTGGTTTCGTTCAGGTCGAGGTTGCGTTGGGCCAGTTCCGCGTGGACATTGGCGAGCGGATTGAACAACTCATACCGCAGCACGGGCAGGCCCAGCGCCAGCGCCGCCAGCGCCAGAAACAGCGCTTGCAGCGGCAGGTGCGCCGCCGGCCAGATCAACAGGTAGGAAAACAACCCGGCAATGACCAGCACCGGCGCTTTCCACAACGAGCGCCCGCGCTCGTCGGGCATGCGATAGAGCACCACCGCCGTGACGACCAGGTACGTCAGCGACGTGACGACCAACCCCTGCCCGTACGTCGTCCAATCGGACAGGTAGCTGCCGCTCTGATCGGTGGTCGGGCGGATGTTGGTGACCACCAGGCCACCCCACAGCGCCCCGTTTTGCACGACGACCAGCGTCAGGCCGACCACGCGCATAGCACGGGTCGTCCTGGTATACGTCTGCGCAAACTCGGACGCAAAAAAGAACATCGTCACGACAAACACCCCATAGAGCGCGACGGCGATGTACGTGGTAGGAACCGGGTCCAACCGGAGATCGTCGATGAACCGCCCAAACGCATTCGCCACGCTGTAACTGCCGAGCATCAGCATGGCCAGCGCGAAATACTGGTTCATGCGCCGCTGTGGAGCCTGAAACAAGACGAGCATCAGCAGCGCGGCGGTCACGATGGCGGTCAGGCCGTTGGCGAACAGCACAAAAATCGTGGTGGCGGTGAAGGTCATGGCTGGTACTCCTCGGCAGGCGAGTCCGGCGCGGCGACGGACAACAGGCGGCGGACGTGATCCAGCAGCACGGCAGGCTGCACCGGTTTGGCGATAAATCCCCCCACGTCGGGGAACGGTCCGCCGCGCGGTTCGTCGGTGGCCGACACGATCAGGACCGGGGTCGTTTTTGTCACCGGATCGCGTTGCAGCGCTTCCAGAATTTGCCAGCCGTCCATATCCGGCATACGCAGGTCCAGCGTGATCAGCGACGGGTGCAGCTCGCGCGCCAGCTTCAAGCCCTCGTTGGCGTGCCGCGCGCCGTACACGCGGTATTTCGCGGATTCCAGGTAGCCTTGCAGCACTTCGATTGATTCCTGGTCGTCGTCGATCACCAGCACGACCGGGCCGTTGTTACGCGCGCGCGGCGTGATGATCGGGGCGGGGTCCGGCGTCTCGTCGGTGGCGGGCAGCGCGACGTGAAACGTCGATCCCTGGCCGACCACGCTCTCAAACCACAGATTGCCGTTGTGCATCTCGGTCAGCCGCCGGGTGATCGCCAGCCCCAGCCCGGTCCCTTCGTGTTGGTGCGCGATGACGGTTTCGACCCTGGGAAACGCCTCGAAAATGCGTTCCTGCTGCGCCGGGTCGATGCCCGGCCCGGTGTCGGTGATGCTCAGCACGACCTGGTGGTGCGCGGCGTCGTAGTAGCCGCGCACGATGACCACGCCCTGCTCCGTAAACTTGATCGCGTTGGATAACAGGTTCGACAGAATCTGCCGGGCGCGGCCCTCGTCCACGACCAGCGCCGGGAGCTTGCCATAACCCCGCACCAGCGCCACGCCCTTTTCGGCGGCGGCTGGCTCGAATTCCTCCAGCAGGCTGTCCAGCAGCGCGACGGTCGATACGCGCGTCAGGTTGAGCGCCAGCCGCCCCGCCTCGATCTTACTCAGGTCGAGCACGTCGTTGATCAGTTCCAGCAGCACGCGCCCGTTGCGCATGACTTTGTGCAGGCGGTCCTGCTGCAAGTCGGTCAGCGCGCCGTAAGTGCCGTTCAGCACCAGCTCGGTATAACCGATGATGCTGTTCAGCGGCGTGCGGAGTTCGTGACTCATGTTGGCGAGGAACTGGCTTTTTAGCTGCGTGGCTTCCAGCAGTTCGGCGTTTTTGAGCGCTAACTCGGCGTTGAGATCGGCCAGCGGCTGGAAGATCTGGTATTTCAGCACGAGGCGGCCCAGCATCACGACCGACACGGTCAGCGCGGCAGCGTTGAGCGCATAACGGCGCAGTGCCTGCGTGCCGGAAAAACCCACCAGCCCCAGGACCATGATCGCCACCGGAATCGCCAGCTCGCGTGTTTTCGGGATGCGCTGCCGGTACAGCACGACAATCAGGCTCAGCAGGTACACCATCGCCAGCGCGACCCCGCCCAGGCCAAGCGGCGTCAGGCGGTAGCTGTAACCGCCGTTGGTGAGCGGCTGAAAATCGCGGTAGATGTGGTCGGACCACACCATCGTGATCGCCAGCGTACCGAGCGGCATGCTGATCAAGCGTTCTTTGACGCGAAAACTGCGCGGCAGCCCGGCGAACGCCAGCACGAAATTGTACAGCAGGATGATGCCGCCAACGTACAGCGTGGTCAGCGCATACAACACGGGCTTCGGATCGAGGTCGTACTGCTGCGGCACGGCCATCGCCATATTCGCTGCCCCATACAGCGCAAAGATCGCCATGCAGACCACAAAATACTGGTTGCTGCGGCGGCGCACGTCCTGCACGATCACCATCAGCGCCAGGGCGGCCCCGAAGATCACCAGCGCTGCATCGGCGCATAGACTCACGAGGGTGGCGAAATCAATAGCCATACATGCCTATCCCGATCCGGTATGTGATGCCAGATGGATGATATCGTCCCTGATTGTACATGGTTTGGCGTTCGCTTGCATGGGGCAAGATCGGGGCGGCAGGCATCGCGGATTCGGAGCAGAGCAGGCCCCGCCCGGCGCAAGCATCACGGTCCGGCAGCCGCGTGATTCCCTCATGTCTCGGTCATGGTATCCAACAGCGCGATCATGTCCCGGTCCGGGGACGGCATGGCGGCCAGGTGGGCCGTTTGTCCGGCGAGGATGCGGCGGTCATCGTCGCTGAACTGCGCGGGATAAAGCAGCACGACCGGCACGCGGTCCAGGTAATCGCCGTCGCGCCGCGATCCGTCCCGCCGCAGCAGTCCCAACAGCTCAACGCCGTCGACGTGCGGCATCACCAGGTCGAGCAGCACCAGCCCGGTGCGGTGGTTGGGCTGGCGCAGCCAGTTCGCCGCCTGGGACGCTTCCTCGCACGGCGCGACCGGGATTCCTTCGCTGCGCAAAAAGCTGCATACTACGTCGCGCTCGGCGGGGATGTCGTCCACGACCAGCACCGGCTCCAGGATGGCGTCATGCTGGACCCGCGCCAGCGCGGCCAGCAGTTCATCACGCTGCACCGGCTTGGTGATGACCGCGCAGGTGCCCAGCGCCAGTCCATCGACATGCGGCGGACCATCCGCGTCCGGTACGACGCTGACCAGCATGACCGGGATGGCAGCCGCGCGAAGATCGGTCTTCAACCGCCGCACCGTTTCCCACATGCCGATCTCCGGCAGGCTGGCGTCGATCAGGATCGCGGCAGGGTGTGTTTCGTGGGCGCGCGCCTGGGCGGTCGGCGCGTCGAAGGCGCGCACGGGGTGATACGGACTGGCCCGCAGCACGTCCGTGATCGCGGATTCTACCGCGTCGTCATGCGTGACGATCAGCACCGGGCGGGCTTCCGGGGGCGGGGCGGGCGTACCGGTTTGGCCGTCGAACGTATCCAGCGCGGGCAGCGCGACAAAAAACGTGCTGCCCTGGCCCGGCTGGCTGCGCACCCAGATGCGCCCGGCGTGCAGCTCGACCAGTTTTTTGGCAATCGCCAGCCCCAGCCCGGTCCCCTCGGCGAGCGGGTACGCGTCGCCGCCCTGGCGGAATTCCTCGAAGATGGCCGCCTGCTGCTCTGCCGGGATGCCGACGCCCGAATCGCTGACGCTGATCAGCAGCCAGTGGCGATCTTCCAGCCAGCCGAGTACGGGCAGCGGAAAATCGGCGCACTGCCCATCCTGTACCGTGATGGTACGCGCTGCCAGCCGCACATATCCGGCGGGTGTGAACGTCACCGCGTTGTGCAGCAGGTGCAGGATCACCTGCCGGATGCGCATCTCGTCGGCCCGGATCAGGCGCAGCGGCGGGGCGATCTCGGTTTCCAGCGCCAGGTTTTTGCTGCCGACCAGCGGCGCGACCTCGTCGATCAGCGTATTGGCCAGCGCCGCGACGCGCACGTCGCTGAGATTCAGCGCCAGCCGCCCGCCTTCGATCTTGCTCAGATCGAGAATGTCGTTGATCACATTCAACAGGTTCAGGCCGTTGCGGTGGATTTTTTCGATGCGGTCGTTCTGTTTGGCGGATAGATGGCCGTAGATGCCCTTGAGCAGCAGCTCGCTGTAGCCCACGATGGAATTGAGCGGCGTGCGGAGCTGGTGGCTCATGTTGGTCAGGAAGGCGCTTTTATAGCGGCTGGCTTCGCCCAGGTCGTCGGCCATCCGGCTGCTGCGCTCGCGTTCGGCGTTCAGGTCGTTGAGCGCCTGCCGCAGGTCCGCGTTGGCCACGCGCAGTTCCTCTTGAATCTCGCGCAGCGGGCCGAACACCTGCCAGCGCAACAGCCGCGACCCGATCACCAGCGCGGCGACGGTCAGCAGCCCGATGCTGAGCGGGGGCAGGCGCAGCGCCGGGATCAAGTTTTTCCCGTAACCGACCATCATCAGCAGCACCGCCAGCCGCAGCGGTTTCACCTGTGGGTTGGGGCTGATGTGCAGGTACAGGTAACTCAGCAGCAGGTACGCGCCGATCACGAACGGCACGGCGATACCCGCCGAGACGAAGCGGAACTCGACGCGGTCCCCGCCGGTTTCGGTATACCGCACGATCTGGTCACGCCACAGCAGCGCCGCCGTACCGGCCACGATCACGAAGCCCGCCGCCAGGATGACCGGTGCCAGCCCGTCGCGCGGCCTGCACACGCTGATCACGAACCCATACAGCGCCACCGGCGCGAACAGCAGCCCCGTGAACAAGATGTAAAAATCGTGCGTTTCGCTGAACGGACTCATCGCCGGGATAATGCGCGCCATCGCAAAGTAGGCCCACAGGCCGAGCGCGACCAGAAACGCCGCAAACCAGCGGTTGGCCGTCGTGCGCCGGGGCAGAATCGGCAGGACGAAGATCAATCCCGCCGCGATGCTGAGGGAAATACCGTTGACGAACAACAGAACGGCGTGGGAAAGCGTCATGGGCCTGTCCTTCTTTGACTACGAGCGCACCGGACCGGGGCCGGATCAGGCGCGCGCCATCGGCAGCACAAACGTAAACGCGCTGCCCCGGCCCAACTCGCTTTCGACCCAGATGTCACCGCCCATCATCGTAACGAGTTTTTTGGTGATCGCCAGCCCCAGCCCGCTGCCGCCATAGGCGCGCGTGCTGCTGCCATCCACCTGCCGGAATTCGTCGAAGATGATCGCCTGGTCGGCCAGGCTGATGCCGATCCCGGTATCGGTGATCGTCGTTTCGATAAAGGGGCGGCCCTGGCGGTCGATCTGGCGGGCGGTGATCGTGACGCGGCCCTCGTGCGTAAACTTGATGGCGTTGCTGAGCAGGTTCACGATGATCTGGTGCAGGCGTTCGGGGTCGGCGTGTACGCGGGGCAGGTGGCCGGGTACGTTGAAGCTAACCAGAATCCCTTTTTCGGCGGCGTCGTCATGCAGGCGCTGGAGGGCCGTTGCGATGGCGTCCGTCACGCTGATCGTTTCGGAATGCAGCTTCAGCCGCCCGGCGTCGATGCGCGACAGGTCAAGCAGGTCGTCGATCAGCGTCAGCAGGTTGTAGCCGTTGCGCCGGATGCGTTCCAGGCGGCTGGTTTGTTGTTCGGTCAACGCGCCGTACACGCCCTCGATCAACGTCTCGCTGAACCCGATGATGCTGTTCATCGGGGTGCGCAGTTCGTGGCTGACAGTCGCCAAAAACTGGCTGCGCAGCCGGTTGGCTTCGGCCAGTTCGGCGGCGCGCGTTTCAAGCTGGCGGAACAAGAGCGCGTTGTCGATGGCAATCGTCGCCTGGGCAACCAGCGTGCGCGCCAACTGGATGTCATCCGGCGAAAACAGGCGGCCCGGCTGGTTATCGGTCCAATCCACCACGCCTAACACGCGCTCACCGGCAAACATGGGCAGCACGAGCTGGCTGTGGTCGCCCAACCGCTCCAGCAGGGCGACGGCGGCGGGTCCGGTGCTCGGATCGTCGCGGTAGATGGTGACGGGCTGCCGGGTATAGATCGCTCCGGCCAGCGCGGCGCGTGTTTCCAGCGGCAGGTACTTTCCGGTGATGCGCTCGCCGTCGGCGGCGTGATGGTGCGGCGCGCGGTAATCGGCGGCGACGCGCACCGCCGCCTGTTCTTCGTCGTAGAGCGCGACCAGGCAGGCGGACGTTTTCAGCGCGTGGTTCATGTGCCGGACCATCGCCTCGGTTAATTCGCGGTAATCGAGAATGGCGGTCAGGTCCTGCCCGATCTGGTACACGATGCTCTGTTCCAGCAGGCGGCGCTGGGCCTGGTTGTACAACCGCGCGTTTTCCAGCGCGATGCTGATCTGTGTGGCGAGCGTTTCGAGCGCGTGCCGCTCGATCTCGCTGAAGCTGTTGATCGACGTCGAGAGCAGGCTGATCGCGCCGATCACGTCGTCGCCGCGCCGCAGCGGGACGACCAACCCGCTTTGCAGGCGGCGCGTTTTGTCCAGCGGCAAATAATCCGGGTCGGTGCGCAGGTCTGCGACCAACTGCGAGGTGCCGGTGCGCACCGCGCGCCCGATGATGCCCCCCGTGACCGGCAGCGTGTAATCCAGCGGCAGGTCCAACGGCGGGGCGCTGGTGGCGCTGGCCCCCAGGCGGACCGCCTGCCCATCCGGCGTCACCAGGAAGACGTGCACGGCTTGCAGCGCGAATACGTCCAGCAGGTGGCGGGCGGTTTTGCGCAGCAGGGCAGGCGGGTCGAGGGTCGCGTATAGCTCCTGGCTGATGCGGTTGGTCTGGTTCACCAGCTCGGCGCGGCGGCGTTCGGATGTGTCTGCCTGCGCGCTGTCCAGGCTGACCGCGATCAGGCGGGCGGCGGTCTGCGCGAGCGCGATGTGCGCCTCGCTAAACGGTCCGGGGCGGTGGTTGATCAGGTGCAGGACGCCTAACGTGCAGTTGCGCATGTTCAACGGGCAGGCCAGCATGTTGTCGCAGTCCGGCCCCATGCACTCGCCGGGCGTCTGCTGGACGTACGGCTCGCCGGTGTGGTACACGTCGATCAGGTAACCAGGGCCGTCGAGCGGCCACACGCGATCCGGCCACGTCTGCGCCAGCCCGTAGAGCGATGGTTTGTGCGCCACCAGGCTGTACGTCACGTGATCCGGCAGCGCTAACTGGGCCCCTTCGCAGTCGAGCAGCAGCGCGATTTCGCGCAGCGCGTCGGTCAGCATCGCGTCTGGGTCAAGCGCCGAACTGATGATGGCCGCCAGACGTTGCAGCGTGGCGGCAGGATCAAACGGGTGGGACTCGGCAGGCTCTGGCATAGCGTGTCCGCTGGGACCGGTTCGGTCGAACGGGTTGATGAGACCTGTTATAATGGCTAGCCGGTTTTTAGGCAACTGTCCCCCCGCGCGGCGGTTTGTCAAAACGCCCCGCGTCCACTATCTTTTACTCACGTTTTTTGCAGCTATGGAGGATCGAATGAAGAAGCGCTTCGCGGTGATAGTGAGCCTGGCGCTGATGCTGAGTCTGATCGCGGGACCGGCGTCGGTGTTGGCACAAGATGGCGGAGACGAGGACGTATGGCTTGAGTTTACGTCTGACGACGAGATGCTGACGGCATCGTATCCCCCCGATTGGTACGCCGGTGAGAGTCAGGACCTGCCGGGCTTAACGGTGGCAAACTCGGAAGCCGTGCTGACCGCGATCATGGAAGGCACCGACGAATCGCTGCCCGCGTCGGGCGACCTGGGGCTGCAAATCCTGCTGCTGCCGGTTGACATCCTGACGATGTCGGGCTTTGAGATCACCGCCGAAACGACCCTGGAAGAATTGACGACCATCGTGGTCGAGGGCCTGCTGGGGCTGGGCCAGGATGCGGAAACCACGACCGAGTTCGGCGAGGTCGAGATCGTGGCGTTGGACGACGAAATCGAGGCCGGAGTCATGACGGTGACCGATGAAGTCGACGAGTCCAATGGCATCCTGGTCGTGTACGAGGTCGCCGACGGCGTGATCGGCATCGGCGTGGGGCTGGCGTTTTTGGGCGAATATGACGCGGACGTGGAAGCTGCGTTTTACGGCGTTCTCGCCAGCGTCACCTACGAGGGCACGAGTAGTGACCTGCTGGCGCTGATCATGGGCGATCCTACTGAATGAGCCGGTTACCGGGTGATCGACGTCACCCCACCACGCGCATGAACGCGTCGCGGTGGTGGGGTGTTGCGTTACGGCGCGGTTAGGCGTACCCCGGCAGCGGGGGAACAGGCGTCCGGTAGGCGCGGGCGTGAATCGTGCCGATCACGAACAACGTGGCGCCGCCCCATAACCCGACCGCCGCGATCCCTGCCAGGATGGAAAACGCGACCGCTGCGTCTTTGGCGAGCGCGACATCTTCGGGATCGGCGGGCGTGCTGCTGAAACGTTCCTCGAACAACGTCACCGCCGGGTAGGCTTCCCGCAGCGCCGCCTGGTAACGATCCTGGGTGAGCACGATTGACGCCACCACGCCCAGGACCAGCGCCAACAGCAGGCTGACGAAAAACACGATCACCCCGAACGCGCCCCATCGCTGGCCGGTGCGCGCTCGCTGCCGCCGGACGTGCGCCGCGCCGGGACCCTCTTCGTAGACGTACCCATCCGATTCCAGCGTGATATACACCGTGTCGGAGCGTAAGCCGCTCAACAGCAGGATCAGCAGGTACCACAGCGCGCCGACGACGCTGATCAACGCCAGCAGCCAGCCCGCGACGCCCAGTGATTTGCCGCAGACCAGCGCCGCATCATAGGCGCGGTGCGACTGCACGCGGTATCCGCCCTGCACGTAGGCTTGCACGCGCTGGTGGAACGCGGCTTGCGGGGGCGCGGCCTGCGGTGCCCCGTAGCCATACGGCGCGTAACCCGGCGGCGCAATTTGCGGAGGTGGTGGCGCAGCCTGGACGGGCGGCGGGGGCGTATACGGCGCGGGCGGCACGAGGTAAGCGGGCTGGCTCGCGACTGCGTCGTCCAGCGCGAAACGCAGCGTCGGCATATTGCCCGTTTCGATGGCCGGTTC
>CAYMTN010000046.1:12214-27927 GCA_964393335.1 uncultured Anaerolineaceae bacterium
GCGATCAACGTATCGTCGCCGGGCGAATCGACCTCGCCGGACGCGGATTCGTCCGGCCCGGTTTCGCCCGGCGTTTCGCCGGGGGACGGGGCCATCCCGGCCACGTCGAACGTTTCGGTCGCCGGGACGTCGGGCCGCTTGAGATCGATTTCGGTGGCCGGCGGCGTACGATACGCTGAGTCGCCGGGGCCGCTCAGCGGCTCCCCGAACCGGTAATCACAGCGCGGGCAGATGTCGTCACTGCCCATCACGTATGCGCCGCAGTTGGGGCAGCGTTGCAGTTTGTCGCTCAAAACGGCGTTCCTTCCGGTGTCTGCGTCGGATAATACCCCTCATTGTACACCGGTTTCGCGGCGTTTTCGTGCCGCCCGCGCGCCGCCCACGCGCCGCCGCGTGACCGGCTGCCCTACGGCGCTTCCCAGGGACCCAGGTCAACCGCCGGTCCGTTGACACGCGGGTGGCCCAGCAGGTCAAACGCGGGCAGCGGGATGGCGTCCGTCCCGGCATCTTGCAGCGGGCTGCTGGTCCAGGTGAAATCGCCCGCGTCCGGGTCGCGGAACGCCGGATCGACCGGCTCCAGGTTGCCGGACCCGCCGCCTGCCGCCTCCAATGCGCTGATCGGCGACTCCATCGCGCCGACGACGACCGGCCCCCAGTCGAGTTCGACGTCGTTGGCCGACCCGTAAAATAGCGTGTTCCGCACGTCGAGCGCCATCGTGGGCGTGACCCAGACCGGGCCGGAATTCATGTAAAAGACGCTGTTGACGATGTCCAGCCGCCCGGTCCCGTTGGGCGTATCGTAGGCGGCGGTCATGACGTAGGCGCTTTCGCCCCGGCTGTGATACGCGACGGTCACGTTCAACAGGCGGTAATCATCCGCGCTGTCTTCGAGCACGACAGCCGCGTCCGCCCCGGTGTTGTAAACCAGCGCGTTGATGATGTCGCCGCTCTGCCACAGCTTGATCCCGTTGCGGCCCATGTCGTGTACGATCACGTTGGCGACCGCGTTGCGCGACGATTTCAGGTCGATGCCATCGCCTACCAGGCCGCTGATCACGGCGTTGAAGACGACCACGTTTTCGCCGGATTCGACCGCCAGCGCGTCCGCGCCGGAATTCTCGTTCGTGGCGCTCGGCGGTGTTTCGATGCGCAGCGCCTCGAAGCGCATGTTGTTACACGGGCCTTCGCCGCACTGAATGGCGATGTAGACCACGTCGTGCAGCCACACGTCATAGACCAGCAGCCCGTCGATGACCGGCTGCCTGCCGCTGCCACCATACGCCGTGCGGATGCCTTCATCGCAGTTTTCGACGCGGAGGTGCTTCAAGACGATGTTATGCTGCGTGGTCCGCGCGTTGCCGATCTCGATTCCGACCTCCCGGAAGTCGCGGATCACGAACCCGTCGATGATCAGGTCGTCGGCGCGGGCCGCGATGCCAACGGCGGCGGAATTTTCGCCCGGCAGCGGGACCAGCGTCACCGCGCCGGGGTGCTCGGCGGCCAGCGTGATGCCGGGCGTTTCGAGGACCAGCGCTTCGTACTCGTCCGGTAACCCGGTCGGGTACTCGCCGTCCGCCACCCAGATCACGTCACCGGGCTGCGCGCGTTCGGCGGCCTGGACCAGCGTGGCGAGCGGCGCGTCGGACGTGCCGGGATGCGCGTCATTGCCGGTCGTCGCCACGTAGATCGCGCTCCCCTCCGCGCCGGGCGCATACGGGCGCGGGGGATTGGGCGGGAACGCGTCCCAGGTGATATCGGTCAGGGTGGGGAAGGAGGGGACGCTGAACGCGCCGGACGGCCCGCAGATCACGCCGTCACAGATGCCCGGTTCGGGCGCGGGTTCTTGGCGGGGGGCCTGCGCGACTCCTGGCGCGATCAACCAGCCGGAAGCCAGCACGCCGCCTACTAAGCCGATCAACACGACAAGCCGGATGTGTGGTTGGTGCCGCATGGTGACGCCTCCCCATTTTGTAACGTGCTGAATAATTGTAGTATAGATCATCCCGCCGCGCGTGACCAGGGGGGCGCGGACGTGTGTTTTTCAAATTCCGGCTATAATAGGGGGGTAAGACTGGGAGGAACACATGACGACCGGCAACAAGCTCTATTACGGCGACAACCTGGATATTCTGCGCACGCCCGATTATTTCCCGAACGCGTGCGTCGATCTGATCTATCTCGATCCGCCGTTCAACAGCAGCCGCAGCTACAACGTGCTGTTCAAGGACGAAAGCGGCATCGAAAGCGAAGCGCAGATCACGGCCTTCGAGGATACGTGGCACTGGGGCCACACCGCCGAAGAAACGTACCGCGACCTGGTGACACAGGCCCCGCCGCGCGTTTCGACGGCGGTTGAGGCGATGCGCACCCTGATCGGCAGCAACCAGATGATGGCCTACCTGGTGATGATGGCCGCGCGGCTGGTGGAACTGCACCGCGTTTTGAAGCCAACCGGCAGCCTGTACCTGCACTGCGATCCGACCGCGAGCCACTACTTGAAGATTCTGCTTGATGCGATTTTCGGGCCGGAGAATTTCAGGAACGAGATCGTGTGGAAGCGAACGAGCAGTCACAACGATGCAAAACGATTCGGCAGGATTCATGATGTCCTGTTCTATTATTCCAGGAACGAGCGAGAAGCAGTCTTTAACACCGTATTTGTAGATTATTCTCCTAAATACCTATCATCCGAATTCAAAGAAGATGAGGATGGACGCTTGTACAAGCTCGAAGACCTGACTGCTCCGTATCGTGGAGGTACAGGTGGGCGTTTCGAGTTTCATGGACGTATACCAGGCCCTTCGCGCATGTGGCGTTTGAACCAAGAAGATATGGAGCGCTTGTGGCAAAAAGGGCGTATCAAAAAAACGCATGATGGCAGACCTCTTTTGCGAGGGCAAGTTGTTTATCTTGATGAAAAGAAGGGAATGCCTATACAGGATTTATGGGATGATGTATTGCGTGTTGGGAATACTTCCGCCGAGCGACTCGGCTACCCGACGCAAAAGCCGCTGGACCTGCTCGAACGCATCATCCAGGCCAGCAGCAACCCCGGCGACGTGGTGCTCGATCCGTTTTGCGGGTGCGGCACGGCCATCGCCGCCGCTCAAAAATTGGGCCGCCGCTGGATCGGGATCGACATCACGCATTTGAGCGTCGCGCTGCAAAAATACCGCCTGCAAGATATGTTCGACCTGACGCCGCGTGTCGATTACGAGGTCATCGGCGAGCCGGTGTCGGTCGATGGCGCGCGCCAGTTGGCCGAAGACGACCGCTTCCAGTTCCAGTTTTGGGCGCTGTCGCTGGTCCAGGCGCGGCCCCTGGGCGGCGAGGTCGGCGGCAAGACGGGCAAACGCGGCAAAGATCGCGGCGTGGACGGCGTGATCACGTTCATCGACGACGCCACCGGCAAACCCAAACGCGCGATGGTGCAGGTCAAGTCCGGCAAGGTGAAAAGCGGCGACATCCGCGATCTGGTCGGCACGGTGGAGCGCGAAAAAGCGGCTGTCGGCCTGTTCATCACGCTCGAAGCGCCGTCCAAAGACATGGAGACGGAAGCCGTCAGCGCGGGGTTTTATTACTCACCCGGCTGGGGCCGGGACTATCCGCGCATCCAGATTCTGACGATTGAAGACCTGCTCGACGGGGATACGCCGGAGATGCCATCATCGACTGTCACGTTTAAGCAGGCGGAGCGTATCAAAGAGCAGGGGCCGCGCAACCTGGAACTGTTCCCCGATCTGCCGGACGAGGATTGAGACGCCCGCGCTCAGGCCAGCGCGATCAATTCGTAGACCTCGACCGACTGCTGCCGCCCCTTGACCGCCAGGTCCCCGATCGGGTTGACCTCGACGGTATCGCCCAACTGCTCGTAGATCGCGGATGAGATCAACACCTGGCCGGGCAGCGCGCGTTCTTGCAGGCGCTTGGCGACGTTGACCGTATCGCCGATCGCGGTGTAGTTCATGGCCCTGGCCGTGCCGATGTTGCCGACGACGACCTCGCCCAAATGCACGCCGATGCCAAACGTCAGGCCCTCGCCGCCGACGCGGGCGTTCCGCTCGGCAATCGCCCGCTGGAGGGCCAGCGCGGCATCGACGGCGCGGTACGGGTGATCGGGCTGGTCTTCCGGCGCGTTAAAAAAGGCCATCACCGCGTCGCCCTGGAATTTATCGAGCGTGCCCTCGCGTGAGAAAATGACCTCGGTGGCCAGACTGAAATACTCGTTCAGCAGGCTGACCACGTCTTCCGGGTCGGCCTGTTCGGTGTAGGTGGTGAAGCCGCGCACGTCGGCGAATAACACGCTGATCTCGCTGCGCCTGCCGCCCAACGCCAGCGCGTTAGGGTTATGCAGCACGCGTTCGACCACGCTCGGCGCGACATAACTTTCAAACGCACTGCGCAGCGCCTCGGACTGGGCCAGGGTCGCTTCTTCCAGCGCGGCGTAAATGCGCGCGTTTTCGATGGCAATCGCGGCGTAGTCGGCCAGCATCTCCAGCAGCGCGCCGTCCTGGCGCGTAAAAGCGGTGGCGTCGGCGGCGACGTTTTCGACGCTCAACACGCCGACGACGCGCTTGCCGACCTTGAGCGGGATGCAGGCAATCGCGGCGGGCAGCATCGGGTTTTGGGCGCGGTACTGGTTGAGCTGTTCGGGGGAGAGCACAAACGGCTGCTGCGTTTTGACGGCCTGCCATGCCAGGCGGTTGCTGCTAAATTCGTTGGCGGTGTGCGCCGCCGGATCGCTGTGCTGTTTGATCGCGCGGCACACCAGTTGATCGTTTTCCAGCAGCAGCAAACTGCCTTGCTGCGCGCCGATGATCTCGGTCGCCGCGTTGACGACGTGCGTGATCAGTTGGTCCATGCTGACCAGCGACGTGACGCTTTTGCCGATCCGGTACAGGGTTTGCAGTTCGCGCACGCGCCGGTTGAGCGATGCGTTGGCGTGCAGCAGGCGTTCGGTCAGCGCGTTTTTTTCGCGGTGCAGTCGGACTTCGGCCAGGGCGCGGTCCATCGCCGCCAGCATTTCATCGACGGTGTACGGCTTTTTGACGTAATCCCGCACGCCCTTGCGGTAAACCTCGATCGCGATCTCCTCGGAGCCGTGAAACGTCATCAGAATGACGGGGATGTCCCAGCCTTCGGCTTGCAGCGTATCCAGCACTTCCATACCGTTCATGCGCGGCATTTGCAGGTCGAGCAGGATGATGTCGGGCTGGTGTTCGCGCACGATCGCCATCGTTTCGAAGCCGTCGCGCGCGATCATCGGCACAAACCCGTTCGGCTTGAGGATGTAGTCCACGATAAAGTCACGGTTGTCGCGGCCATCGTCAGCTACGAGCACCCGCACCTGTTCAGCGCTCACCGGTTGCCGTCCTTTATCACGATCTGGTTGATACTCTTTCGCGGTGAGTATAGTGCATATCAGGTAACGGGGCTACTGCGGCGACTCGCCTGACCTGTTGCCGCCTGCCCCTCGCTGCGTTATAGTCAACAGTGTGCATCGATCACCAATCGAAGAGTCGGCTATCTTGACAACGTCAACCAACCTGTACCCGCCTGCGCCGGACGCCATCCCCGGCGACGAGATTTTCACCGATGTCCCGCAGCCTGCGCTGCGGCCAGGGCGCTCATTTTTGCGCGAGTTGATCGAAACAGTGCTGCTGATCGCGGCTATTTATGCCTTCGTCAACCTGGCGACGGCGCGTTTTGTCGTGGACGGGCACAGTATGCTGCCCAACTTCACCACCGACCAGTTCATCATCGTCAGCCGCCTGTCGTACATCCTGGGCGAGCCGCGTCGCGGTGACGTGGTCGTCTTCCACTACCCGCTGCAATCCGACCGTGACTTCATCAAGCGTATCATCGGGCTGCCGGGCGAAACCGTGACGATCCTGGAGGGCCGTGTGTATATCGACGGCACGCTGCTCGAAGAACCGTACATCGAGAATTTTTGCCGGAGCAAAACGTGTGATGGCCAGTGGGTGGTCGGCCCGGATCAATTTTTCGTGCTGGGTGACAACCGGGGCGCGAGTAAGGATTCGCAGGATTTCGGCGCGGTGGACCGCAAATACATCGTCGGGCGGGCGTTCGTGCGCTATTGGCCGGTGCCGGATATCGGCCTGATCGAGCATTGGAGTTACGACAACAGCGGCGTGCCGATGCCGACGCTCACGCCGACCTACACGCCGGTGCCCAGTCCCACGCCGACCAAGCTGCCCCCGCCATCCGGCGTGCTGCCGCCCGGCGATCCGCCGACGCCGACTCGCACGCCTGGTCCGTATGACAGCTACTACGGCAGTTACTGACGATGCAGCAGATGTATCCCATGCCCGATGCCTGCCCGACCTGTGAGGTCGGTCACCTGAGCCAGCTCCAAACCGTGTACGTGCAGGTGTACGAGTCCACGCTGGTCCACGCGCCGCATGTGACCGCCTGGAAGTGTGACTTGTGCGGCGAATGGTTTTTTGATCCTGACGCGATCCGCCGCCTGGACGTGCTGGTGGGGGAGGCAGGGCCACCGCCTAACCGCCACGCGCTGCAGCCCGCGCGGTCCGCGCGCCCGGCGGACGACTCGCCGGACAGCGCGCAGCCAGGCACCGCCTGACGCATCCCGCCCCGCACGGATATGATTCCGATCAGTCTACGATGACGTGCAAGTCGCCAGCGGAACCGGCGGCTTCGCCCAGAACACATGCGAGGAAAACAGCTATCATGGGCATCAATCTCTGGCAACGACTCCCCCCTGGGCCGCGTATTCCTGAGGCGGTCTACTGCATTGTCGAGATTCCAAAAGGCAGCCGCAACAAGTATGAATACAGCAAAAAAGCGGGCGTGATCAAACTCGATCGCGTGTTGTACAGCTCGATGCACTACCCCAGCGACTACGGCCTGATTCCGCAGACCCACGCCGAAGACGGCGATCCGATGGACATCCTGGTGATGGTCAACGAGCCGACTTTTGCCGGGTGCGTGATCGAGGCGCGCCCGATCGCCATTTTCCACATGCTCGACCGGGGCGATCCCGATGACAAGATTCTGGCCGTTCCCTCGACCGATCCGCTGTTTGACGAGTACTGCGATATTGGCGACGTGCCCAAGCATTTTTTGACCGAGGTCGCGCACTTCTTCCAGACGTACAAGCAGCTTCAGGGGATCGAGGTGACGCCCAAAGGCTGGGACGACGCGGACGCGGCGCGCGCGGTGATCCTGCAATCGATCCAGCGCTACAAGGACACGTTCCCGCCGGAGATGGTTTAGGCGCGGGCCATACGCCATCGTAAACATCCGGAGACCGGTTGTGATGCCGGTCCCTTTTCGCGCCTGCCTGCGTGCGCTTACAACCTATCCGTAAATTGCCGGGCGCAACAAGCAGCGCCCCTACCAAAACGAATTCACGGATAGATACTTAATCCACCGAGCCGAGCGCGGCGACGCGATCCTGGGCGCGGCGGATCGCCTGCTGCGGCGTGTGCTCGCCGGTCAGGGCGCGCGTATATTCCGCGCCCAGGATGTCGCCTACCTCGAACGAGAAACGGTTGACCGGACGCTCGCCGCGTGCGTGGGGGCGCGTCGCGCGGGTGGTCGTCACGAGATCGGGTCGGAACCGCGCCACAAAACGCGGATCGTCCAGCACAGACCGCCGCGCCACTTCGACAAATCCACTTTTGACCGCGTCATCGACCAACTGCTCCGGCGCGCACAGGAATTTCGCCAGTTCCCACGCTGCATCCTTGACGCTCGAATGCGCCGGGATCGCGTAGGGCGGGCAGTACAGGCCGGGATGGCGCGTGCCGCGCGGACCGGCAGGCATCAGCGCCGTCATGGTCGCGTCGGCAATCGGGCCGCCCGCGTCGTAGACAATTGACGCCTCATTGGCCGGTTCGATCACCATCGCCGCGCGCCCGGCGCGGTAGGCGGCCATACATTCCTCAAAACCCATCGTCGCCGATTCGGGTGGTCCCGCCTGCTGCAACAGCGTCACGTAATGAGTCAGCGCGGCGAGGTGTTCCGGCGTATCCAGCGCGGGCTGGCCGGAGTCGTCGTACCACGCGACGTCCCAGGCAGGTGCCCAGTTTGATCCGACCGTCCAAAAGTTGAGGCCGCAGCTTGGCGCGCCGCGCAGCGTGATCCCGTAAAAATCGCCGGCGACGTGCGGGGCGGCAGGGTCGGCGCGCACCGCATCCTGGATCGCCAGCGCCGCCCAGGTGAGCGCGTCCATTGTCTGTGGCACGGGGATGCCGTACCGCTCGAACAGATCGCGCCGGTAGATCAACACGCTCGACACGTCACAGTACGGGATGCCGTACAGCGCGCCCTTGAGGCTGACGGCGTCCAGCGCCGCCGGTTCGAAATCGTCCAGCGCGTAACCATCGGCGGCGACGACCCGATCGAGCGCCTCGACCCGGCCCCGCCGCGCATATTGCAGCAGCAGTAACTCGTCGCAGCCGACCAGGTCGAAGGGCGGATCGTCGTCGTTGAAGGCGCGGTCCATGTGATCCCACAGTTCCGGGATGTGGCTCAGCGTGACCTCAACCGCGATCCCGGTTTGTTCGCTGAAGCGCTGCGCCGACTGGTGCAGGTTGTGGAACGGACTCCAGTCTTCCTGCAAGACGCGGACGGTAGTTTGGCCGGTCATAAGGTGAGTCTCCTTCGAATATAACTTTTAGCGATCAGCGTCCGGCGATCAGCCAAAAACGAGAACTTGGTGGGGCGCTGCTTGCCGGATCGTTGGTTTGCCTGCGCCCTGGTTTTTCATCCTTGTGACGTGCCGCCCCTGGCGGTGACGTGGGAAATTCCTGAGAATCCTTACAGTCAGGGTCAGGCAGTCCCCTGTGATTATATGCCGGGACGCGCGGCGGCGCTGGCGGGTTCCCCGAATCGCCGCTTCGTACTATACTGATCACCATCAATCTGTTAACCAGGCCATAAACGGTTAAAGGAGAGGGACGGATGGCGAGAACACCAGGCATCGACGTATCGCGCTGGCAAGGGGAAATCGATTGGCGAGTCGTGGCGGCAGGCGGCTACCGGTTCGCGATCATTCGCTCGACGGTCGGCGATTATTACACCGACCCGCGTTTTTATGAAAACTGGCGCGGCGCGCAGGATGCCGGGCTGCTGGTGTCGGCCTATCACGTCGTGAAGCCGAAAACGAGCGCCGAAGCGCAGATCACGCGTTTGTTTGACGTGCTGGAAGGCCGCCAGCCCGATCTGCCGCTGGTGCTGGACGTCGAGCTGGCCGACGAGCAGCCCGCGCCCGTCGTGACCGGCGCGGTCAAGGCGTGCGCCCAGTTGATCGAGCAGCGGGAAGGCCGCAAGCCGATCATGTACACGGGCGGCTGGTTCTGGAACCCGAACATCTTACACTCGCCGGAATGGGCGCAGTATGACCTGTGGATCGCACATTACGGCGTAGACCAGCCCACACTGCCGCAGGACTGGGCCGAGTGGCGCTTCTGGCAGCATTCCGAAAAAGGCAGCGTGGCGGGTGTCACGTCGCGCAACACCGATCTGGACTGGTTCAACGGCAGTTATGAAGACCTGCTCGCCTATGCTGCCAAAGAATCCGGCGGCGAAGAGGAAAAAGAGGAAAAAGAAGCCGTCGAGCGCGCACTGCGGCTGCGCGTTACGTCGCCTATGCTGCGCGTGCGCAGCGGTCCCGGCGTGCAATACGATCACCTGGAAGACCTGCACGCGGGCGACGTGATCGACATCCTGGCCCTGGACGGGGCCGAAGTGTGGGTGTCGTTCGCGCCGGGTAAATGGGCCGCGCTGACTTTCCAGGGCGAGCGTTACATGACGTTCGAATAAGGGGCACTGCGCCAGCAGCGGCGCATCATGTGCTCGTCGTGTGACCATCGTGTCGGATAAGCGCTTTCCGGTATAATGGAAGGCGCTTGTTTGATCCGGTGCATAACGAGGGTGGACATCACACATGAGCGATCACATGACCAACGAACGGGCCGTGCAGCGCGCGCGGACGCTGTTCGAATCCGGTTACGTTTGTTCGGAATCCGTGCTGCTGGCGCTGGCGGAAAACCAGGGCATTGAGTCGGACCTGATTCCGCGCATCGCAACGGCGTTTGGCAGCGGCCTATCTGGCACGTGCGGCACGTGCGGCGCGTTGAGCGGGGCGATTATGGGCGTCGGGCTGGCAGCGGGCCGCCAGCGCAGCGATCAGCCGCGTGACGCGGCCTACGCCATCACGAAAAAACTGGTCGCCGCGTTCGAGGCCAAATTCGGTTCGATCAACTGCCAGCAGCTCATCGACCTCGACCTGGGCGCGCCGGGCGCGAGCGACGAATTCCGCGCGCGGAACCTGCTGCCGCAGTGTTTCGGTTACGCCGAAGAAGCCGTGCGACTGGCGCTGGCATTCATCGCGGAGCAGGACGCCGCCTCGTGAGCGCCGGTGATTCCCCGCACGACCTGATCGCGCTGGCCGGTTCGCTGGAGCCGTTCGCCGGTTATTTCAACCATGCGGGTGCGCCGCGCCTGGTAGTCGTCGTCTCGCCCACCTGACCGGAGTGCCTCGACGGTGCCTGGATGGCACAACAGGCCGTGCTGCGCGACTACCCTCACGCGGACATCCGCGCCGCGTGGGTGTGGATTCGGATGCTGGCCTACGACGACGAAGACGCCGCCCGGCGCGGCGCGTCCAAAGTGGATCGTGACCCGCGCGTGCACCAGTTTTGGGACCCGGAGCGGCGGATTGGATCGGCGGTCGCGCACAGCCTGGGCGGCAGGCCGCGCCGTGTCGCGTGGGACATCTACCTGTTTTATGACGGGACTCAATCCTGGGACGACACGCCGCCCGCGCCGTTCGATTGGGCGCACCAGATGACCGGCACCGATTGGGCCGATCCGGCGCGTTACCATCACGGGGACGACCTGCTGGCGGCGCTGCGCGTGATCACGGCGCGGCTGGTGGGGTAGTTTTCTGTTCTCACTCGTTCCATTTCTTGATTTTGGCAATGACGTCATCTAGTTTCTTGCGAAGGTTCGGACTGCCGTCAATATCCTCTTCGTGGAAATGTTGAACGAATATGCGGGCGTATTTGACCTTGTTATTCGCGTAGTCGAACGGTTTTATCCCTGCCTGTTTCAAGGCACTATACAGCACCTTCTCAAATTTCCCATATTGGTCTATTGAGATCGTTATCGTTTTTCCGGTTATTTCCTCACAAGCTGAAATGACCACGCTAGGCGGCAGATAATTCTCAACTTCCCGCCCATCCGTAATCCAGCAATAACCACCGCTTTGTTCACATTCCGCCTGTACGCGTTTCTTGGTCGGTCTGTATCGTTGGTGCTTATTGTCCCGATCATCATCCATCATTACGATGGCATGTTGGTTTACACGCAATATTTCTACTAATTCTTCTGGCACGTCGTCTCTGGCGACAGAAAGATGTGACAACAGACTGCCGCCGTAAAACATGATCGAATAGTGCAATCCTTCGATCAACTCAGGCGCTGCCAAAGTTAGCCAGTGGTTCAAGTATACGCGATCGCTTGGACCCTCCACCCAAATCACACAATTGGACTGAAGAATGTCGCTTGCTCTCACGCCCAAGTCACTGAGCGCGATAAGGCTGTGTTGGTCTTCCAGAACAGGTCCACCCACAGTCGCACCATTTTCCAGCCACAGATGAAATACTTGAACTTGATCGCGGGCTTCAGGCGGCATGGTTGTGTGAGCATTGATCAAGGTGGGGGAATGTGTACTGATCAGGTACTGGTTTGTTGTGTTTTTTATGATGAATCCGATGAATTCCCGTTGTAAGGTCGGATGCAGGTGAATCTCAGGTTCTTCAATGCAGCAAATAGTGTTTTCAAGTGATAGAACGGCGGTGACGAGAATCACCAATTCGTGTACTCCGGTTCCATATGCTGAGAGTGGGAGTCGTAGGCCATTGTTTGTCAGCAAGATGGTCTGACCATCATGAGTCACCTCAAGCAAAGCGTTAGGGAGATGGAGTAAATCTCGGACAAATCTTTGAATGAGATCGAATTTCTCTTTTTCAGTATCATTATCTTCGTCTGGATGTTGATATTGAGCCAATAACTTTATCAAGTTTGTTCCATCGAGCGAATAGCTCCCTTGTTGATCCCTTATTTGGCGAAATTCTGGGATCTTTCTGGTTGGCAATATTGCCACCGCAAACCCCCCTCCCCGAAAAATGTTTTTGGCGTACTTTTCGATCTCTGCTTGTGTTCTTTCGGGGGTCATTGCCGGAAAAGAATATGGGGTTGTTCGATTAAGGAGTTCTCTTGATCCACGTTGTGAAAGTTCCTTATGAAAATGAATTCTCGATACGTCAAACCCTTGAGCACCTTGTCGGTAGGAGATTGAAAAATCTACCGGCAGTGTTTGAGGAGCCCATTCCTGTTGCTGAGGAGTATCGCCTTCGTCCGTGTCAAACTGGAGGTCGAAGGAAAATACGTTTTTGTCATCTCGTCTGTGCGTATCCTTGCGTCCTAGAGTCGCACCTCCTTGAGTTGGATTCCTATTTATGTTTTGTGAAATGTTTTCGACCGCTCGTAGGGCATTCGACTTCCCCGAATTATTCTTTCCAACAAGTATGTTACATTTTTTCCAGGGCGTCAGGTCTACGCCTTCAGCGCCAATACTCCGGAAATTCCGCAGTTTGATCCCGGTAAGTTTCATTATTTCCTCCTATTACGCACAAAGAATATTATTGCATAAAAAACTACAGGGTCAATATATGGAAATGGCCCTGCAAGAAACGAATATGTTACTGGAATCGGAGATTACTTGAACAGCATCCCGCGATACATGCCGGGACGCGAGTCCTCGATGGGGATCGCGCCGCACACCTTCGTGTAAAAATCCTGCGGGCCGGTCCAGCCGATGACCGCGTAGCCGTACCCCTGCGCGCGCATGTCATGCAGGCACGCCAGCAGCAGCGCCGCGCCCGCGCCTTTGCCGCGCGCCGCTTCCGAGACGCCCATCGGGCCGAAGACGCCCTTATAGCCCGCGTCGTACACCGCAAAGCCGATCAACGTGTCGCCCTCGACCGCCACAAAACACGCCACCGGCAGCCGCGTCAGCGCGGCGCTGCACTCGCTGACCCAGTTTTCGCTGAAATGCGTGCCGATCCACGCCCGGATGTGATGCTGCTCAGGGACAATGGCGCGGCGAATGACGACTCCGGCGGCGGTGCATCGCTCGATGGCCGGGGCCAGCGGGGGCAGGTCGTAGAGCTTTACCAGCATGTCGGTCATGGGACTTGTCTCTCCTGTGGGGGAGGGTAAACGGATCACCTGCGCCCGATTATGCCCGAATCCGGTAGGGAGGCAAAAAACACCCTACGCGGGCGGGCCGGGCTTCGCGGGTAGATTGCTGCACGACCCGCTGATCGTGCTGCCAGCGCCGGATACCCAGCCGGCATACGTGTCATCCAGCCACAGGTAATAACTACCGCCCGTGAAGGCGGTCACCGCGTGCGATCCGGACGGCACGGTGCCAATCGCCGTCGTGAACGTTGGATCGTTGTACAGCAGCGTCTCCGTTGGCGACGTCAGGCTGCACACGGTCGGGTACGCGCCGATCGGCGTTTGATCGACGGGCACGTTTTCGCAGTTGCCGCTGAACGTGCCGACGCTGCGATCCGCCCAGGCGGTATCCTGCGTGTTGATCTGCAACAGGACGTGATCGCCGTGCTGCTGGATGACCGGGTACGGCTGGTTGCCGGGCACGGTGACTTTGAACTGCGTCGCATCGCTGATCGGCGCGTAATAGAGCGACACGGTCGCCGGTACGCCGCTAAACGTGCAGGGACCAGCAGCGGTCGTCGCGCCTTGCGCGGGGGAGCCGCCTTCGCTGGTCGCGGGCGGCGTATCGTCTTTGGTTTTGGCGTGGTTGCTGATCATGATCGCGGCGGCGAAGGTCAGGCCGAGCACCAGCGCGATCAAAATCGCGCCGATCACCGACCGCGCCAGCAGCGCCGGGCGCACCGTTTCAGGATCGGTGGCGACGCCGTCGAGCGGTTCGCGGCTCCGGTTGCGCGATGCGGCGGACGCGGCGCGGCGCGCTGCGGAAAACGCACGCGGCAGTAACCATCTCATTCGACCGGCGAGGCCCCCGTGCCCGGCTCAAAGGGGAGCACGCTGCATTCCCCGCTGAGAATGATATCGCTGTCGCGCACCCAGACCTTGTCACCGGCAGGCAGCGCGATCAGGTAGAATCCTTCGCCGATGCCTACCACCTGGAAAACGGTGTCCGGCGCGACCTCAATCACCCGCCGGGATTCTGCCAGGTTGCTGGTCGGCGACTCGTAGGCGATCAGCACGCCGGGCGGCGGGCTGAAGGTACACGCGGCAAAATCGGTTGAATCGGTGTCAGGGGCAAACGTGGCGGTTTCTTCGGGATCGTTGATCAGCCGTTGGGCTGCCAGCCCCGCCGCCACGATGATCACCAGGACGACGGCCAGCGCCGCCCCGATCACGACCAGGCCGCGTCGATTGCTTTGCACAGGGTTCCTCCTCGTGAATCGTGTGACTCGTAAAACCAGACCAGGGACGGCGCGCGTGCCCGTTCCCTGGCCAGATTATCGGCGTTTTTCCGCCCTAACGGCAAGTGGGCCGCCGCGTGCCTGTCCCCGCTCAGATTCAACACGGCGGCAGCGCTTCGGGCGGATCGAGCAGTTTCGAGCGTTCGACCGGCTTGTACAGGCCGTATTTCCCGGCGATGGACTGCACGACATCCGTTACCCAGCGTTCGGAGCGCGGCGAGACGTAAATTTCGTCGATCAGCGTGTCCAGGTCCGCCTTGATGCGCACGCCGCCTTCGATCTCCGGGGCCGAGTCAGGGTCTTCGGCGGAGGACGGCGCGAGCAGCGTCAGGGCGCGTAGTTCGGCCTCGTAGCCGAAATCGGGCCGTTTGTGCAGCAGGTAGGTCAGCATGTTGTCCGGCGCGGAGCGCGTGGTGTCGAATTCGTAATCGATGTATTCCACGATCCCGATGTGGACCTGTTCGGGGGAGTCGCCGAAACTATCCGCCAGCCGCCGGAAAGTGGACCGGATGGCGATGCTGTCCCCGTACAGCTTCCACATGGCATTCGATTCGTATTCGTTCATGTGCCAGCAGTTCACGGCGACTATGTCTTTGTGACCGGTAAACTCGAAATACTGCCGGACGTCGGGATCGCACCCGTTCTTGGGAAACGCGCCCTCGAACGGATCGTCTCTCAGCAGCATGGCCGCCCTGGGGAAAAAGAGCGCTTCGTTGTGCAGCAGCGATACGAACTTCCGAAAATCCATGTAGTGCCAGATTTTGACATACTCGTCATTGGGTTTTCGGCATACCGGGTGTTCTTCATACATGACGTGGAACCCTCGAACGATCTCATACTTTCACACGGCTATTGTATCACGCAAAACGTTTGGTATCCGGCCTGCGGATTCGTCAGTGCCTGATTTCTCTTTTTGGAGGAAGGAAAGGCGGATTATCAAGCGATTTCGCAGTATAAACAGCAAGTTGCTATGTTACAATAAAGGACTGAGCAAAAAGGATCCCTCAATGTCTGATGTTGGGAAACCAATCTACGAACATCCTTCTTTTGAACCGCCGGATGACCCGAACATATTGATTTGGCGCTATATGAATTTCGCCAAGTTCGTGGCGATGTTGGAGTATGGAGGGCTGTTCTTTTCGCGCGCGGACCAACTGGACGATCCGTTCGAAGCGACAC